>DATDVK010000090.1:0-6692 GCA_035290085.1 Candidatus Peribacteraceae bacterium
GGGGAGAGGGTGAGGGAGAGGGGGTACGGAGCTTTTTTACATGCAAAAACCAGCAGTGTACCCCCTCCCCTCAATCCCCTCCCGCCGGGAGGGGAAGTACGGTTGGCACCTTCGTCAGTGTTGATATGTGAACACTACCTAATTCTTCTGCTTTGCCTTGCTTGCTGCTGCGTGTGATCGCCCGTTTTGGTTGCGCACCGCCGGCCCCTGGAAACTGCACCGTAGATGACGATGGAGCACACAGAGACGCGTCACGAGAGTACTGCGCAAGTGTGTGACTTCATCCATGGTTATGCCTTCAAATCCTTCCACAACCAGCCGCGCTCTGCAGTCAGCCGCTGCTTGTGCAGCAATCAAAAACGGATCCTCACTGCTTTTCTCTCCACGCAGATAAGACTTTGTCTCGCCCCCGCCAACCTTCACGGACGTCATCCCCGCATCCGGCAGATAATCAAATACCTGCCTGAGCCGTTCGCCCAGCCCCACTGCAGTCTGCGAGAAATCGTCGAGGGCGATGGTTGCCGTCCCCTCTTCGAGGAGATCCCGGAGACGATGGAGCAATTTTGTAAAATCCTTCAGATCCCCCCACTCCAGAAGCTCAAGTTCCTGCAGTTTCTTCCCCTGCAGGCCGGCTTCGCACACCGCCTCATGGAAAGTTTGGAGAACCTCCGGATGTTTTTCAATGAGATTCGCGGAGATGTTCATGGAAACAACAGGAACATGCGCACCTCCCGAGAAATTCTTGCACCGGCGCTGGAAAGCGAGCGCCTCGGTGTACGTCGCACGGAAGAGCGCGCGCAGCGCATCCGGATCGCCCATCACCGCTTTCGAGAGGAGATGCCTGGCAAGGAGCACGTGCACATGCTCACGTTCATCGGTGATGAGAAACCGAACGAGTGCTTCGCATTTCGGGACATCCCGAAAATCCGCCGGGAACCGCCAGCTTTCCGGATCCTTGGGAGTGAACGCAGTGAAGGGGCGGATGAACTGCATGGCCATTGCCGCAGCCCTGTCTCCCCCGCGCCCGTCGAGGATGTGCTGGGCTTCCATCTTCGTGAGAGCGGAAGGGAGAACTTCCGCAGCATTGGGGCTGTCTGTCCCGTAGGGGTTCACCAGCGGTTCAAATTGTGTTGCTCCTTCCTCATCGCATCCTGCAACGAGAGCTGTCCACTGTTCTCTGGAAATAGGGAGAGGCTGCTTTCTCCTCGCCGAACGTCCGGGAGACCTTTCCCCGGTATCACTGGCATGTTCCTGCCTCATGGTTTCCGGGAGGAAGGAGGAGACTGTGTTTGAGAGTAGACAGGCTCGGAGGTTGATGGAAGTTCAGGGCGCAAGCAATCCCAAAATACCAAAGTTATAGTATTTGTCTAGTTGTGCACTCCTTTCGGTGTTTTACAGGCTACAGGAGCCTCCGTAAGGGAAACGACGGCATTGCAGCGCGGAAAGAATGCAGACTTATTTCGACTTCAGCGCATCCCGGATTTCCGTGAGAAGCTTCACTTCAGCCGGTGGTTCAGCTGGTACGGCTGCCGGTACGGGCTTCTTGAAGCAGTTCATCTGTTTTACGATGATGAAGATGCAGAATGCAACGATGACGAAGTCCACAACGGACTGGATGAACATGCCGTAGGCTATTTTGGTGCTGCCGATCTCGAAGGCGAGCGTTTTAAAATCCACTTTTCCCACGAGGAGCCCGATGGCGGGCATCAGCATGTCGTTCACGAGCGAGCTCACGATCTTGCCGAAGGCTGCGCCGATGATGATGCCGACTGCCATATCGACGACATTGCCTTTCATGGCGAAGTCGCGGAATTCCTTGAGCATGGGCATAGATGATGGGGGGAAGGGATTCCCAGTATACGGGAATGGGTTTAGTCGAAGGAAGGTGCCTGCACTCTAGGGAAGCAGCACATTCAGTGCGTAGCCGATGCAGATAATCGCTGCGGTGACGGTTCCGAAGAATATTCCCAGCAGCTTCCAGCTCATCACACGCTTGAGAATGAGCGCCTCGGGGAGGGAGAGGCCCACAATTGCCATCATGAATGCGATGGCAGTGCCGAGGGCAACTCCTTTTTCTACGAGAGCGGACATGATCGGGATGGCCGCGCTTGCATTTGCGTAGAGGGGGATTCCGATCACAACGGCGAGGGGTACGCCCCAAATATTGTTTCCTGAAAGGATACTTTCAAAGTATCCCTCGGGGATGTACCCGTGTACTGCCGCTCCCACTCCAACACCTATGAGGACATACGGCATCACTTTTCCTGTAATCGCCCAGGCGTCGCGGGAAGCAAAGAGCAATGGACTCACTCTTCTGCCATCATTTCTTTTGCATTGGCAGGTTCCCATCTTCATATCTTTTGCGATTTCATTCTCCATCTTCATTTTTCCTATGAGGAATCCTCCAATCATTCCCAACAGCATCCCGAGCGTTATGTAGAGGGCAGTGATCTTCCATCCGAATGCCGAGATGAAGAGCACAATGGCGACTTCGTTGATCAGCGGAGAAGTGATGAGAAAGGCGAATGTCAATCCCAGCGGGATTCCTGCATCAATGAAGCTGATGAAGAGTGGGATGGAAGAGCATGTGCAGAATGGTGTGATGGCTCCGAAGAGAGACGAAAAGAAATAATCCATTCCAAACAAGCGTCTTTTTTCGAGGAATGTGCGCATCTTCTGCACGGGCAGGTAGTACCGCACCAGGCCAGCAAAGTGTGTCAAAAGCACCAGGAGCAGGAAGATTTTGATGTTTTCGTAGATGAAGAAATACGCGCTCTCCCCGAGATGCGTTTCTGGCACATGGTGGAGCAGGTCGAACGTGATCCAGATGGAGAAGCGTTGAAGCATGTATTAATGATACTCCCTGGATTGTAGGTACATATACAGGAGGCGTTGGCATCACACATTGTTACCGGACACCGTCTAGAATTTCTTCGGGAAGAGGACCGAGAGAAGGATCGAACCGAGGAGACAAGTCATGACGGCTGCGAAGGAAACGGCGGAAGAGATGTGAATGCCGAACATGACGAGGAGCATCTTTGCCCCGATTACGAAGAGGACCAGGGAGAGTCCTTTCTGGAGATGGTGGAATTTGTGGATGACGGCTTCGAGGAGGAAGAACATCGCCCGCAGGCCCAGAATGGCGAAGATGTTCGATGTGTAGATGACGAAGGGGTCCTGGGAGATGGCGAAGGCAGCAGGAATGGAATCAACCGCGAAGACAAGGTCCGTCCATTCGATGATGATCATGACGAGGAAGAGCGAAGTGAAGAAGAGTTTCCCCTGTTCCCGTACCACAAAATGCCCGCCGTGGTGGTTGCTGCTGAAGTGAAACATCCGGTGCGCGAGGCGGTATATTTTGCTCTTGCGGAAATCGACGTGTTCCTCCTTTTTCTCGAAGAACAGTTTGATGCCTGCGTAGACGAGCATGGCTCCGAATATGTAGAGTATCCAGTGAAACATGGCCACCACCACCGATCCCAGTCCTATGAAGATCGCGCGCATGATGATGGCGCCGAGGATCCCGTAGAAGAGCACTCTGTGCTGGTATTTTTCCTCCACCGAGAAATAGCTGAAGATGAGCAGTATGACGAACAGGTTATCGACCGAGAGCATTTTTTCGGTTGCATACGCGCTCAGGAATTCCATGGCTTTCGTCGCATCATAAAAGAAGAAGATGCATCCGGCGAAGATCACCGAAATGGTGATCCAGAATATGGTCTGCCACGCTGCGGCGCGGACTGAGATCGCGTGTGCTTTGCGGTTGAGAATTCCCAAGTCCACGATGAGGAAACCTACGATGATGACGGCAAATGCTATTTCGAGAATGAGGCGGGGTGACATGTACTCCGAGGTGAAAAAATAAAAGGTTTCAGAGGTGTATGCGTTTCAGTCTCAGGGAATTGAGGACCACCGAGAGCGAGGAGAAGCTCATGGCAGCCGAAGCGATGACCGGCGACAGGAGGAGGCCGGTGAAGGGGTACAACACGCCGGCAGCGATGGGAATTCCCAGGGTGTTGTAGGCGAATGCCCAGAAGAGGTTCTGCTTGATTACGCGCATCGTGGACCGCGAGAGTCTCAGTGCCTGCAGGATTTTGCTGATGTCCCCCCTGAGGAGCGTCATCCCTGCGGATTCCATCGCAACGTCGGTGCCGGATCCCATGGCGATACCGATGTCTGCCTGCACGAGAGCCGGAGCATCGTTGATCCCGTCTCCCGCCATGGCAACGATTTTCCCTTCCGCTTGCAGCGTTTTCACTTTCTCCGCTTTCTCCTCAGGCAGCACGCGGGCGAACACCCGTTCGATGCCGGCCTGCTTCGCAATCGCTTTCGCTGTGTCCTCGTTATCTCCGGTGATCATGATCGGCTCGATGCCGAGTTTTCTGAGCTCTTTCACTGTTTCAAAGGCATTCGGTTTCAGGGTATCGGCGATGGCGATGATGGCGCCTGGCTTTTTCCCGATTGCGATGAATACCACCGTCTTCCCCTCTTGTTCCAAGACTTTCGCCTTCCCATCGAGTTCTGCGCAGCGCATGATGCCCTGCTCCGAGAGGAATCGCTGCGTTCCCACGAGAACAGGCTTGCCATTCACTGTTGCAGATACCCCCTTTCCTCGATGAGCCTGGAAATCTGTCGACTCGTATTCTTGCAGCCCCTTTTCTTTGAAATCGACAACAATTGCCTGTGCAAGCGGATGTTCGGATTGCTTCTCAATCGCAAGTACTAGCGGCAACACGTCTTCCTGCGTAAATTCTTCTGCCATGGCGATATCTGTCACCCGTGGCTTGCCCTCCGTCAGTGTTCCTGTCTTATCGAATATCACTGCTGTTACCTTGTGCGCATTCTCCAGCGCTGCAGCATCTTTGATGAGAATGCCGTGTTCCGCCCCCTTTCCCGTACCTACCATCACGGCGGTCGGCGTTGCGATACCGAGGGCGCAGGGGCAGGCGATGATGAGGACAGAGACGGCGGCAACGAGCGCTGATGTGAAGGCATTCGCACCGCCTCCGAAAAAGAGCCATGCTCCGAAAGAGAGAAGGGCGATCACGATCACGACAGGCACGAAGACGGCGGAAACCTGATCGGCCAGCCGCTGGATGGGTGCTTTGCTGGCCTGTGCTTTTTTCACGATGTCGATGATGTGCGCGAGGACGGTATCCGCTCCGACCTTGGTTGCTTTCATCTTGAAACTTCCTGTCTCGTTGATTGTTGCACCGATGACGGTATCTCCCGGATGCTTGGAAACGGGGATGCTCTCTCCGGTTACCATGGACTCATTGACAGCGGAAGATCCATCAATGAGTTCACCATCGACGGGAATTTTTTCTCCGGGTCTTACGAGCAGGATGTCACCGGGCTGTACCTCGGCAACGGGGATATCAATTTCAGTGCCATTGCGGAGGACGCGGGCGGTCTTTGGCTGGAGACCGAGGAGCTTGCGGATGGCTTCCGATGTTCCTTTCTTCGCCCGTTCTTCAAGATATTTCCCGAGAAGGATCAGCGTGATGATGACGGCTGCGGTGTCGTAGTAGACATCGGGTGCAATGCCGCTCTGTGAAAGAAGCTGCGGTAGAAACGTTGCAACGAGGGAATAGAGCACCGCTGCACCCGTTCCGAGAGCGATGAGGGTATCCATGTCGACGATCTTCCGCATTGCCTTGGCATACGCTCCCGAGAAGATCTTTCCCCCCGTCCAGAAGAGGATCGGGAGCGTGAGGATCAGTTGGAGGATGTTCGATGTATTCGCCGGTATCTCCATTCTGAAGAGCGGCGCATAGACGATGCCGAGAATGATGACGGAAAGGATGCCGCCCACCGTCACCTTGTTCCTGAGGAGTGCGAGGGAACGCTGGTCGGCATCATCATGGCTTCCGGTCTCTTTCTCCGATATGACCGATGGTTCATAGCCGGATTTTCTCACTGCATCGAGGATCTCCCTGGTGCTGACCGAAGCTCCCGGTTTGAACACAATGTGTGCTTCCTTATTGGCGAAGCTCGTTTCCACTCTCTCTACGGTGCCGAAGGATTCAATGACCTTCTTTACGACTCCGGCACAGTGATCCGATCCCATGCCCTCGATATGCAGCCGTACAGACGTGGGGGCATTTTCCGTTTTTCCCTTGGGCGGCACAGGCTCATATCCGGCATTCTGGATGGCCTTCAAAATATCGCCGAGTTCCGCATCGTTGTGTCTGAAGACGATCGTTGCTTCCCTGTTCGCGAAGCTTGTCTGCGCTTCCTGTACGCTTCCGAAGGATTCAATGACCTTCTTCACGACTCCGGCGCAGTGATCGGAACCCATGCCGTTGACGGTGAGTGTGATGCGGTTGTTCATGCTTAAAATGGGGGAATGTTGGGGATAAAACGTCTGGGGATTTTCTTGAGATATTCTTCATATTCCCTGCCAAGTTTTTTTCTGCACGATTGTTCTTCTGAAAGTGCAAGCCGGTAGTATGCGATGAGGAGAATGGGGAACATGGCCAGTGTGATCACTGTTGCTTCTGTGCGAAGATATTCAAACTGGAGGCAATGGCGGCTCCAACGATGAGGCCATAGACAATGCTCTCGATGAGGCCGATGATGATGCTCATTGCATCCATCCCGGAGAAGCCGGGCAGGGAAATGCGCAGCAGGTCCATGTGGAGTTTCTGAAGGGTGGGGTCAACAATCAGGTAGCTCCACAGAATACAGAT
>DATDVK010000091.1:0-9850 GCA_035290085.1 Candidatus Peribacteraceae bacterium
TACACACGCCGCACAACCATTCACGCAATCCCCGCAAGTATTATCACCATAAACGCCATCACCATTACAGTCGGAATTACAATCAGCACAGGCGGAGGAGACGGAGGAGGAGACATTAGGAAGCTCACATGCGCCAGAAAATGGATTACAGGCCTCAGGGGCAGTACAGTTATCAGAACAAGTACCTACGACACAAATCTCACAAGCAAGACAACTCCCCCCACAGGTGTCACCCCCGCTGGACACATTAATAACATCATTCTCACAATTCCCATTAGATTCGTTACAGTGTTGACCCCATGGACATTCGTAACCACAAGGATAAGGATTCCCACTAGCCGTCGCCAAGTACCGCAGTGTCATACTGCGCAGCGCAGGCGACTGGTAGAAGCTGGTGTAACTCACGATGCCAAGCACCGCCCCCAGGAAGAGACCCACCATCACTTTGCCAACTAGATTGCGAGATACCATTAGGCGAATGGTAGCACTCGCAATTGAAAGGCAAAAATATATTTATAGTGCTACCACATATATTTCATATTCTTGTCCATCCACATCATCGCTTTCCTCTGCGCAACTCTTTTTCCCCCCGCACCTTTCTGCATAGTCTCTCACGACGACTCTGCGATACCAGCAGAACCAAAGGTTTCTGAAGAGAGCAAACAAACGACAGCGAAGCCGCACGCACCCTGCGAAACCGTTGCGAGATCCCCTGCCACCTCATAATGGAAAAAAACGTCTCCAAAATGAACAAAGTTGATACACACGAGAGGCACCAGTAGAATGCCGCCATGTCCAACAGAGGTTCACAGAAGAAGTCCTCTCTGCGGAAAGGGCTTCTGTTCACAGGATTCATCCTCCTCCTCTCCTATTTCACGTACGTCCACAACTATGCGACCCCGGCGAGCTATTTCTGGGACGAAAACTACCACATACCCAGCGCGCAGAAGTACATGAACGGCATTTTCTTCATGGAACCTCACCCCCCTCTGGGGAAAATGCTCATTGCCCTGGGAGAAGTACTGACCGACGCAAATGCACTGGATGACCAGACGATCCACGCCGATTACGGAAGAACCGTCCCGCCGGATTTCTCGTTCAAAGGGTTCCGCTTCTTCCCCGTGTTTTTCAGCTGGCTTGCCGCACCCCTCATGCTCTGGATCTTCCTGCTCCTCGTGAAAGATTGGCTGAATGCAACGATGCTGAGTTTTCTCTATGTCTTTGATAACGCCCTCATTGTCCATAACAGAGGAGCGATGCTGGACCCACCCATGCTCTTCTTCTGCATCGCAATGATGCTGCTCTTCCTGCTGATGCTTCGGTGGAAAGACCATCCACGCCTCTTCTACTCCTGCGCCCTCCTCTTCGGCATCAACCTCGGGCTCGTGCTCGCCACCAAAGTGCTGGGGCTCATTATGATCCTCCTCATCCCCGCCTTGTTCGTACCCCTCTACCCGCGGATAAAACAGATGGCCTGGCTCGTCATACTCACATTCGTAAGCTGCCTCACCGTGTACGTGGGCATCTGGCAATTGCACTTCTCTATCGCGTCCACCGTCCAGACAGATCTCGCCGGCGGCGGGTACTACAAAGCATCGGAAGAGTACATCCAAATCCTCAGAGAAGGGAAAAACAAGTCCCTCACTTCCTTCCCCATCATGTGGAGAGATTCCATGAAATTCATGAGGCACTACTCGGGAGGAGTGCCTAAGCTCGATCTCTGCAAACCCGATGAGAACGGAAGCCCGTTCTTCTTCTGGCCGTTCGGCGGCCGCACGATCAACTACCGCTGGGAAACGGCGAACAACGGGAGCTACGCATACCTCTACCTCGTCCCGAACCCCGTCGGATGGCTTGCCGGCCTCATTGGAATTGTCGTGGGGACCTCATTGGTTCTCACATCTTTCCTCCACCCGCTCAAGTCCCGCATGAAGAACCGTTATCTTCTTCTCACTTTCCTCGGTCTCTATGTCTCGTACATGATTGCCGTCTCCCGTCTGTCCAGGGTGATGTACCTGTACCACTACTTCATCCCCCTCCTCTTCAGCTTCCTGCTGTTTAGCATTGTGTACATGGAAGTGCAGACAATCGGCCGGTGGAAGTGCACTGACCACGCACGCAGAACAGGTCTTCTTGTCTTTGGGATGCTGGTTTTTGTCTCCTTCCAATTCTACCGTCCTCTCACGTACAATCTGCCGCTCACCGAGAAACAATTCGAGAGGCGTGACATCATCAAACTCTGGGACATGCACTGCGTGGAATGCGAACGGAACAAACTGCTTGTTTCACCCCGCGATTGCCCAATGTCCAGAGAATGAGCTAGCTCTTCTGCTCACTACCACAAACATCCTTCCTCAACTCACGAAGTTCCTTGAGCATGCGGAGAATCACGAACGGATTCGCACCCGTCGACTTCCCGGCAGTGCGTGGAAAGTGCTGGACTCCCACCTGGCAGAGCGATACGCCTTCCCTCCTCAGGCGATAATACATCTCCCCGCAAAAGAGCGCCCCCGTTGCGAACTGAGGGCAGATAGAAGGCCAGAGCGACTTCTCAAACACCACGAGAGCACAGTTGATGTCGCGCTTCTTCACCCCCAGCACCAAACGTACCAGACGTCCGTACAACCAGGCATTAAGCTTGCGGTTCCATGGGTCCGCACGCTCCGTGCGCACCCCCGCAACAATGCGGTACTCCGGGAGACGGCGGAGGAGTTCCGTAAACTGTCCTGCACGGAACTGCCCGTCGCTGTCCATGAACCCGATGTATTTCTTCTTTCCGGCGTTGCAGCCGCTGCGCAGCGCCGCACCGTACCCTCCGTTCCTTTTGTGATGCAGAGGATGGACAAATGGAAACTCCTTTGCAAGCCGATCAATGATGGCACCCGTCTCATCCGCTGAACCATCATCCACAGCGACAATCTCCCCGTCTATGCCCTCCTTCCGGAACCAGGAAACTGCATCACGGACCGTGCGCTCAATGTTCTGCTCTTCATTGAAGCAGGGAAGAACAAGGGAAAACTCCATGAGAAAATGTCACAAAAATAGATGTGTACACAGAAACATATCGGCAACGCAAACGCAAATATCTTTACTGTCTTCTGAGCGGAACGTACAGTCAGCACTGATGAACAATGCGCTCCATGCACACAGGATAGCCGCAAAAACGATCGTCTTCCTCGTACTGTTTTGCTGTCTCCTCGTTGTGCGATTCATCCTCACACCACGATGGACCAGCGCTATGTACGAAACACCGGACGGAACAATGCACCCTCTGGCACTGAGTGGCCCTCTCCTCGTGGAAAACCAGAAGTCTGTTGTTCTCGAACTTACTCTCCGCAGAACATCCCTCTCCCCTACGACCTACTACATCGAATCACAGAATTGTCTGGAAAGCCTGATAATCGATGGCATCCCGGCTGAGGAACATCTGCTCCCCGCATGCTACGCAGAACCCACGTCTGCTGAATTCAATGGAAAGCAGATCTCTATCGTAAGCATAAGAGGACTGGAAATAGACCTGGACTCGGCCGAACGCACCGGTGAACACACTGTCCGCTTCCATCTCACAAATACCAGAGCACCGGTGGGGATTCGCCTGTACCCGATACCGTCGAATCTCCTCTGGCTCCACCTCCTCTTCCTCGTGCTCGTCCTGTGGTATGGATCAGCACTCCTGAAAATACTGGGACCACGTCTCGGCATCAGAGCACCACTGCAATACGCACTACTCGGCGGCGTAGCCCTCCGTATGCTGTATTTCTCCTACACGCCGTTCTTCGAGCGCGCGTACGACATGAACGGTCACATAGAGTACATCATGCACATCCTGAACTATTGGATGATTCCCGCTGCAGGCACAGGATGGGAAACACACCAGCAACCTCTCTACTATCTGCTCTCTGCCATCTGGATGCATGCCACAGGCCTCATCGGTCGCCCGTTCGTCTCCCAACTCAATGACATTCGTTTCTTCTCTCTGCTCTCCGCCATCGGCGTTTTCCTCCTCGGCATCTGGATAGGGAAACTCCTCCTCCGGGAAAAACAAAATCAGAAGGTGCTCCTGCTATTCACTGGCCTCCTGGCCACGCTCCCCGGGCTCATTTTCCTCTCAAGCAGAATCAACAACGACGCTCTCGCGTATCTTCTCTCCTTCCTTGCCTTCGGGTTGCTCCTGCGCTGGTGGCAGCGGGGATCTGAACGTGACTGGTACATCCTCTGTGTCGTACTGGGCGTCGCCCTGCTCACGAAACTCACACCCATCGCGCTCCTCGCTGTTGCAGTCCTCTGCCTCCTGACAACACGGCACCATACATTCCCGCGCAAGATTCACATGGGCGTGATCCTCCTGCTCATTCTCGGGACACTCCTCGGAGGCACAATCTCGCTCCGCATGAGAGAGCGGCCTGCCACTATCATGAGCAGTCCTATGAACTCCGGTCTCGTCGTCGAAAACTCCCTTGCGAACTTCCTTGCGTTCTCTCCCCAGCGTCTCATTGCACGCCCTTTTAATAATAACTGGGATGACAGGAGCGGACGGCAATTCTTCTGGGAAAGCTTTCTGAAGACCGTGTTCTTCGGCGAGTGGAATTTTGGAAGACAGATCGGATTCCTCGGAAGCTGTATTCTGCTCATTGTCTGCTTCCTCATTCTCTACCTCTTTGCCGGAGGATGGATGAGTTTCCACATGCAGCGCTCTGAGACACTGCCCCTCTGGCTCACTGTCTGTGGGCTGCTCGCTTCTCTCCTCTACTTCCGCTACACACATCCCTATAGTTCAAACCAGGATTTCCGCTACATACCGCTCGTCGCAGTTCCCGCTGCATACTGCATAGCCTACGGGATAGAACACGCACCTCCGTCACTGCGGTTTGTCGGACAATTCCTCGCCTACGGCCTCATGGGTCTCTGCGCCATATTCATCGTGCTCCTTGGAGTGCATGCATGAGAATAATAGGGATCAGAGTATTAGGAATGAGAATATTAGGAACGGGCTCCTTTTGATTTGGTTCCTTAGATTCCTTGGGACTTGGGTGCCTTCCTAATATTCTAATTCCTCATCCCTATTATTCTCATCCCTTCCTCAGCGCCTGTACCCCGCTTCCTCAGCCTGAAGCGCACTCTCAAAGTACACCCGGTTTTCCAGTGCAATGCGCTGTGCTTCACCTGAGCGGACCGGATAGTATTTTTCACCGCGTTTCGAAGCGACAAACTGCATGCCCTCCGGAACGAGAACACTGATATCATTCACGAGAAGCGGACCGGGTTCCGCTGCAAACTGCCCCTCTTCATCCGGAAATACTTGCTCCTCTCCTATCCATAAACGCACTTCACCTTTCACTGAACCAATGACTTTTCCATCTCGTACACCCTCCAGCACAACAGTCGGCTCCAGGGGACGTGCCCGCTCCCGCACGAGTACCGGTGACGGCCGGAATGCCGCACGCACCGCGATAGTCCGGCCAATGAGGTAGCCGAGTATGCCTGCCAGAAGCAGCGCACCTACGAGTGGCAGGAGCGGATACCCTCTGCTGGCATGATGCTGATGCATAAAGGGGAATACTGTAGCCTTTTCCTCCATGCGAGAAAAGGCTGTCCAGTATTTGGGTATTGAGTATTTGGTATGGAGTATGAAGCACACAAGTACTCAGGTACCCAATGCTAAAGAAACAATACTCAATACTGCATACTCCATACTGAATACAGAAAAAAGGGGGCTTTCGCCCCCTTCTCTTTGCAAGTTGCTTGCTCTTTTCTACTGCTGTTCTCCGCCGCCCTCGACCACTGGCGCCGGTGCCGCCTCACCGCCTGCAGTGACATCACCGGTGGGAGCCGGCTGCGTCTGCTGTACCTGCACAGGCACAACATCGATGATAATCTTCTTCTCTGAATCATAGAGAATAGCGCGCTCTGCAGTCACAATGAGGTGATTGCCGTTCTCAGCCTTGTTGTAGAACGGGTTCCTCTGGCGGAGCGTCTCGACGTCGATGATGGTCGCCACCGTCGGTTCTACGTCGTCGGGAATGGCAATGAGCTTGCGCACTTCGTTGACAATACGCTGCGCGGCCTCGCGGTTCTGCTGGGTATTGCCTGTCTGAAGCTGCTCAAGACGTACAGAGAGACTCTTAAGTTGCTTCTCGGCCTCACGGCGCTGCATGTCGAGCACCAGCACAAGTGCCACGAGGGCAATGATTGCAATGGCAACCAGCGCCTTCCTGGTACTCTTCGGCGCTGCTTTAGATTCAACTTCTTCCATTGGAGTAAGGGGAAAGAGGTGTAAGAGGTGAAATAATTCAAGAAGTAGGCTACGAAGAATCTGGCAAAAAGGCAAGAGCGCTATTCTCCCAGCCCACTTGAAGCCTCAGCAGCACCCGCCTCTCCGGGTGCATCTTCCGGGCTTTCCGTGGCCTGCCCTTGCTGAGAATCGTCTCCTGTTGCATCTGATTCCTCCTGTGATGCATTCTCCCCGGAATCGTCTCCAGTAGTGCTTTCGTCCTCTCCACCAGCATCACCACCTCCATCTGTGGCACTGCCTGACCCGGTACTGTCACCCGCTGAACTCCCGGAACCTGTGTCTTCATCAGTGTCATCACCCCCGCCCGTGGTGCTCCCTGATCCCGAATCACCACCTTTGTCCGCAGCCGGGGACCCTTCGTCTGGGCTCAGGACAGGCGGCTGCTCCTGGGTGGTGGTTGTGCTTCCGGAGCCACTCACATCCTCTGTTTCTTCTGTTTCCTCTGTTTCTTCAACGTTCTCCTCAACAATGTGCTCCTCCATCACTACAACCATGGTATAGCCATCCGGCAGAATGAGCTTCGTCATGGCTTCCGGATCCCACAGGAACTCCACGAGGAGATCCGGATGCGTCCAGAGGTCATCGTCGTGGTAGCGGCGGCAGTTGAACGGCTGCCCCGTGATGTCCAGAGGCGCCTGGTTCCGGATACACTTGTTCCAGATGTCACTGGAACTTAAGGGGTATCCGAGATCATCCACCGGGAACTCCCCCGTACCGAGGGAATCTGCCTTGGTGGCCCCCGTCACTGTGAGCGGCTGCTCAGACACGAGCGCGAGCCAGGAGAAGGTGATGTTTCTCTCGGCGGGACGTGCGAGCTTGATGGTAAAGCCGCTCTGTGTCGCTCTGGAAACGCCGTAGAGTACCGGCTCCTCTGAAGAAGCACTCACGATCGGAACTACTCCCGCATACGGCGGATTGAAAACAACGGTGACACCCGTCCCTGTCACAGGAATCACTGCGTACCCTGCCTGGTTGCGGTTCACGACGAGTGAACCGGAGACGCTGAGAGTCCCGTGAACTTCGACGTCTCCCAGGAACTGCGCGAGCCCCTCTATAGTGATGTCACCAAGGACGAAGAGCGCACTCTGTACTGTGAGTTCCCCGATCTCCACCACAGAGCCCGACCCTCCGATGACAAACTTGTCCAAGTCCACTTCCCTCCCGGCGAGCAGAAGGCGGCCGCCGATCTGCAGATCGCCACGGACATGCGCCTGGTCGGCAACGAGGGATGTCGCCACGAGCGTCCCGCCGACTGTCATATCCGATGTGACGGAGAGCGTCTGTGTGAGCAAAGCTTTCTGCACAGCGAGTGACCCGCCGACGAGTGCACCGCTCTCCACCGTGAGCGTCTCTGTCGCAAGCTCCGAAGTCTTCATGCCTCTCAGAGCCGTGAATGAGCCAGAAACAGTAGCGGAACCAAGCATCTGCACGTGTTCCTCGAATACCGCTTCTGCGGTGGAGCGGATCCTCTGCGCGAATGTCGCCTCCGCACTGAAGGTTACCGGTTCTATCCAGATGCCGGAGGAGAAAGATATCTGGCTGCCGGCCTCCGCAGCAAGGATTTCATGTACCGCACCAAGGAGGTCGAGATTCTCCACCTGTTGCTGCACTTCCGTGGATATCTCCTGCTCCAGCGAGAGGTTCTCCACCGCATCGGCAATCAGGATTTGCACTTCATCTTCTATCTCCATAGCCGCAACGGTCTCAAGTACCTGCTGCTCCACTGTTTCGACGGTGAGAGAGGAATTCCTTCTCGCAATGAGCACATTAATGGTGCCCTCCCCGCTCTCATGCTCCTGCAGTGCCACGCCGACAGTCGGGTCGTCAGAGTCCGCCCTGCGGGCAAACCCGTCGCGGCTGGCGGAAGTGAGGGAATCACCCGGGCGGATAGATCCGTTCTCATCTGTCACCTTCGCAGCAACCTGGCCGAGGAGGCCGATGAGGTAGTAGTGCGGCGGCTGCAAACCATCGATTCCCCAGAAAGCATTCCCGACGAACGCCGCCTGCTCAGGGCTCGAAACCACACCCATAAGATTGCCGTCCGCGGGATCTGCACAACGGCGGACCGCATTGTCGCGTGTGACATCGATGCAGACGAGTTCTCCTTGCACGAGAACGCCCTCTGAATAGAACCACTCAGCATAGTCTGCTCCGCCTCCACTCACGCTGCCATCGGCACGTACCTGTCCGTCCGTGGTCACGCGGAACACATTGTTATTTGCAGAACCCTGCTGACTGACAATGCGGAATGCGTTCATACCGGTGCGCTTATTCTGCGTCCTGAGCACAAGTTCCCCGGAACCGGCCTGTCCGGAACGGTACATTTGGACATCGAAGTAGCCACGGTAGCCGAAGGCAATATGCGCATTTGCACCGCTCTGCGTGCCCTGGTAACTGTTCAGCGCAAGGACATCTGTTCCCGATGCATAGAGGAAAGCACCGGTCTGGCGCTCTGCCGCGAGGATGGTTGCCGCACCGGAACCGGTGAGGGTACCGGACTTTATGATCAATGTGCCGCTTGAGGTGATCTTATCCTGTGCGAACAGTGTGCGTCCGGACATCACTCCGCCCACCTCCAGCAGCACTCCCGCCTCCACGGTCTTGCTCCCATCGTTCGTAGAGTGGATGAGCAGTCCGCCCGTCATCGTGTCTCCCCCTGCCCGCACGTAGTAATTCACATTCGGATCTCCGGCAGCGCCTCCCGTGTTGTCTGTAGACCACGAAAGCTGCCCCGCACTGTTGGTCTTGAGGACTTTGCCGGAGGCGGAGCCATCGGAAGTTGGGAAGGTGTAGGTGGTACCGTTGAGGCGGAGGGTGGAACCGAAGACGGCTGCGCCATTGAAAGTGGAGGTACCTTCCACGATGAGACCTCCGGAAGAAGTGAGGAGATCCTGGGCATGGAGAACAAGACCGGAGGCTGTCCCTGCAATTTCCAGCAACAGTCCTGCATCTATAGTCTTGCTCCCATCGTTCGTAGAGTGAATGAGCAGTCCGCCCGTCATCGTGTCTCCCCCTGCCCGCACGTAGTAATTCACATTCGGATCTCCGGCGGCGCCTCCCGTGTTGTCTGTAGACCACGAAAGCTGCCCTGCACTGTTGGTCTTGAGGACTTTGCCGGAGGCGGAGCCATCACTGGTGGGGAAGGTGTAGGTGACACCGTTGAGGCGGAGGGTCGAGTTGAGGACAGTTGCTCCTTCCACGATGAGACCTCCGGAAGATGTGAGGAGATCCTGGGCGTGGAGAACGAGACCGGACATGGTACCGATCACCTCCAGCTTCGTCGTCGGCGTCAGCGTGCCAATGCCCACCATGTCCGCCGAGGCATCCAGGAAGAAGAGGGCGCTGTCTGTATCTCCCTGCATCTGTACGTCGTTACTTGCGTAGCCCGCGCTGTTGATGAGTACGCCGCCGGAAACCGTGAGGCGGGCGGTGGGATTGATGTCGCCAATGCCGACGTTGCCTCCCTCCAGAATGTTCAGCAGGTACTTCGCATCAGTTTCGTTGTACACGTGCAGTCCTTTTCCTGCTCCTGCTCCGACAGGGTCAGACTGGTAGAAG
>DATDVK010000092.1:0-4193 GCA_035290085.1 Candidatus Peribacteraceae bacterium
GGCCGCCGTCCAGACGATGCTGAAAAATCCTATTCACTGTGGACTCATGCAGGTGAACGGCGAACTGCATGAAGGTTCGTTCAAGTCACTCATCAGCAAAGAGCTCTTCGACAAGTGTCAGCAGGTGATGAAGAATCGGGGCAAAACGAAGCACAGGAGAAATCATGATTTTCCTTTCGTCGGCTGGCTCAAGTGTGCGGAGTGTGATTGTTCCATCACCTGTCAGAGGCAGAAGGGGCATCACTATTACCATTGCACGAAAAAGAAGGGACCATGCCCCACAGCACACTACCTGCGAGAAGAAAAAATCCTTGAGCAAGCCAAAAAGATTGTCGAAGAGCTTATTCTGCCCGATGAATGGGCAGATAATATTCTGAGGAAGTTGGACAAAGAAGACACCACACAGAAATCAGAGCATCGGGCAGTCGTTCAGCACTTGAAGAATGAGAAACGAGAACTGGAGAAGAAACTCGTAGATATCCTCGACCTTCGGCTCGATGGCACGATTACCAATGACGAATATCTCGCCAAGAAGAACAAGCTCGTATCTGCAAAGGTTGATCTTGACCAGAAAATCGCCCGTGCTGAACGGAACCACTGTGAGTGGCTAGAACCGTGTCGCCAGATGATTGTACGCAGCAAGGAAGCCAAAAGTCTGCTTCACACGGAAAACCTCCGGGAAATCCCAACATTTCTTAAGGCAGCCGGCTTGAACTGGGCTTTGAAAGAGGATGCGGTGCAATACGAAGCCAAAATCGGGTGGCGCATTTTGTGCGCCAGCCCCGAAAGTCGCAATTGGTGGGCGCCAAGGGATTCGAACCCCTGACCTACTCGGTGTAAGCGAGTCGCTCTAACCAGCTGAGCTAGGCGCCCCAAAGCAGGGGCAGTATGACTTCATTCCGTTTCCGCCTCTATCGGAGGGGCAACTTTCTTCACGGAGTGCTTTTCGCGGTTTGCCCTCTTCTTCGCCATGGCTGCGGCAGTGCGTGCAGACACAGCATTCTCCGTACGCCTTGGTGCTCCTCCTAAATCTGCTGCGTGGATGTTATCGCGGAATGCTGCTTTCCCGGAGAGGATTTTCGTCGCACGCATGCGGCGCATACTCTCTAAGACACTTGCCCCGTTCTCCGCATCATCATCGGTTTCGCTCTTCTTGTCCTTGAGTTCCGTCTTCGTTGTCCGGCGTTTCATCTTTGTTGTTTCCCGGATTGCCTTCCGCTCCTCCTTACATCCCTCCCGCGTTGTCTTCAGTGATTCTTTCGTCGTCTTCTTCAGCGTCTTCCGTGCCTCCTTATTCTCTTTTCCCGTCAGCGTTTGTACCTGCTCGACGAAACCTTTTCGGATCGTCGTCTTCTCTTCCTTGCACTTCTCTCGTGCAGCAGCACGCTTTTCCTGGGAATCTGCATTAATTCCCTTCATCTTCTCAACGAAGGCTTCCTTCTTGTGTCCCTTTTTTGCCTCATTTCGAAGAGCTGCTTTCAGTTCGCGCACGATAGCCTCTTCGAGATCATCTTCTTGCTCTTGCGTGAGAGTTGGCAGCGGAGATTCTGTCGTGGTTGTTTCCTCCGAAGGAGTCGTCGTTTCCGTTGCTTCCTCTGCGAAAGCAACTGCACCAAAGAGCAGGGGACTCATGACCGAGGCAGTGATAATCCTGAAAATGCGGGATTTCATGGGAAAAATTGGGGAAGGAGACTTGGAAAGAAAAATGGACTGTAAGGGAGGGTAGCACCTCATTCCTTGCGAGGAAAGAGAAGAGCTGTATGCGAAAAAAGGTTTCGGAGAGGTTGCAAGTCCTCTCTTCAGCCTTTACACTCCTCCCGTTCTATGTTTGCCATTGTTGACATCGCAGGCTTCCAGAATACCGTGACGCCCGGGATGAAGCTCCGCGTTCCCAAACTTTTTCTGAAAGTAGGGGAGACTGCGACGTTTGATCGGGTGCTTCTTCGTGAGGGGGACAAGGGCGTGGAGGTCGGTACCCCGTACATTGCGGGGGCAAAGGTCGAGGCGAAAGTGCTCTCACTCGGAAGGGGGGAGAAGATTCGCGTCTTTAAAATGCACCCCCGGAAGCGCTACCGGAAGCTCCAGGGACACAGACAGGATTACACAGAGATTGAGGTGACGGGGATCAAGGGTTGACACCGCTTATACTTTCTCTTGCGCAAACCGGCTCTTCATCATGCAGTCGCTTGTTCTCTTTTGCCTATTTCTTCTACTGTGCTGCTATCTCGTACTTCTTTCCCACATTTCCCCATGTTTGTCTGCTGTCCTTCTTCCAGTAAGTGCGTTGCAAAGGCAATGCTACGCATTGGCTTTGGCGTGACGCTCGCGCTCTATGGCGCTGCCCACTACAAAGATTTTACCGCATTTTCCGGGATGACCACTGCCGGATTCACCGGCGTACTCGCGAGTCTCGCAACGCTCTGGGCATACGTTCTCCCGCTTCTCATGATCGTGGGAGGTCTTTCTCTTGCAATCCCGTACCGACGGGACATTGGTGCGTGGTGCGGAGGTGTGGCCCTCGCGTCGATTGCGATTGGCATGAGTCTGAAGGCTGTCCTTGGTACGCAAACGCTCATGGATGTTGGCGGGACGGTGAGTAACACCTTAGTCTGGCTCCTCATTTACCTCTTTGCTGTGAAGAGTGGTTCCTGTTGCTGCGGCGGTGCAAAAGGTGCTCCGGCAGGTGTGTGTACACCGGGTGGAGGTTGCTGCTAAGCGAGGGCAAGGAAGGCAGAAAGGGCAGTGAAGGCAGAAAGGTACGTACCTCTTTGCCCTTCTTGCCTTCTTTGCCTTTCCTGCCTTTAGGCAATCACCTTATCAATCAACCCGTACTTCATTGCTTCCTTTGCGCTCATGAACTTGTCGCGCTCCGTATCTCCTTTCACTTTCTCCAATGGTTGACCGGAGTGCTCGGCAATGAGCTCATTCAGAAGTTCTTTCGTGACAAGGATGTGCTGCGCGTGAATGGCGATATCCGTCGCCTGCCCTTCGGTTCCACCGAGTGGCTGGTGAATCATGATCTCGGAGTGGGTGAGAGCGAAGCGTTTTCCTTTGGCTCCCCCCATGAGGATGATGGCACCTCCTGATGCCGCCATGCCAAGGCACACGGTCGAGACATCCGGTTTCACATGCTGCATCGTGTCGTACATTGCCATCGTGGATGTCACCTGACCTCCGGGGGAGTTCACGTAGAGCGTGATGTCCTTCTCTGGGTCCTGCTTCTCCAGAAAGAGGAGCTGGGCAATGACGGAGTTTGCGACATCATCATTGATGGCGGTCCCGAGGAAGATGATGCGTTCCTCAAGCAGGCGTGAGTAAATGTCATAGGCCCGCTCACCGAACTGCGTCTTCTCGATGACGGTCGGAATGATGAAGTTCTGGGGTGCGCGGGAACTGGATGCAGTCGTTCCGGTATAGAGCGATTGGATGCTTGGATGCATGATGAGGGGGGTATGTGGGGTAACTATCAGCAGTATAACGGAATTTTGCTCCATTCGTTACTGTGCATCTTTAATGCAATATGGTGTGGCAATATTTGTTATGCTTCTTCTGTGCAAGCAGATCTCCTCCGATGCATCGATGTTTTCTTAGAAGGAACCAAAAAACCTCTCCTTGTTCTGCTTGGTCCGACAGCATCCGGGAAAACTGCGCTCTCGCTTGAACTTGCAAACTCTGTCGGAGGCGAAATTGTGAATGCGGACTCCCGTCAGCTCTACCGATTTCTGGATATCGGGACGGCGAAGATTCGGAAAGAGGAAATGCAGGGGGTTCCCCATCACCTCCTCAATGTGAAGGATCCGAAAGAGGAAGTAACAGTCGGGTGGTATCAAGAAGCAGCAACAAAAGTGATTGAAGATATTCTCGCACGGAAAAAAGTGCCGCTGCTGGTCGGTGGTTCCATGCTCTATATCTCCTCTGTCATCGATGGACTCACGCTTGCCCCTGCAGCGGACGGCGCTCTCCACCTGGCATTGGAGAGAGAGTATGAGCAGGATCAGGGAGTACGACTCCATAAACGCTTACAAGAAGTGGGCCCCGAGGCGGCAGAGACGATTCATCCCAACAATAAGCCGTATGTCGTGAGAGCGATGGAGATCTACGAGACGCTGAAGAAGCCGAAATCGAAGGTTATTGAACAAAAAAAGTGTTCATACGATACGCTCCTTCTGGGCGTGCAGCGTGAACGACCAGAC
>DATDVK010000093.1:0-31446 GCA_035290085.1 Candidatus Peribacteraceae bacterium
GCGGACTCGCTGCCCCTCCCCCCGGACGGGGGAGGGGCAAATGCCCGTGAGGACATTGGGGTGAGGGCTTATCGCAAGAGTCTTCTTTTGAGGTGTAGAAGATAATGCGCCATCGGTCGGAGAATAATTTGCTGTTCCGGCGGGTACGGGACTACCTGCCCGCCGAATTTTTCCTTGAAAGAAGAGATGCCTGCCCATGGGTGATCTTCCGGAGCACCGGCGGGCGCTATACCGAGCAGGTCGTAGGTTCTGCACCCCCGGGCCTTGCAGAATTTCATGGTTTCCCACTGCAGCAGGTAGGGTGCCATACTGGCCCTGTGAACGTAATTGGAGGCTCCGTAGTAGTAGATGCCTCCTGAGTTCCAAAGAACGCCCAGGAGGCCGGCAATGGGCTCCTGCTTCCCAGGTGCCCTTGCCAGAAGAAGGAAACTCCCGTCTACACTCCTGAGGAAGGTTTCGTAGTGCGTTTTGGGGAGCGTACCAAAGGTGTCCCGTTCCCCTGTCTGCTGTATGAGTTCGTAGAAAGTGTCGATATCTTCCGATTGATCCACTTTCATGTTGTGTTTCTGGGCCACTCTCATGTTGTAGCGTCCTTTGGGTTTCATCCGGGCAAGTATTTCTTCCTCCGGGAGAGTGAGATCGATCATTCTGGTTGCCTGCGCATATACCATCCGTCCGGAAGGCGTGAGGGGGATCTCCTCTGCTCCGAGAGGCATCTGTGGCGAGAGGTAGAGAGCGAGGCAACGGTCCTCCTTTGCGTCATCTCTGATTGCCTGCAGGAGCTCTCCTCTCCGCTCACCCACCGGTCCCCGGGGGATTTCCCACGTCGAGAAGCCCCCGCTCGTCCGGTCAATCATCACCAGTGCAGATCCGGCTATGGAGCCGTTCTCTTCGGCAACGTAGATCTGCACTTTTTTGCCGAGAGCCTCTCTGTACCGCTTCCATTCGAGCGACTGCCACAGGTTCCCCTGTGGGTGGTTAAGAATCCAGCCGTCGTATGCAGAGAAGCTTTCCTCTGTTGTGAAGAGCCGTACAGGCATAGAAATACTGTAGCAATGTAATCCAGGCCACGCGATGGGAGTGCAGTCGATTGATCGATTTTCCTTTCTCTGTCACACTTCCTTTTCCTTCCCCTTCTGCTGCTATGGCATACATACTTCCTGCACTGCCCTATGGGTATGATGCGCTGGAGCCGCACATCGATGCACGCACGATGCAGATCCACCATACGAAGCATCACCAGGCGTACATAGATAAGGTCAACGCTGCGCTTCATGGCACTGACTGGGCAGAAAGGCCTATAGAAGAGGTACTCAAAAATCTGAAGAAGGTCCCGGAGGATAAGCGCACGGCGGTACAGAATAATGGCGGCGGACATGCGAACCATGCCCTCTTCTGGACCGTCATGGGGCCGAAAGGGGGTGGGGAGCCCACAGGGAAGCTTGCAGAAGCCGTCCGCAGTTCTTTCGGGAGCTTTGCTGACTTGAGGACGGCATTCTCCGCCGCGGCTGTTGGGCGCTTTGGATCAGGCTGGGCGTGGCTGGTCGTGAGCGGCGGGAAACTGCATGTCGAGAGCACCGCAAACCAGGATAGTCCTCTTTCCGTCGGGAAAACCCCTATCCTCTGCCTGGATGTCTGGGAGCATGCATACTACCTCCTTTACCAGAATCGCCGGGCAGACTTCGTGGAAGCCTTCTGGAACGTGGTCAACTGGAAGGAAGTGGAGAGGAGGTACCTGGAAGCGATTGCATAATTCTCTTCACAGAATGTGAATTATTCTCTACGAGTCCTCCTGAGGGGCATTTTTGTGAGAAACAGTTGACCTCTCAGGAGAAAACACTAGAATCCACCCGATTTGCAGCGGATTTCCCTTGTGTTGTGAGTGCTGCACCCTCTCTTCCGCAGGAAACTGTCCTCGTATGCCCGCCACCGGCGGGTGAAGGCAGGCGTTCCATGTTCTCCCTGCGTCATTCCTTCCTCTCCTCTGCACTATGGCAACCAAGAAGAAGCCTGCAGCTCGAAAGCACGCAAAGAAGGCCGTTTCAAAAAAACCCGCAAAGAAGATTGCAGCCCCAGCCTCCGCCAAGGCTTCGGCCGGCAAGAGGAAACCCCAACCAAAGAAGTACTCCACCCCCAAAACCGCCCCGAAGCGCACTGTTGCGAAAAAGAAGTCTCTCCTCCTTCAGAAAAAGGTGAAGAAGGGGCTAGTGGCGAGGCGCGCGTATCAGATGCGTGTGGAGGAGGAAGTGCTGCCGCAGGTGCGTCCGCACGTTGTCCCTGCTTCAGAGCGCATTCCTGCTGTATGCAAGAAGTTGCCGAGCAATCTCCGACCTGTGAAGATCGAGGATAATCGGCTCTTTTTTGTGGAGGATTCGCACACAGATCTGCCATCCCTCATTGAAATGCAGCTGCAGAGCTACCGGTGGTTTCTCACAGAAGGGTTGAAAGAGCTTCTGGAGGAAATCAGTCCCATTACAGATTTTTCGGGGAAGAAGATGGAATTGCGCATACTTGGGCACACCTTCGATCCTCCGAAGTATGACCCCGACACCTGCCGTCGCCGCAACTTAAGCTACGAGGCAGTCATGAAGGGGCATGTTCAGCTCATCAACAAAGAGACCGGAGAAATAAAAGAACAGGATGTGTTTCTGGGGTCCATTCCCCTCATGACGGAGAGCGGGACATTTATTGTCGGTGGCATTGAGCGTGTGGTGGTGCACCAGTTGGTGAGGAGCCCCGGTGCCTTCTTCTCCAAAATGCCCGATGTTACGAAGTACCACACGGCGAAAATTATTCCGAAGCGCGGTGTATGGCTTGAAATAGAAACGGATCGCAAGGGGATACTGGCCTGTAAAATCGACAGGAAGCGCAAAATTCCTGTGACGCAGCTCCTGCGGGTATTTGGCTATGAGACCGATCAGAAAATCCTTGATCTCTTCAAGGACATCACCCGGGAGAAGGACTTCATTCTTGCCACACTGGAGAAAGATGCGGCGCGGACTGTTGAAGATGCCTATCAGAGTATTTACCGACGCATCCGTCCAGGGGATCTGGCAACGCCTGAGAACGCGAAGCAGCTTATCGACGGGCTTTTCTTCGATTTCAAAAAGTACGACATGGGGTCTATTGCCCGGTACAAGCTCAACCGCCGTTTTGGCTTAAACCTCCCGAGCGATGAGGACCACCGTGTCTTCCAGGTGCAGGATTTTGTGGAGATTCTCCGTGAGCTCATTCTCCTCAATAATGGTGAGGGTATCGCCGATGATATTGATCACCTGAGCAACCGGCGCGTACGGAGCGTCGGCGAGCTGGTGCAGAACAAGTATCGTGTGGGGTTGGTGCGAACAGAGCGCATTGTGAAGGACCGCATGACAGTGATGGACCAGGAGACGGTGACACCGATGCAACTCATCAACTGCCGCCCGATTACGGCAGCTATGCGTGAGTTCTTTGCCTCCTCGCAGCTCTCACAATTCATGGATCAGACGAATCCTCTTGCAGAGCTTGCACACAAGCGCAGGCTCTCTGCCATGGGCCCGGGTGGTCTTTCCAGAGAGCGTGCCAGCTTCGATGTGCGAGACGTGCACCCGAGTCACTTCGGGCGCATTTGTCCTATCGCAACACCTGAAGGGCCGAATATCGGTCTGGTGGTGCACTTGGCAGGATATGCGCGTGTGAACGAGTACGGATTCCTTGAGACGCCGTACCGGGAGGTAAAGCAAACAGTTCCTTTCGACGTCGAGAAGCTCATGGGTCGCATGATGGGTGAAGATGTGAGAGATGGCAGGAGTGTGATTGCGAGAGCGGGTGAGGTGGTGGATAAGAAGGAAACGGCGCGGAATATTATTTCTCTTCTGAAGAAAGAAGGGGCAAAAGAGATCCCCGTCCGCGCATACCTTACGGGCAAGATGGAATATGTCGATGCAGAGCGGGAACGGCACCTTACCATTGCACAGGCACAGAATGTCCTCACAGAGATGCATGAGATTACGACGACACGTGTCTCCGCCCGTAAGAGCGGAGAGCCCGTATTCTCTCACGCGCGTGACATCACGCATGTAGACGTATCCCCAAAGCAGATTCTCTCGCTCTCCACAGCCCTCATCCCGTTCCTCGAGCACGATGACAATACGCGTGCTTCTATGGGCACGAACATGCAACGCCAGGCTGTTCCCCTCGTCTTGCCGCACGCACCGCTGGTAGGCACGGGGGTAGAAGGACTTGCAGCACGCGCATCGGGCCATGCTCTCCTTGCGGAGGAGGACGGAGAAATCACTTACGCGGATAGCAATGAGATTTCTGTTGTCTACAAATCCGGACGCAAAAATACCTACCGTCTCAATTCATTCGTGCGCAGTAATCAGGGAACGTGTTTCAACGTCCGCCCGCGTGTGCGCCGCGGAGACAAAGTGCGGAGAGGGGATAGTCTCGGAGATGGTGCCTCTGTCGATAACGGCGAGCTCGCTTTGGGGCAGAATTTGCTTGTAGCGTACATGTCCTGGCAGGGGTACAACTTCGAGGATGCCATCATCATCTCCGATCGTGTCGCACAGGAGGGGCTCTATGATTCCATTCATATTGAGTCGTATACCACCGATGTGCGTGATACCAAGCTCGGTCCCGAAACCATGACGCGCGACATCCCGAATGTTGGAGAGAGCAAGCTCAAAGATCTGGATCTCGATGGCATCGTACGCATCGGTGCTACAGTCCATGAAGGAGATATTCTCGTTGGGAAAATTACTCCGAAGGGAGAGACAGAACTCACACCTGAGGAGCGTCTCCTACAGGCGATTTTTGGAGATAAAGCAAAGGATGTAAAAGACAGCTCACTGCGCCTCCCCGGTGGAGCAGGTGGAAAAGTGGTAGATGTGCATATTTTTGACCGGGCAGAGGGTGATGAGCTTCCTACCGGAGTCATCAAGCAGATCAAGGTGTTTGTGGCACAGACGCGCAAAGTCCAGGTAGGAGATAAGATGGCCGGCCGCCACGGGAACAAAGGAGTCATTTCCCGCATTGTGCCCCAGGAAGACATGCCATTCCTCGAGGATGGTACGCCGGTGGATGTCATTTTGAACCCCCTTGGCGTCACCTCCCGTATGAACATCGGTCAGGTGCTGGAAACGCACCTTGGCTGGGCTTGCCAGGTTCTGGGCATCAAGATTGCGACGCCGCCGCTCAATGGCATAACGACCACTCAGATTGGGGATTTCCTCGAGGCAGCCAGCCTTCCTCGTGATGGGAAAGTGCAGCTGTTTGACGGCCGCACAGGGGAGCCTTTTGCCCACAAAACTACTGTCGGACAGGTGTACATGCTCAAGCTTCTGCACCTTGTGGAGGACAAGATCCACGCGAGAAGCGTGGGACCGTACTCTCTTGTCACACAGCAGCCACTGGGCGGAAAGGCACAGCACGGTGGACAGCGCTTCGGGGAAATGGAGGTGTGGGCACTGGAGGCATACGGCGCGGCCCACACGCTGCAGGAAATGCTCACCATCAAATCCGACGATGTCATTGGGCGCAGCAAGGCATATGAATCCATTGTGAAAGATGAACCCATCCGCCGCCCCTCCATTCCGGAGTCATTCAATGTGCTTGTGAAGGAATTGCAGGCATTGGGTCTGAAGGTGGATCTTCTGAAGTTCAAGGATGATATTGTCGCTGAGGAGCGTGTAACTGTTGAGGAGGAGGAAGTAGAGGAAGTGGAACTTGCTTCCCGCGTGAAGGCGGAAGAGGAAGCGGAAGAAATAGTGCCACCGGAGGACAAGATAACCGAAATGGGTGAAATGGGCGCAGAGAGTGCTGAGGAAGTACAGGGAGGCATAGAGGGGGGAAAGCGGGTGGGGGCTTCGGGAGCTACGGCGAAAGAAGAGATGGCGGAATCTGTGAGTGAAGATGCCATGGAAGCAGCATAATAGGATTAGGGTTAGGGTCAGGGATGGGTTTCCTAGCCCGAACCCCAGCCCTAGTTCTCCTAAAGCATCTAGTATACCATTGTAGACGTAGTACTCCTTCTAGTATGAAATCTGTGAATAGGGTCACTCTGCTTGGAAACGTCACGCGGGATCCTGAACTCAAGAGCACAACGGGTGGTCAGACCGTTGCGACATTCGGTCTTGCGACCAACAGGGTTTGGCGTGATAACGGGGGGGAGAAGAAGAGCCTGCCTGAGTACCACAATCTTGTGGCATGGGGCGGTTTGGCAGAGTTCACAGGGCAGTATGTACGCAAGGGGAAGCCGCTTTTCGTTGAGGGGTATTTAAAGACGCGGAGTTGGGATAGTGGCGAAGGGACAAAAATCTTCCGTACGGAAATCGTGGTGGAGAACATCATTCTTCTGGGCCCCAAAAGTGATCTTGAAGGGGATCCAGTTGCGCCGGGCGATGTGCCGCAGGGAAGCGATGCATCAGCGCCTTCTGAGGACGCGTCTGAGTCGTAGAAAAAAAGTCGGCAATTTTACTGTGGGGTGCCTTTTTCCTCTTGATTCCTGAGAGAGTCTCATTACAATCTGTAGGCTCTATGTGTTCTCGTGCCCACCCGCAGGAATCGAATTTCTCCTAATTAGGGAGAAAGGAACCGGATTCTGCGGGTGTGCGTGAGCCACCCGCTTTTTTTATCCGCCTCAGGCGGATAACCCTGAGTAAGCGAGCCCTGAGCTTGTCGAAGGGCGAGCACATCGAAGGGTGAAAGCGTGTGATCCTTCACAGCACAGGCACTGAAAATGAAAGTATATTGCAATTTTTTTTCACGGTTGCCGTGTGAGCATGTCCTGCCCGCTCGGTGACACGTGAACAGTTAATCACACAGCCGTGCGCAAGCACGTACTGTGTGGTAGGAAGCCCCGAAGCACATGCTTTGCATGACTTCAGGGCAAGAAAAAACGTTACTCATACGCATTACATGGATGCCTCGACTCTGTACTCCGAAGAAGGACGTGGCCAGCTGCGATAAGCCTCGGTAAGCCGCTAGGCAGGCGCTATAGCCGGGGATTTCCGAATGAGGAAACTCCATCTCCGTTATGGGAGATGACCCTGAACCGTAAGGTACAGGGAGGTTACTCTGACAACTGAAACATCTCAGTAGCAGAGGAAAAGAAATCAATAGAGATTCCCAAAGTAGTGGCGAGCGAAATGGGAACAGGCCAAACCCCACTGTTTTATTGGTGGGGGGTTGTAGGGCCCCAATATCCGATTGTTTCTGCATAGACGAACGACCCTGGAACGGGCGGCCAAAGTGGGTGAGAGCCCCGTAGCCGAAATGTAGAAACACGGTAGGGTGTCCCTGAGTAGGGTCGGACACGTGAAATCCGGCCTGAATCTGGGTGGACCACTACCCAAGCCTAAACAGGTACAGAGATCTATAGTGAATAGTACCGCGAGGGAACGGTGAAAAGTACCCCGGAAGGGGGATGAAATAGACCCTGAAATGTATTGCGTTCAAGGAGTGGGAGCCCTGCACTTGTTGCGGGGTGACCGCGTGCCTTTTGCATAATGAGCCAACGAGTTAGTTGTCAGTGGCTGGTTAAGGCAGAGTTAGCCGGAGCCAGAGCGAAAGCGAGTCTTAAATAAGGCGTACATAGTCGCTGGCACTAGACCCGAAACCGGGTGAGCTACCCATGGGCAGGGTGAAGGGCGTCGGAAGACGTCTGGAGGCCCGAACCATTAAGTGTCACAAGACTTAGGGATGACCTGTGGGTAGGGGTGAAAAGCCTATCGAACCCGGAGATAGCTGGTTCTCCTCGAAATGCCTTTAGGGGCAGCCTCGTCTTACACGATGGGGGGTAGAGATACTGTTTGGATGCGGGGGTCACCTCGACCTGCCAAATCCTGGCAAACTCCGAATACCCATCCTTTAGGAGACGGGAGTGAGACGGTGACGGCAAAGCGCCATCGTCGAAAGGGAAAGAGCCCAGATCATTTGCTAAGGTCCCAAATGTCCGTTCAGTGTAGAAGGAGGTGTAGATGCATGGACAACCAGGAGGTTGGCTTAGAAGCAGCCATCCTTTAAAGAAAGCGTAACAGCTCACTGGTCTATTGCATTTATGCGCCGAAAATTCAACGGGGCAAAACGGACAACCGAAGCAGTGAATGTCATGTCAGATTTATCTGATGTGGCGTTGTAGAGGAGCGTTCCGTTCAGCAGTGAAGCTTCGTCGCGAGACGATGTGGAGCGGACGGAAGTGAGAATGTTGGCATGAGTAACTACTAGGCAGGTGAAAACCCTGCCCGCCGAATCCCCAAGGTTTCCCACGTAACGGCAATCGGCGTGGGGTTAGTCGGGCCTAAGGTGAGGCCGAAAGGCGTAACCGATGGACAACAGGTAAATATTCCTGTACCTCATGAAAATCGCCCAAGAGTACCACCCAAGAGTCTTAAGAGCCTCTGTATCCCACTTCGGTGGGGTGCATGTTCTCCAGAAAGGCGAGTGGTACGCTAGAAGCGGCGTAACGGAGCGGGAGCACCAGAGCGTGTGTATTGACTGCACGTGGAACACGTGAAGCGTTGATCCTGGTAGGCAAATCCGCCAGGAGAGCTGAGCGTGGATCCCAAATGTCCGCCTTTGGCGGATAAGTCTGGCTGGTTCTGTTTCCAAGAAAACCATCGCTTCGAGAGTTTTGTGAGACCGTACCGCAAACCAACACCGGTGGGGTGGTCGAGTAGACCAAGGCGAACGAGTAATTCCGCGTTAAGGAACTCGGCAAAACAGCGTCCGTAACTTCGGGATAAGGACTGACCCTGTACCTTCTGGTACAGGGCCCGCAGCAAAAGAGCTCAGGCGACTGTTTACCAAAAACACAGGTCCCTGCAAAGTCGCAAGACAACGTATAGGGGCTGATGCCTGCCCAGTGTCAGAAGGTCACGTGAGAGGGTGTATGCCCTTGATCTAAGCCCTGATGAACGGCGGCCGTAACTATAACGGTCCTAAGGTAGCGAAATTCCTTGTCGGGTGGTTAGGAAACTTGCCCGAATCCCGCGTGAGCGGGAGCACTGAGGGATTCCGTGAATGGCATATTCAGTGCAAAATGTGGCTATATGCTGGAACATCCGGGTATGGAGCACTACGTGCTAATTGAAAATGGAAAATTAGCATGTGAGAATGTGACTTCTGCGGACAATCAGCAGGAAACCTTAAGTAAGAGGGATCCTCAGAGACTACACGCCATGCTCCCACAGAGCTCACTTGAGTAAAGTGGGATGATGATAGAGTCCGATCCCTGTGGCGACACAGGGCGCGCG
This sequence comes from Candidatus Peribacteraceae bacterium, assembly GCA_035290085.1. GTDB lineage: Bacteria > Patescibacteriota > Gracilibacteria > Peribacterales > Peribacteraceae > GWB1-54-5. The sequence goes on from DATDVK010000093.1 coordinate 9,237, forward strand.
GAAATCGCCGCGCAGTAATAACAAGCGTGACTCGAAAGAGTCGGTATGTGCGCTCTGGTTTTTGTCCAGAGACCCAGCTCACCACTGGGGGAAATCCACATGACCACGCTTTCAAAAAGCTATCGCGAAGACAGGTTCTGCCTGTCTGGAGCGATACCGCTTAGGGAAAGGGTGGCTCATGGAGGGGAAACCGTAGGTTTCTCATCCATGCTTCGTGAAGTTCCGACCCGCACGAATGGTACAACGGTCTGAGCACTGTCTCGACGCGGAGCTCGGTGAAATTGCAATCCCGGTGCAAATGCCGGGTAGACTACGGAAGGACGAAAAGACCCTATGAAGCTTTACTATAAGCTGACATTGTATTGTCGGTTTGCATATGCAGGATAGGTGGGAGGCTTTGAAGCGGGGGCGCTAGCCCTCGTGGAGCCACCCTTGAGATACCACCTCTGCATTCTGGCAGTACTCACCTCGTCTCTGAAACAGAGCGGGGGACAGTGTTTGCTGGGTAGTTTAACTGGGGCGGTTGCCTCCTAAAATGTAACGGAGGCGCGCAATGGTCCACTAGCGCCGGATGGAAATCGGCGTCGTCGTGTAATCGCACAAGTGGGCCTGACTGTGAGGCTTACAGGCCGAGCAGAGACGAAAGTCGGTGATAGTGATCCGGCACTTTGACACTAATTTATTGGTGTCGTTCCACGTGGGTGGGGTGTCGCTCAACGGATAAAAGTTACTCTAGGGATAACAGGCTGATCGCTCCCAAGCGCCCACAGCGACGGAGCGGTTTGGCACCTCAATCGGGGTGCTGCAGGAGTAATCCTGTACCAAAAATTCGGCTTATAACGGTGGAACCGTCACGGGCATTGTGTAAATGTGTGCCCGCCGGTAATACCGTGGGAAGTCTCCCGCACATGCGGGGTGACCCCGTAACGACTGACCCGAAAGGGGAGAGTCCTTATTCTATTAAGGGCTAACACGCCGATTCCTGCTCCATAAAATCAGATTATGGTTGTAAAACTTACAACCTACGGTCGATTGCAGGAAAAAGATATAGTCTGCACCATATGAAAGTATGGATGAAGTACGATGTCGGCTCATCGCATCCTGGGGCTGAAGAAGGTCCCAAGGGTTTGGCTGTTCGCCAATCAAAGCGGTACGCGAGCTGGGTTCAGAACGTCGTGAGACAGTTTGGCCTCTATCCTCCGTGGTCACTTAGAAACGTGAAGGAAGCTGCTCCTAGTACGAGAGGACCGGAGTGGACGAACCTCTGGTGTACCTGTTGTCGCGTCAGCGGCAAAGCAGGATAGCTATGTTCGGCAAGGATAACCGCTGAAGGCATCTAAGCGGGAAGCCCCTCCTGAGATAGCGTTTCTCCATAAGCCCGCCGGAAGACGACCGGTTAGATCGGCCACAGGTGTACGCACGGTAACGTGTTGAGCTGAGTGGTACGAACGGGCGATTGAACGTTTTTTCTTTTCCTGTGGCCAGGCGTTTGCCTGCACTACAGGGCCTATTTCCATGTAGTCGTGCGAAGCACGTACTCCATGGTACACTGTTTACGTGTCACTGCGAGCGGGCAGGAGATGCCCACTCGTATTGATTATTGATCTTTGAAGGTATTGTCTTGGTATCTCTAGCGGAGGGGGTACACCTGTTCCCATCCCGAACACAGCAGTTAAGCCCTCCAGCGCCGATGGTAGTGCCCCCTGTGGGTGCGAGAGTAGGTCGATGCCAAGACAATGTCTTCACTGAAAACGAGGTACGCTGACAATATCGTGTACTTCGAAGAAGTTGCCTGCCCTGTAAGGGGCGGGTTTTTCCTCGTGGGGTGTTTTTCACAACGGAAATAGGGTGGTAATGCGTTAGCGAATGACCACTGCTATTTCGATACTCCTTTGCGTTTAAAAGGTTATCAATGGATTGCAGGTACGTGGCAGGAGTTCTTGGCTCTGGTAAACGCTACCTGCCTGCCGCCTGCCTGCCGGTAGGCAGGGCAGGCAGGCGGGGTACACACCTTCGCCAAGGCTACGGAGTGCAAGCGAGAGAAGGAAGTATCTGGTTCTCTGAATAGTTACCTTGTAATTGCAACTTGGTATGAGAAGTCTCCAGGGATCGAGGTGATTATTGAGCGAAGATCCGTGAGGTTTCCTCTGCTATGGCGGGATTTCGAGCCGATTCAACGATCACGTTCAGTTCCCGTACGATGGGTTCGATGACTGCAAGCACCCCGTTCAAATCACCACAGGCACTTGCATCGGCGAGGCATCGGCTTTGTACATCGACGAGCAAGGTGTTTGCCCGTTGGAACTCAGCAATGAGAGACGGATTGACAGGGATCTGTTCACGGAAGAGCACCTGGAAGACATTGTATGTCTTTTGGAGCAAGTTCCAGATCCGGGAAATAATTGTGGCGATATCGGGTCCCGGCTGCTTAGCAGGGTGGAGCATTCTCTCTGTTTCTGATGCAATGTGGTGAATGCTCTCCATGAGCAAGTCAATGTTCTGTTGCGTATAGTTTTGCGAGGTGAAGAATGAGATCTGACCGTTCAGCCAATTGATGTTGTCTTGCGAGAACTGTCGGTCTTTTTCTTGGAGATTGAATTGTTCCTGAATGTATAGGAGCTTATCACGTGATTCATAAATAGTGTTCAGGAGCACTTGGTGCTTCTCCGTGGTCATAAAGCGCCGGTGAAATACCTTTTGCATTTGTTCTACGGTCTCGTTCGATGGGGTGGGTGAAGGTGGAGACTGCTCGGTTTGTTCCTGCACGTGTTTGCCCTGATTTTCGTCGCAGAGCGTGCGGTCTGAAGTCCACAAGCCATTTGCAGTGAAACAGCCGAGATCCGGCTGGGGGGGTGCAGGTGAGGGATTCTGCACTGCATTTTGCAGCTGTTGCATCTGGAGGTGCTGCTGGAGTTCCTCAATTCGCTGTTGCTCATTGTTTTGGGATTGCACACCCTGCTGCGAAGAACTCTGCTGTGTACTTTGCTTGCATTGCAGCGGAGCTGCAGCAGATGCAGCATTATTTACACGGTTGTTTTCCTTTGTCGTGGTGAAAGCCGATACTTCGATTGCAGATATGCTTTTCCCGCAGTCAGTCTGTAATTGCTGGTCGTTGACCAGCGATTGGAAGAGTATCCTTCTGTTCTCCGATGGCTGGAGGGTGAAAGTGCAGTGGAATGTATTGCCGTTTCTGTTGCACGGAATGTTTCCATCTCCAATGTACGTCACATTGTTTGCCAGGGTGACATAGGCATCGATGCTGTTGGCGAATGCTGTTCCCCGGTTTTCGATGACGACGGCGTACGACACCACTTCTCCCTGTTCAAGCTTGTCGGGCCCGAAGGTATTTACGATCAGATCTGCGGCATCGGTGGAGTTCCCCTCCTGTCCTCTGCCATTTGTGTAGCAGTCAGGGTCGTTACCGTCGGCAAATCCATCCGTATCATTGTCTTGTCCGTCAAAACATGTCTGGGTGTTGCTGGAACTTCCTCCGCCAAAACTATTGTTTCCTCCCCCCTGCCCACCACTACTGCCTCCAGAGCCACCACCACCCTGCCCACTGCTTCCTCCAGTGCCTCCTCCCCCCTGCCCACCACTACTGCCTCCAGAGCCACCACCTCCTTGCCCACTACTTCCTCCAGTGCCACCACCTGTTCCGTTGTTCCTGTTGTCATTTACCTCCCCTACGGCTAAGCCACCAATCTGGGGGCAATCAGGATCATCCCAATCTATAAACCCATCACCCTCGTTATCCATCCCGTCGTTGCAGGTGGAAGGAAGACTCGGGGAACTTGATCCATTAAAATTGCTCTCGCCTGTCGGCCACCCTCCCACGCAATCAGGATCATCCCAATCTATGAACCCATCACCCTCGTTATCCTGCCCGTCACCACAGGTGGCATTGCTCGATGTGCTGAAATTGCCGGTCTGTTGGTTTTGCCCTCCTCCTCCTCCTCTAAAACACTGACCTGATGTGCCACAGCCCATCATAGTGAGCCAGTACTTTCCTCCACTCCCCTCTGCGTAACTTGCTTCGTTACAGTGCATGTCAAAATCCACTCCGTAATCGGAAAACCATTCCACCTGTTTACAGACAGCAGATCCTCCCAGCCCATCTGGATCACAGATGTAGCAGCATTTTTCTGCATAGCATGGGGGGCTGCCGTTGCCTCCGGTATCGAAGGCCAGTAATCCGGCTGTTGCGTAAGTGCCTACCACGGCAGCAGCAGTGCTGAGGCACACGAGAGCGATGAACAAAGCAAAGCGACGTACATTCATGATTGTTTTCTGTTTTCACTTCTATTATACAGAAATTTCTGCTCTGCATCCAGTGGCCAGTATTGCTCCTGGGGACGAAAGGGCTCACACAGAAGCCGAGAGTGTGGTATAATAGGGGGTCACTATGGCACGGGGACACAAAAATTCTGCACCGGCTTTCCATGTTGCTACAGTGGAGAAGGGAAGTACTCTCAAGTGGTGTCTTCCCTTTTTTGCGGCGTTTCTGCCCATTGTGCTCATCAGCCTCTATTCGTACCGCATTGCTTCTGGCTCTATGCGTGCGCTCCTCCAGACGGAGCATATTTCTGCGGCAAGTAACCTTATGCAGTTACTCACAGCAGATCTCAAAGGCGGGTTGGATCTTGTGAATGCAGTGTCTTCCGTACCGGGAACCATAGATGCAGTGAAACGCCGCGACCAATTTGCCATCCGTGCCCGTCTGAAGGCGGTTACTGTTGCGTATCCTCAGGTGGATCGTGCGTACGTCACCTATCCCGATGGTGTGCTTTGGGAGGAGCACCCGCAGACGACTTCCATCCAAGGATTGGACTTGTCACGGTCTGCCTGGTACATCCGGTTGTCAAAGGACTGGAAACCTCATATTTCAGGCATCTACCAGCGCAGCGCTCGCGACAAGCCTGCCATTGCCATTGTAGCCCCCATCAGAGACGGAGACGGTACTGTGCTTGGTATTTTGGTATTTGAGTATCCCACCACCCAAATTGTGCAGTGGCTTCGCAATATCAGTCTCTCCCACGATGGGTATCTTTTACTTGTGGACCAGGACGGCACGCTTGTTGCCCATCCCGATAGCAAGCAAGATGATCCTCTCTATACAGGATACAGGGAGCAAGCAGATATTCAGGAAGCTTTGAGAGGAACATTCCATATGAGCGAATACACAGACCCATTGTCCCAAACCAGGATGATCGCCACATTCCAGCCTGTTTCGGTTGGGAAAAATCTGTGGGTTGTTATTGCGCAGCAGCCCGTGAGGAGTGCCTATGCCGAGCTGAATCATGTGAGGATAAATATTGGTCTTATGGGTGCAATAATGACGATATTCACCCTTGCCATGGTTATCGTTGTTGCGCGTATTGATGCAAAAAATGTGCACTTGAACAGGAAGTTGCAGGAGATAAATCTCCAACTGCATGAGCTTGCTTCCATTGTGCACTATTCCAGTGATGCAATCATTGGGTTGGCGTTCGACGGCACCGTAACCAGCTGGAACAGGAGTGCAGAGAAAATGTATGGCTACTCAGAGAAGGAGATGATTGGCCGCTCCATTGCCCCTCTTATTCCAGAGAACCGCAGAGAGGAAATGATAGAACTCCTGAAGAAGATACAGAATAGAGAGGGAGTGGAAGCTTATGAGACGGAACGAGTGAGGAAGGATGGAACACATATTCCTGTTTCCGTTACCATCTCCACTGTCGACGATGAAGAGCAGACTGCTGTGGTCGCTTCTTCCATTGACCGCGACATTACGGAGCAGAAGGAGATAGAACAAATAAGGAACGATTTCATTTCATTTGTTTCCCATCAACTCAAGGCACCAGTCACAGGGATACGCTGGCTACTGGAACAGATTCTTGACGGCGATTTTGGCACGTTGCCGCCCGAACTCCGCGAAGCAATGCTGGATCTCAAGTCTATTAACGCAGACAACTACCATCTCATCACGGATATTCTCAATGCTTCTCGCATTGAGAGGGGAGTCATTGCAGTAGATCTTCAACCTGTTTCACTTCAGACAGTGGCTGAAGACGCCGTGCGAGACTACCGTCAAGTGGCAGAGAAAGCGGGTCTCTCACTCGGTTTCGAGGGTGTAGGACAGGAGATTACTGTCCTTGCCGATAGGGAGAAAGCGGCTGAGGCAGTGGCAAATGCCATCAGCAATGCCGTGAAATACACGCAGGAAGGAGGAATTACCATTTGCCTGAGACAGGAAGGGGATTGTGGGATTATTGAGGTCAGAGACACGGGCAGGGGTATTCCTCCTGAGATTGTGGAGAAGCTCTTTACGCGGAACCAGATACTCGGGGGGAGTGCGAGTCCGGAGAGGAGCACGGGTCTTGGCCTCTACATTGCAAAGAAGTTCATGGAAATCCAGGGGGGGGGCGTTACCGTTGAATCCACAGTGGATGTAGGCAGCACCTTTACGTACCGCATTCCTCTTGCGAAGAGCAACATTGATGAAAAAACCTCAAAATGATATAATGAACATACAAAATAGACATATGCATCGTTTTCTGACTCTGATTGGGATCATAGCAGCACTACTTGTTGTGTCTGTGGTAGGAGCATTCTATGACGAGGTGGTTGTGCTGAAAGCAGAACTGGAGCAGTGGCAAAAAAACAACAGGGCAGATTTCAGCGATATTGTGAGTCGTTTGGAAGATTTCTCGGCGCCGGTGTTCCGGGATGTGTCGGAGGATGATTGGTATAACCCATACATTTCCTCTCTTGCTGAGTGGAATATTGTTTCTGGATACAAAGATACGAGCGGACAGCCTACAGGGGAGTTCCATCCGGGGGATCCTGTTACAGTGGCAGAGATCCTGAAAATGTCCCTGGAGGCCGCGCAGGTTGAAAAAGGAGGTTGTGTGCAACAGCCAGCCAATCCCTATGCGCAGAACCACTGGGCGGGGATTTACGTTGCGTGTGCTGAGGAAATGGGTGTGCGTCTGATGGTCCCCACACAGCAGACCCCCCTTGACCGCAGCGCACGCCGTGCAGAGGTGCTTTCCATTATTCATGATGCCTTTGGTATTCGGGTGCTGCCACTCTTCTCGAACTACTCAGATACGGCAGGGCATCCACTTGAGGCAGACATTGCCTACGCTACTGTGAATGGTGTTGTGGGCGGAGATACAGATCAGTATGGGAATCCAACGGGAGCCTTTCGCCCCGATGATCCTGTGAATCGCGCAGAAGCAGCAAAAATCATTTATGAGTCTCTGAGGAGACAGGAAATGAATACGAATATTGCCTCGCTGTAGGTGAGGTATTCACTGCTGTGAACAACGGTGGGAATGGAGTGGGAAGCCGCTCAGAGCGACGCTATACTGAAGAGGTGGAAGAGCGTTTGCAGAAGATTCTCTCGGCTCGTGGCATCTGCTCGCGTCGCAAGGCCGAGGAGTACATTCGCAGTGGTCTTGTGAAGGTGAATGGCAAAGTGGCGTCACTTGGCCAGAAAGCCGATCCGGAGACAGATACTGTCGAGGTGGATGGACAGGTAGTAGAGGCACGGAAAGATCTTCTCTACTATCTCCTTCATAAGCCTGTGGGGATTGTGACGACGAATGCAAACAGGCAAGGACAGCGGACAGTCCGGGATCTGCTCTCCCAACACCTCCGGGGAAAGATTTTTCCGGTTGGCCGCTTGGATAAAGATACCTCTGGCCTTCTCCTTCTTACGAATGACGGAGTGCTTGCGTACCGACTCACACATCCCAAGTTCGATCATGAGAAGGAATACGAGGTGACTGTGAGGGGGGCGATTTTCGATGGAGCCCTGCAGAAGCTGCAGAAGGGCATTTCGCTCTCCGGGACGAAGACCAAACCTGCCAGAGTGAAAAGGCTTGCCAGCAATAAATTCCGCATCACTCTCACCGAGGGAAGAAACCGCCAAATCCGGCGTATGTGCCAGAAGGTGGGGAGCCCCGTTGTCGCGCTGAAGCGTGTACGGATAGAGAACATTACGGATTCTGTGCTCGGGGAAGGGGAATTGCGTCCGCTCACCGAGGAGGAACGATCCGGCGTTCTGGAGCGCACCATGCAGAAGGGAACTCTCTAACGGGTAGTGTATTCAATTGCACCGAAGTTCTGTACCCAAATATTCTCAGAGATGCCTATCCCCACCTCCTGGAAATACCCGGAGAGAATGTTTTGCCTGTGCGATGGTGATTCCATCAGCTCATTGATTGCCCAGTTCACGCTGCGTTGCCCTTTTGCGAGATTCTCCCCGAGCATGGCTTTGAATGCTGTGCAATTGCAGGTTTCTTCCTCCACGTCGGTGTAGCCGATGTTCTGAATCCGGTCTATGTAACTCAGGCCCTCCGGGCTGAAATGATCGAAGTACTCCCGGGTGAACATGTCCTCCGCATGGAGCTGCGCCGCCAGTTCCAGGTTCTTGTTGGAGGTGAGTGGAGGGAGATTCTCCGCCATGCGTTCCCTATTGATTGCATCCAGCATTGCCATGCGCAGTGTGTCGTACTGTCTTCTCTTCGCCGCAATCTCCGCGCGTTGCTCCCGAAGCCCTTTTTGTACATCTATTTTTTCTTTTTGTTCCTCCTCCTCGCGGCGTGCTTGCTTCTGTTCCGCTTCGCGCAACTTTCGCCGTTGCCCGACATTGTTCAGGAACTCCTCGCGCGAGGTTGGCAGTTTTTCCTCTTGCTGCTGAGTACTGCTCCTTTGGCGGTTTGTGGGCATTCCCTCCAGGCTCTGTGCCCGTGGTATCCCAGGTTCCTGTTTTTCTACTACATCCAGAATGCGTTGCCTCTCCTCACGTCGGTTCAGCACTCGCTGGTAGAAATCCGCCTGTTCCTGCGGAGACATCTGGGACGATGTGCGTGTTGGTGGTTGTTCTACTGTTGTCCACCTGCTTCGTTCGAAGACGCGCCGGATCACAGATATCACCCCCGCTGTGGATTCTGGAGAGGAAGGTGCAAGTGCAGCTGCGGGTATTGCAGCGGTGGAAATAATCACACACATGGCAGTAGTCTGTGCCATGAGGTGTCTCCGGACTGAGCAGTGTTTTCCGAGGTCTGTACTCAGACATTCCGGAATTTCTGAAGTCCTGTACATGGGGAGAACATACCTTCTGAAGGCGTGGAAGTCACATTTTTACATGTTTTTGCCGTCATGAGCATAGGTGGAGGTGGCATTCTTTTACTCTCTGTCCTACCATGCCATCTGTATGAAAATTATTCCTCACGGAGCGGCCCGGCCCCACTGCGCCCTGCGGGCTTCGAGGGGCCTCGTAGGCTGCTTCTCCCCGCATACGCTATGAAGATTATTCCTCACGGAGCGGCCCGGGAGGTGACAGGCACATGCCATGAAATTCGGCTTGTGAACGGGAAACGTATCCTTTTGGACTGCGGGCTTTTCCAGGGGCACCGCAAAGAGGCTGTCGCCAAGAATTCACAATTTTCTTTCGAGCCTGCGGAAGTCGATGCCGTAATCCTCTCCCATGCACACGCAGACCACGTGGGCCGGATACCATTGCTGTACAAGAGGGGATACAGAGGGAAGGTGTACTGTACCTATGCAACGAAGGATCTTGCCGATGTGATGCTTCAGGACAGTGGCTACATTCAGGAGAAGGACGAAGAATACTTTCGTAAGCACCTGCCGGATACGATGCTTGCGTGTGAAGGGCCGCTTTACACGCAGCAGGATGCCATAGATTGCATGGAGATCTTCCAGGGGCAGAACTACGGTGAGTGGTTTACTGTCTGCGACGGAGTGCAAGCGCAGTTTCTTGAGGCAGGACACATCGTGGGGGCTGCAATGATTGTGCTGGAAATTGTGGAAGGCGGCAGAGTGCGCCGTGTAGGTTTTACAGGCGATCTCGGGCGCAACATGCTGCCCATCATCCGGGATCCGGCGGATATGCCGCCCGTTGAGACGCTCATCTGCGAGAGTACGTACGGCAACCGTGAGCATGAGAACATTCAAACGGCGAAGCATGCTCTTCAGGAGATTATCGTCAGTACGTCAAAGCGCGGCGGAAAGATCATCATTCCTGCTTTCTCACTTGAAAGGACGCAGGAGATTGTCTATGACTTGCATGTGCTGTGGGATGCGAAGGAAATTCCTGCGGTACCCATTATCATCGACTCGCCCCTCGCTTCACGCGTGACGGATGTCTTCATGAGGCATCCGGAGTGCTACGACAAAGACATGTATGAGACATTTTTAGCCAGGGCACACAACCCGTTCCAGTTCTCACTTGTGAGGTACACCGAGAGTTCGGAGGAAAGTAAGGCACTCAATGGGACTCCTGGTCCTATGGTCATCATGGCAGGTGCCGGGATGTGCGAGGCCGGGCGCATCCGGCATCACCTGCGTAATAACCTCGAGGATGTCCGTAATACCATTGTCGCGGTAGGGTACATGGCTGAGAACACGCTCGGTCGCAGCCTCATGGAACCCGAGATTTCTGAAGTGAAGATCTTTGGGGAGGTGTACGAGAAGAAGGCAAAGACGGTGTACATTAACGCGTACTCCGGCCATGCAGATATGGCGGATCTCGATAATTTTGTCTGCAGTGTGAAAGATCTGAAGAAGGTCATCCTCGTTCATGGAGAAATAGAACAGATGAAGCCGTTTGCCGAACGCCTGCAGCATGTGCGGAGTGATTTTGGCATTTCTCTGCCGGAGCGGGGGGAGGAGATAGAAGTGTAACTTCTATGGGGAGAATGACAGTCGTGCCGTCTGCTTCTCCCGCGGTACATAATGTTGAATGAAGGAAAGTAAGCTAGACACGGCGTCGTTTGTCGGTGAACATCATTGCTGCGATAACGGCTGCGCAAAGCCAGTGAAAGCTTGATTGGAAACGGCGCCGTGTCTAGCATACGGCTATGCCAGTGGAGCGTTTTACCTGGCGGCAGATGGTTCTCGTCGTCTGGGCGATCGGATGGTCTGATTTTGTGATGAAGTATCGCGGGTCGTTCCTGGGATACCTGTGGTCTTTTGTGCCGATGATCGTCCGGTTTCTGGTCATCTTCCACATTTTCCGCCCCTTTATGGGAGAAAAGGTGCCGTACTACCATCTCTACCTGTTCCTGGGGCTCATTGTCTGGCAGCACTTCAGCGGAGTCACTTCCGGGTGCATCTCTGCGCTCGAAAGCAAGTCGGCAATCATCCAGAAAGTAAATTTCCCCCGTATCCTCCTCATGCTTGCGGTCGGCTGTCAGCAAGCGATTATCTTCGCCACTGAATTTCTGCTCTTCCTCTGCTTCACGTTCTTCATGGGGCCGCTTCCTGGGGCAGGGTATATCTATCTTCCCTTTCTCTTCGTGCAAATGAGCCTTCTCGCGCTGGGCATAGGGATGTTCCTCAGTGCGTACTCCCTGAAGTTCAGAGATATCAGCCATCTGTGGTCTGTGGTGCTTCAGGTCCTCTTCTGGCTCACTCCCATTATGTACTACAAGGAAATCAAGGCTCCTCTCTCCAGGGAAGCGGTGCAGTTGCTTACGAGCGGTGGGCCGCAGAACCTGTGGGGATTCTTTGATGCGTTCATTCGTCTCCAACCACTTTCCATGCTCATGCAGGATGCGCGTAGAGTACTTTTGTTCTACGAGAATATCGGCCTGCCCACACTGATGCACATCGGCGGGGCAACTGCTGTTTGTCTCATTGTTTTCCTCATCGGTGCCGTGGTCTTCTTGCGAAGGAGTACACTTTTCCTCCAAGAATACTGATGCCCGCAGCCATTCTCACATGTAAGGATATTTCCAAAACATACGAGCAGTATGCTCTGCCGACACACCTGCTCCAGGATCGCGTCATCCGCTGGAGGATACATAGAAAGAAATGCAGAATTCAGGCATTGGACCATGTTTCCTTACTCGTGCAACGAGGGGAATGGCTGGGTGTGTACGGGCCGAACGGCAGCGGCAAGACAACACTTCTGCTGATTCTGGCTGGCTTGCTGCCGCCGGACGAGGGAAAAGTGTATCGGTGCGGGAGCATCTCCTGCTTCTTCACGCTGGGGGTGGGGTTCCACGATGAGAAGGGGGCGGAAGAGAACATCTACCTGCACGGGCTCCTGCATGGCATGTCCCCGAAGGAGATCAGGAGGATGACGGAGAAAATCATTGAGTTTGCGGGAATAGATGCCCATCTCAATCTTCCTCTGAAGTGTTACAGCATGGGCATGCGCGCACGCCTGGCATATGCTGCTGCAGCGCATATCGATTCCGATGTGTATCTCTTCGATGAAATCCTTGCGGTTGGCGATGAACAATTCAGACAGAAGTGCATCAGCCATATGCAGTCCCTCAGAGAACGCGGGAAAACCGTTCTGCTGGTGAACCATTCCGAAGAACAGCTCGAGCAATTCTGCGACCGCATCATCTACCTCGAGAATGGGAGGAAGGTGAAAGTTCGAACGAGGAAAGAACACTACGGTGCAGATGCGCTGCGTGTGCAAAGCCAACTCAAAGATTTGCGTGCGTGCTTTGGGGTGGAATACAGAATTTCCTGCCATGCTGGTACAACATCTCCTCCGGCCCGCACTGGCCCGGAGCTGGTCAGGAGAGGGTTCCTACCTTCTTCCGGGAGCCATGGAGAAACCGTTCGGTCTGCAGGTGCTCGACGTTGACGTCCCAGTTGCACAGTACCTTCCCATACTGATGCAGTGCTTTGAAAGCAAGGTAGTCGTACCACTCCGGCGTGCTGTGGTGGACGCGGGTAGAGAAGGGGGTTTTGCGCAGATCACTCACGCGGAAGAGGGAGCATCCGAACCCTGAGCCTCCCACCTGCTCAATTCCCCTTCTTCTCTTTGGGAAGTGCCGCACGTTTCCTTTCCTATCGCATTGCCACACCAGTGAGCGGTGCTGCAGGTGGCACTCGTAGTGCGCCACGACCGCCGCTGTATACTCGTCCACTGTTTGCAGCATTGTTGTCAGTGCGGCAGGTTCCGGGACAATATCATCCTCCAGAACAAGCACGAATTCCGTCGGACAGCAGGTGAGCAACGTGTTGTAGGCGTAGATCACTGCCATTTCGTAATAGTACTGGGCATTGTTGGTATTCCGCACGCGTCCCTCTATGAGAGTCTGTGGAGTGTGTCCCCAGAGTGCGGGCAGTGGTGCCTTCGTGTACGTCGTTCGTCCCACATCCATGGTGGCGAGCGTGCTCTTCAGCATGTGCCCGAATTCCGGTTTTCCGCTCGTGTCGAACCAGTGGAGATGCAGGAGTGTATGGTCGAAATCCAGGTTCTTCAGGCCCTCTATGTACCGTGTGAAAGTGCCCGAGCGTCCCGCGAACGGAGTGAAGATGGTGACGGGGTTTCTGAGGAGTGCCGCACGCTGCCAGTAGGGGCAGCCGGTTTCCCGCAGTGCCTTGCGGAGGTAACTGTCTTCATGAATGCGGTAGTGCACGTGCGTATCTGCCTTCGCGGCAACCCATGGGTGGCTCACGATGCGCCGGTAGAGATCCCAGTCTTCGTGCGCATTTTTGAGCGAACGGTACCCTCCTACCAAGTCGTATGCCTGCCTGCGTAAGAGTGCATGCGAGGAGATGAAGTTCAGGCGGAGGAGATCTTCCTTCTTAAACGGCTGCATGTGCTCAATAATCTTGTCACTTCCGAAGTGGTGCATGTCACCGTAGGCAATACCAACGTGCGGATCACGCATCTCCTCCAGGCATTTCTCTACGTAGTCTGGTGGAAGGAAGTCGTCTGCATCCATGAAGAGGAGGAGGTCGCTGCTCGTGGCCTTCGCGCCGGAGTTGCGGGTGAGGGCGAGATCCTTCCACTCAACACGGAGGTACCGCACCCCCTTCTTTGCATAGGATGCTGCAACTTCCTTCGTGTTGTCATCCGAGGCATCATCTACCACGACAATGTCCTCCGGCAGCACGGTTTGCGCGAGGAGGCTTTCGATTGTTCCCGCGAGGTAGGAGCCGTAGTTGTGGCAGGGGATGACGACCGCAACGCCGCTGCGCGCCCCCTTGCGCCTGAGCAGGGGGGATCCGTAGGCCGGGAAAGGCACAGAAAAGTGTTCCACAGGCCAGAGCTTTCCCAACAGATTGTGCCGGATCATGCGCACAGTACCGGGGCATGGTGCTCCGCAGGCGCACCAGATTTTCTTCCCGATCCGCAGGACGGTGTAGGGCAGCCGTTTGAAGTGGATACGTATGGAGAAGGTCATAATGGATATCAGGAGGAAAACACTGCCCTGTTACCGGATTCTTTGCCACTTTTTTAGTCTCGATTGTTTCATCATGTCAGCAATCCGGCGGTGCAGCTCCATACATGGTCGAAGGAAACGTATCTTGTACCAGCACAGAAAGCCCTGTTGCCAGAACTGATTCCTCAGGTGGGCATGGAAGAGCGGAGGATCCAGGAAGAACATTCCCAGCACCTCTGCTCTTGTGAACGTGTGTTGAACGATGGGCTGGGAGAAAGTGCTCCCCACGTCTGCGTGGTGCTTGATGCTGCCGATCAGCTCTATCTCCAGGCGATCTGGCCGAAGGAAGAGCTTCCGCAACGGCTGGAGGAGAGATTCCAATACGAAGTCAGGGGCGCTCTTTGCATGCTTGCCATACAGCGAAAAGAAATGCTCAACTCCCCGGATGATTGTCTGATGTTTTTCTTCTCCGGACGCACAGAGAGCGTATTCCCATATCTCTTCGACGAGCAGTTCGGATCCCAGTTTTTCGTGTTCGCCCTGGAAGAGGGTGCCGTGGATTTCCCTGGGGGGCATGCTGGGAATAGTCATAAAGATTCTCCGTCCGAGATAAATGCCTTGTATATCTATGTCCCTTTCCAGGAGTTTCATGCTCCCTTCCAGCAGGCCCTGAATAGTGCCGCTCCAGCCGACATCCGACACAATGGCATGTTTCGCATCCAGAAACCCGGTTTCCCGCAGGCTGCCGGATACTTCTTCATGCGCTTCCTGCAAATGCCGCGTGAGTGAGGGCCGGTGCTGGAGGAGTTTCCCGATGCTTTCGAGCTGTGTGGTGCGGGGGAGCTTCTCGTAGACGGAGAGAGGGAACGGCAAGTCCTCCGGCTTCAGGCCTATCCGGTCCAGGATGTCTGAGAAGCGGGCGAGCCCTGTTCCGAGGTTCAGAAACCACAGAACGGGAACAGGATCGTACTCCATTGTTTCCCGGAGTCCGAGGTACATGAATTGGTGCAGGGCCTTGAGCCTGTCCAGTGCGGGGAGCGTGTGCATTACGTTCCTGGAATGGAGCAATCTGCTTAAGTGGAGCAGGGTTTCTGCTTCACTGGAGACGAAGTACACAGGCTGCCCTGTCGCACGGCTCCAGATATCCACAGAGAGCAGGTACTGGGCAATGGCCGGTCCGAGGGTAAACCCAACCCGGAACAGACATTTCTCCTCGGCTCCAAGCGAAGAAGTCTGCTCCTCCAGAAACCGTGCAGCGTTTCTCTGTATGGATTTTTTCCGGGGCCGTATCCACATCTTTCGCTTCAGAACACCGATGGCACGAAGCACAGGTCTTCGTATGAGTGTATGGAATGACCGGTAATGGATCGCTTCCATACTGAGCTTGCGTGCAGCCCGGACGTCCGCGTGCCGGTTGTCGCCGATGTGCAGGTTACCCTTGCTGCGGAAATCGGGGATGAGACTCTCTTCTTCGAGTGCGGAGAAGAGTCCGCCGTTCCACTTGCAGCAGCCGGCTGATGCGGAAGAGATGCCGCCATCGAATACATCATCAATCCCAAAATGCCTAAGGAGCTCCCATATGTGCCCGGTTTCCAGATACATGTCTGAGACAAAGTAGATGCGCACGTTCTTCTCTCTGCATTTTCGGAGCACGGAAATGAGTTTTCTATTGGGCCAGAGAGACTCTTTCTCCAGCTCCAGTTCCTCTTGTACGAGGAGATCTACCAGTGCATCCCTTGCTTCCTCATCAAGCCGAATGGATTCCTTCTGGGCGATGCTTTCCAATGTCTGTGCGAATATGTCCCGGATGGAGACTTCCCATTCTTTCGTTTGGGAGTACTGCATGCGTGCGAGCACCCTGCGAACGTACTGCCGGAACGAGTAGAAGTAAAACGGCGTAATATCTCTTCCCCACCGCTCCTGAAGGAGGGCACTGGCACGCTCGGCATGCAGCAGGAACTGCACTTCTTCGGGGTAGATTTTCCTGAGGAGGACCGTGTCGAAGATATCAACAGTGATTGTTTGAATATCCCCGGTCTGTATGGTTTTCAAGAGTTTTCGCATTGCAGATTCTTAAGAAAATGAGGGCGAGATGCTCTGCGCCCTGCCTGCACGGAGATCAGTATACTCACGTTCTGCCCGTGCATCCCAGTTACAGAGCACTCTCCCATGGTTCCATAGTTGGTCAAATACCAGGCGGTCGTACTGCCGCTCCGGATTCCACTGTGCGTCTGTGCTGATGGACACTTTTTTCAGCGCGCTCATGCGGAAGAGCACGCACCCGAACTCCGAGCCTCCAATTTCTTCCGTACCCTTTCCTCTTGTCTTGAGTGGCATTTTTCTGTCTGCGGGGTCTGTGTTCCAGATGTCCCAGCAATCCTGTGTCCGGCGGCTGAGACAGGGCGCCGCAACGGCCACGACGTCCTCTTCTACCGCATCCAACAGGGTCTTGAGTGAAGCTGGCGCGGGCAGGACATCGTCGGCAACTGCCAGGACGAACTCCGTGTCACATGTCTTCAGGAACTGGTTGTATGCGTATATGATGGCCAGATCATTTCTGTATTGTGGAGTCTGTGTATTGCCCGCTGTGCGATTTCCAGTGTCTTCCGGAGCCTGTGTTCGATTTCCGGGTACCGTTGCATTGGTATATGCCACGCACCCGAAGGCCAATGGTGCGAGCACATTCCTCAATTGCCGGCCAAATGCCGCATTGCTGCTGGCGTCATAGCAGTGGAGTTGCAGGAGTTTCTGGTCGAAATCGAGTGCGTGCAGTGCATCTATGTACTTTCTAAGCAGTTCATTGCGTCCGGTGAACAGCGTGAAGATACTTATGGGATGATGGTGCAGGGTAGCCCTCTGCACATACTGCCAGTCCTTTGTTTGCTGGGAACGGTAGAAGTTGCTATCGGTGTGGGTACGGTAGAGGAAGTGTGTATTCGCACGGGCGGCTTTCCATGGCAATCGAAGTATGCGCCTGTAGAGATCCCAATCCTGGTGTGTGTGATGGTGAGACAGGTATCCTCCCACCATATCGAATGCCTGCCTCCGTATCATGGCATTTGATGTGATAAAATTCCTCCGCATGAGCATGTCCTCGTCGTACTCTGGTACCGCCACAAGCTGATTACGGTCTCCAAACTGCAGGGGATATCCGTACGCGACAGCAACAGTGGGGTTCCGCATTTTCACCAGGCACTGCTCAATGTAGTCTGCGGCGAGAAGGTCATCTGCATCGAGGAAAATGAGGTAGGGAGTGTTCGTGGCGGCTGCACCGGCATTGCGCGCTTTGCAGACATCTCTCCACTCTCCGCGCAGGTACCGTACACCGCGGCCGGAGAAGTCTTTCGCAACGGATGGAGTATCGTCTTCCGAGGAATCGTCCACCACGAGAATCTCCTTCGGAGGATGGGTTTGTTGTAGCACGCTCTCGATGCATTCTGTGAGGTACTTCCCGTAGTTATGGCAGGGGATGACCACCGCAATACCTGTTGCTGCCGGTGGGTGTTGCTGTGCTGCATTCGTCCTGTCCACCGGTTCCGGATGTTCCCGGGGAAGCTTGCGGAGCCAGGCTTCTGTTTTTCTCAATGGTGCCGTGAGTTTCCAGCTTTTCGACCGCAGCATGCGGTCAAGATCGAACTGCAGCCTCTCCTGTGATTTTTTCAGTTGGTCCCATGCTTGCCGGAGCATGTGCAGCTTCCTCTGCAGATTGCTGTTCTCCTTCTCCAGCGCTTTCCAATCCCCGCGGGAGACTCCCTGCTCTCTCCGTGCCACCTCCCATGCCCACCCGAAGTCCAGGATTTCTTTCTCTCTCATGGACTTGAGGAAGCGTGCACGGGCCTCGGCTTTCTGTAATTCCCACTCATTGCCTCTTTTTCCATGCCTGATGGATTCCTTCTCCCAGTTGGAGCTTTCGAGGTGTGCTTTGAGTCCCTTTTTTTGGGCAAAAATGACCGGGGCAACTGCCATTGCCATCTTTGTCTGTCCCTGCACGAAGAGTTCATACTGCATGTTCTCCAGAAATTCTTCCACGATGGAGATCAGTGCATGCTCAGAGGCATTGCAGAAAGCAAACACCGGGTGAATACCCTGTTCCCTCATGCACTCTTCGCAGAAGAGGAGCAGTTCGTAGAGTTCAGATCGGTCCTGATCCGCATTGATACACACAATGTTATGCGCGAGCAGTGCATCCCGCAGCAAGAGGAAGATGTTTTTCTTCTGTCTGAACGGTTCCAGCTCTGTGAGCTTCTTCTTATTTTTCCTGCAGAGTTCCCGCAGCTTTTTCGCACATTCAGATTCAGGTCCTATGCGCAGGAGGCCGCGCGGTCCTGCTTCCGCGAGAGCGGTGAAGAGTTCCTGTGTCCAGGACATAACACACATCATACTTCCATTCTCTGCAGGATTTGCCATATTTTTCTTGAGTATCCTGTGTGCCGGGAAGGCACTTAGAGCAGTGAGTAGTAGACATCGGCCAGGTGCGGCAGAGTGCTCTGCCAGCTGCGGGTGGCCCGCATGAGTTCAGCATTCTTCCCGGCGGTGCTCCGGATGTATGCCGTATGGCTGTTGCACCACTGCAGGGCTTTGCGGAATGCCCGGACAGATTCCTCCCCGACAAGGAGGCCGTTCACTCCCGGGTCGATCAGTTCCCTCGCGATGCCGATATCGAAACTCACAGGGAATGCTCCGCACGCCATGCCCTCTATGAGCGGCCGGGGACTGCCCTCGGCTTCTGAGCAGCAGGCGATAACGTCAATCGTATTGTAAAAATTCACCATGCCCTCTGGCGAGAGGTCACCAGTGGCGAGAGAGAGCTCGCAGAGCCCCTCACACGCCTGCTGCAGCCAGGGAAGGCGTTTGATGTCCTGGTGTGGATTGCCTGCCCATCCCACTCTCAGTGGGCCAGACCTGCAGAAAGCGGGTGTGAAGAGAGCAGTATCCACACCCTCTGGTATCAGGTACACAGGTGGCGGGATCCCGGCGAGGCTGTGGAGCAGCTTTGTACTGGGGACAGTGATTGCATGAGCTTCGCGCAGGTGGCGATGGTAAAACTCCCGGGCGGTAAGCCCTCTCTCTTTTTCCCATTTATGGCTGTACACGCTCTTCAGGATCTTTGCGTGCCCCGTGAGAAACTGGTGGTGATAGGTTTCTGCTTCAGAAAACACATGCAGGATGTCGAACTGTGTGTCATCGATCGGTACTTGGTCCTTCACCGCTGCGATGGTGAATGCAAAACGGTCGTTAAGATGCTGCTTGATTGCCCGCGCGAGCGTGCCGAAAGCCCAGTTCTGCCAGTCAATGAGCAGGAGAACATGAGGCCGTGCGTGAGGTCCGGTTATACCCATGCCTGTGTACTTGAGTAGTGCCGGCACACGCAGGACCAATCAAGGAGTGCACGCCATGACCCGTCCCGCACCATACCGCAGAAGAACACCTGGTCATAGTTGGGGATTTGGTGTTCTCTGTGGAATTGGTACTCCCGCACAACATCCCCCCTGACGGCGAGACAGCCGAACCCGGTGCCTCCAATGGTTGTTATTCCTTTGCCTTCTTCCGGGAACGAAGGAAAGCCCTGCTCATTCCAGTCCCATGCGACTGGCTTGCCACTCTCCCGGTGGCGATAGAAGCCGGAGGCGCTCACTACCCCTTCCCGGAGAAGTGTGGCAAGACGGATGTACGCGTCTGGCGGCGGAACCACATCATCTTCAAGGAAGAGGGCGATAGGGGCAGTGCAGTAGGAACGGAGGTGATTGTAGATTCGTACACATGCGTCGCGGACCGCATCTGTGGTCTGACTGCGCGGCAGGTCGGCAATGCCCGGTTCACCTACTGCTTCCTGAAGGTAGGTGTGCGAACGGTAATCGCACTGTGAGAGCCACTTTTTCACCTGCGTGCCGAACGCATTATTCTGGGAAGTATCGAGTATGACCAAGTCAATCAGGTTGTGCGGATATGTCTGATGTTCCAGGAATGAGGCGGTGAGGGGCCAGGCCCAGGCCCTTCCGGAGAGAGGGGTGCAGAGTGTGGCGCGTTTGAGGCGGAGCGGGTCAGGCTGCTTTTCCACGCGGACGAAACACATCCCCTGGCTCCGCGCTGTGCGGTGCCCTGTGGAGAGCATCTGCTCGAAGGCAACGGACAAACTGGGGGCAGCTCGCACCGATTCCAGAGCCTCCCGTTGCACCATACATCCTTCTCGGAGGATGTATGCCTGCGCTGCGGAGGGTTCTGCAGGAGTCTGCAATTGCTCCTGCTCGGCACCAAAGGACCACTGGGTAGAGTAGCAGAGGCTTGGACTTGGCGGGGATTGCAGCAGGTCCATGCCGCAGCGAACGAACTCCGGATGGAGCACATTCTTCTCAGGCAGGAAGAGGAGCGTATCTGCCTTGGTTCTCTCCAGGGCTGTTCCATGCAGAGTTTGTGGATCGGCAATGGGCAGATACTGCACGTTCTTAGCAGGGAAATTCTGTGCCACATTCTTTGCGGAGTGCTCCGGAGTTGCATCTATCAGAAGGATTTCCCTCGGTGGCATAGTCTGGCTGAGCACGCTCTGCAGCGCCTCTGCTGCATGTGCTGCGTGCTCTTCGCAGAAGACGATGGCAGCGATTTCTGCAACCTTTGGTGCACGTTCCGGAGTGGTATCAGGGGGTGGAGATTCCTCTGCCGGCCAGAGTATGCCGAGGAGCGTATGACGGCAGAAGCGCACAAGCCGGGGACAGGGGCAGCCCATCTCTTCCCACAGCTTCTTGAGGTGCGACAGCAGCGGATACATATGTCTATCACTTCTGCATTTTTTGCCTATCCTGCGCAGGCAGGCAGTCCAGCGCCAACTTCTTGATCGATAGATTCGATGAAGTGCAGCCTGCAGTACGTCGAGACGTGTATTCTGGCTCTGGAGCTGATTGTAGAGCTCCTGCTTTTCCCGCTTGATCTCTTCCAGCCTGTGTTCCAGGAACGAGAGGTCATCCATGAGTGTTTTCTCTGCCTGTGGGTCGTGCGGTACATTGTGCATGACAGGAGCGGTATCCTACTGCTGAGGAACGGTGGATGCGAGGCGAGAGCATGCTTTTCCCAGGAGGAGATCGTAGAGGCGCTGGTACGCCTGCCACATTGTTTCGCGGGTAGGGAGCCGGAGGCGTTGCACATTGTGTAAGGATTTCCGGTAGTTCTCACTGACGAGGAAAGTACAGATATCTTCTGCCATGAGTACGGGATCTTCGGTGGGGGCGATACGGCCGCACCCCTCTCTTCGCATGCGCTCGCCAAGCGCGCCAACGTCTGTGACATAGGCAAGAATGCCTGCTGCCCAGGCTTCGGAGAGCGTGTAGCCGAACGTTTCCGGCCCGGTTGAGAGCAGACAGACGAGCCTGGGATGTATCTGCTGCAACTTTGCTGAGAGTTGGTCCGGTCTGTAGAGGCCGTGGAAGTGGATATTTTGATGGCCTTGCAGGACCGGCCAGTGGCGCTCCTCTGTTCCAAGGAATACGACTTCCTGCCCACGCTTGGCAAGTTCCAGGGCGACCTGTTCGGCAAGTTGTTTTCCCTTCGCATTCCTCTGAGTGCTCCCCAGGAAGCAGATGGGGCCGGTACTACCTTTCTGGTACTCAGGTTTTCGTATCCATAAGGGGTCGGTCCCGTGTTCTATGACGTAGCGCGGCCCTCCGACATTACCGTACACCTGGTCGAAGAGTGCCAGTGCCGAGCGGGATGGCGCCACAATGCCATCAGTCTGGCTGAGAGCCTGTCTTATAGGCCTGCGCCACGCACTGTAACTGAGTGGGAGGAACTCATCGTAGTATTCCTCATCCTTCGGTACCCCCTGGTATGTCCCATCTCTCTGCAGGAGGTTGAAATTGGGAGAGAGTGCGTAGTAGTCGTGCACGCTGAAGACCACCGGGATATGCAATTTCTTTGCCACCTCTATGAGGCCGAAGGAAGTGTGCCAGCAGTGATGCACGTGCAGGAGGTCTGCAGAGTACTTTTTCAGAATTTCTTCGAACACTTCGCGGAGATTGTGCTCCCCCTTCTCCGACGACAGAGGGAAATAGCTGGAGTGCTGCAGACCCTTTGCGTAC
>DATDVK010000094.1:0-4417 GCA_035290085.1 Candidatus Peribacteraceae bacterium
GCCTGAGCTCTCGCCGGAGTTGCCGCTCTTGCCTATAGGATCGCCTTGGAAGACCGCCTGCCCATTGCTTACCGAGACTTCCGAGAGGTGCGCGAGGAGTGATTTCCGTTTCACATCGGTAATAATCAAATGCATTCCGTACCCGGAAGCTCCGTCATTCACCACCGTTGCCGTGCCGTCGTGCGGAGCGTACACGGTTGTTCCTGTGCTCACACCGAAGTCGATCCCATTGTGGCCTTTGAGATTCCACGTACTGTAGGTGTCCGGGTTCTGCCCGAAGCCCTGGGTAATGAGCGGTGTGCCGGGAAGGGGGGAGAAGATCATCCTCTATAGAGTAGGGCGCTCACGCTTGCTCTTGCAACAAGTAATGGGTGCCTGAGACAAAACTTTTTAAACGCAGAACCCCCGCTCCCTTTTATAGGCACTGCTTCGTGCTTCTTCATCCGGTTGAAGTATTTCCTGGCCATGGTCGTGAGGGCTCTGTTCCGTGCTGCAATGGCTTCCTTTTTCACGGGCCCCGATGGCAGTGATGCTATAAGCCCCTGGAAACATCGCAGCCGGTCGAAAATGCCGGCGCCGGACTCCGCGTTCCTCGCGCTCGCCGCAGCCGGGTGCACGCGGAAGGAGCCAATATCTTCTTTGAGGTAGTACCAGTCGCTCTTCTGCAGACAGCGGATCCAGTATTCCACATCCACGAACTGCGGCATCTCCTCGTTGAACGGGCCGACAGACTGGAGGAGTGTTCTCCGGAACATCACGAAGGGTGGCTCGCCGATCACATTCGGGACGAGCTCGTTACGTATCCACCACAGAAGGAATTCCTCTCCTCCGTGCAGGCCTGCCTCTACGTGCTTCTTCTTGTACTCACGCAGTTCCCTGTAGAGGGTGCGGTTCTCCATGTTTCCTTCGAAGAGGTAGATGTGGTCTAGGGAAACGAAGCCGACAGAGGGATTCTTCTCCAGTATCTGTATTCCTCTTTCGAGATGTGTCTTCCCCCAGAGATCATCCTGGAAGAGGAGCTGCACGTAGGGTGCAGTGGCTTTCCGGATGCAGGCATTCCAGTTGCCGCCGATGCCGAGGTTCTTCTTGCTCCGTGCAAATGTGATGCGCGGATCTTTCAGGTAGCGGGTGATCATACTTTTCACATCACTCTTCGATGCATCATCGTGAATGAGGAGTGACCAGCGTGGTTCTGTCTGTGCGAGCAGTGAGTCCAGAGCTTCCGCAAGTTGCTGCGGATGCGGCTCGTACGTCGGCATGAAAACATTGATGATCGGCGTGTCCATCTGCGGTCACAGGGTATACTGGATGCCAATGCGAATCGATGTGATTACGCTGTTTCCGGCCCTCCGTCGCTCTTCACTTTGTTCAGAGCTATGGAGGGCAAGCATGTTTACTGAGTCATTATTATGAGGATTGATGTCATCACACTCTTCCCGGGAATGTTCGAAGGGCCTCTTACCGAGAGTATTCTCCAGCGTGCCCGTGATGCGAATCTGCTCGATATCCACTTCCACGATCTGCGGGAGTTCGGACTCGGGGAGTACCGGCAGGTGGATGATAAGCCGTACGGAGGTGGGGTGGGCATGGTGATGCGGCCGGATGTCGTCGTGAGTGCGATCGAAAGAGTGATGAAAGAAGGGCGGAGTGGTTCATTGCTCACTCGTTCGCTTGCTCGCTTGAAACGAGCAACGAGTAAGCGGGCCAGCAAGCAGTCCTCTCCGTATCGCATCTACCTCTCTGCCCGCGGTGAGGTGCTCACGCAGCCGAAGGTGGAAAAAATTGCGTCCGAGCATGACTGGCTCATCCTCCTCTGCGGTCACTACGAGGGCGTGGATCAGCGCGTGGTAGAAGGAGGATGGATAGATGAAGAAATCAGTGTCGGGGAGTACGTGCTCACCGGAGGGGAGCTCCCTGCCATGGTGCTCATCGATGCCGTTTCTCGGCACATTCCTGGTGTCCTTGGCAAGGACGAATCTGCAGTAGAGGAGAGCTTTGCACCGAGCATCGGGCGCAAGAAGGAGTACCCCCACTACACGCGCCCGGAGGAGTTCCGTGGTCAGAAGGTTCCCGATGTGCTCATCTCCGGCCATCACGCGGAGATAGAGAAGTGGCGGAGGAAGCAACTCTCGTAATTTGTATGTTTGATCTTCTGAAAGACGAATTTCGGCAGCGCGGATCGGTCCGCTTCTTCGTCCGCGCACGGCCGGGTGCCCAAAGGACAGAAGCCACGGAGAAGATGGATGACGAGAGCATCAAAATTTCTGTCGCCGCGCCGCCGGAAGGCGGCAAAGCGAATGCTGCACTCATCAAATTCCTCGCGGAGGAATTCTCTGTCCCTGCAGCGAATGTGAAGATTGTTTCCGGGAAGACTGCGAGGATGAAGCTTATTCAGATTAGCTTGTAGTTTTGAGTTTTGGATTTTCTACTATCTACAAACTACGAGCTACAAGCTCGTTAGTTCCTCAGGGCTTCTTCTATTTGTCCTCTCAGGTCCGCGTAGTACGGCAGACCCACGAATTTTTCTCCGTTTAAGAAGAATGTCGGCACGTACTGCACGCCGAGTGAGCGTGCCCATTCTCTGTGGCGGGCGATTGTTGCCTGCGACTCCTCGCTTTTCATGCATGATTCGAACGCTTCGGTATTTATTCCCAGTTCCTTTGCGAAGTTCAGAGCGGAGCCGGGGTCTTTGTATGCGCTCGCAAAGAGCAGATTATTCATGGCAAGGCCTTTATTCTGCTCCGCGGCGCAGATGACTGCCTTCGCCGCATTCTCGCTCTGAGCGTACTTCTGGAGGGGGAAACTTGCGAGCTGAACGCGCAGCGAGCCTTTGTTCACGAAGTCCGACGTAAGGTGGATGAGGTGCTCACTGTTGAATTCTTTGCAGTAGTTGCAATGGTACTCTGTGAAAATAAGGAGTGTGAGCGGGGCATCGCGTTCCCCAAGATCGAGCACGCCGGTGCTGAGGAGGCGTTCTGTGGGGAGCAGGGCACCTGTTTCCACTATCTCCGGTGCCTCGCTGTCGTGCAGTACCTTCTCTGCCCGCTGGTCTGCAGGGGTCTTTTCCTCCTCCTGTCCCTGCAATGGGGTTCCCTGCACGGTGCACGCGCTAAGAAGCAGCAGGCATCCTGCTGAAGTGAGGAGCCTGGAGTAAAAATTCTTCCTTAACGGCATCGTGGTCCTTTCTCGGAAAGAATGCAGCCGTCTTCACAGAATGTGTGCTTGGCCCGACCGTTGCTTCCTACGTATGTGAGGATCTGCGGCTGCGTGCAGGCGCCAATAGGATCCGGCAGTGCCTCGCAAGCGTGCCTGTCGTTGCAGAGGAGGTGCGGGCCTTTACAGTCGCTGTGAGTGCGGCATTCGCTCTTCTGCGTGAGGGTATCCGGTAGCTGTGTCACGGTCTCTGCACGCAGGCCCACACCCGTTTTCACCGCGAGGGCGACGACAGCGAGTGCAAGCACCAGCACTCCTGCCCGGGCATGGCGCCCAAGCCGGTTCCATCTCTCTTTGAGTGTCGGCCCCTCTGTGGGATCTTGGGAGTTGATTGCCATGAATCTAGTGTGCTCCAGGCCCACTTTGAACGCAATAGTCCAAAATGGTGTGTTTGGTGCCATTCTCGCGGTACCATAGGCGCATGGCGGGACGAGTTTCTCTCCTCGGCGTGCCTATCGATACCCTCAGTGCAGATGAAGTGTTGCGTACACTCCGGGGTTTTCTGGAAGGAGAGAGTGGGAAGCATGTTCTCACTCCCAACAGTGAGATGCTTGCTGCTTCCGTGCGGAGTGAAGTGTTCCGTCAGGTGCTGCAGCACTCTGCACTCAATCTTCCGGACAGCGCCGGGCTCCTGCTCATGGCGCGCTTCACGCGGCAGAGGATTCCCGAGCGAGTCACGGGCGCAGATACGGTGCAGGCACTCTGTGCCGCTCTCCCCCCTGAACATCCGGTTTTTCTCCTCGGTGCCGATGAAGGCATAGCGGAGCGTGCAGCGGATGCACTCAGGCGCCGGAATCTCTCGCTCGTGATTGCAGGAACGCACGGAGGCAGTCCTGCTGTTTTTGAGGAGGCAGATATTTGCGCGCGCATCCGTGCTTCCGGTGCGCACGTCCTCTTCGTTGCCTACGGCGCACCACGGCAGGATCTGTGGATTGCACGCAATCTGCCGCGTCTCCCGCAGGTTCGTCTGGCCATGGGGGTAGGAGGAACCTTCGATTTTCTCGCAGGGGAGAAGAGGCGCGCGCCGCTCTGGATGCGGCGGGCCGGGTTGGAGTGGCTCTGGCGTCTCCTGCTCGAGCCGCGCAGAGTTGGTCGTATTTTCACTGCGGTGGTCGTGTTTCCGCTGATGGTGATGCGGTACGGGAAGGACGAGCCGGGGGGATAGGGTTTGGGCTGGGGTTTGTGAGTTTGGGCTGTTGGGATT
>DATDVK010000095.1:0-8423 GCA_035290085.1 Candidatus Peribacteraceae bacterium
ACCCCAACCCTAACCCTTCATCTCCCTGTTCTCTCTCACCACCCCCGAACACGGGAGGACTCTCGTAGACATCATCCCCTATGAGCTTGCGCATATCCCCGGAGAGAGGCACCTCTATGATCACCGATGCCGTCGGGGCGCCGAAGAGGAGCAGCTCACAGGAGTGGAGGAGAAGAAGCAGGAGAAGGAGAAGAAGCAGGGTACGCCTGTGTGAGCGCCGGCTGCTCTTTCGCTGCTCAGGGAGCGGTGGCTGATCTTGTGTGTCTGTTTCGGGCATAATCGTTGAATTATACTTCAAAAGGCACAATTACGCCACTGTACAACTTCCCGGGATTGATACGCATTTCTATTACAAAGGTAGTGTTCACGTAAAGGAACCTCTGAAAACACCCAAATTGTCACAGTGAACCCTGACGAAGATGCCAATCGTACTTCCCCTCCCGGTTTACCCCTCGAAGCCCTGGCGAAGTGGGGCGGGAGGGCCTGCCTGCCGGACAGGCAGGGATTAAGGGGAGGGGGTACGCCACCCCCTCTCCCTCACCCTCTCCCAAAAGGAGAGGGAAGATTGCCTTACGAGAACAGACGTTTATGTGAACACTACCTCATTGTTTTCATCGCATCTGAGTGTCACATCCGGATATCCGGTTCCGGAGCGAAACCGTCCACATTCAAATACGGAAGCTGCTCCTGTTCCCCCACGAGGTTCGCAGTGAGCGCGAAAGATTTGCTCCGAATCAGGTTGTTCCACGTGAGGACGGACTGGTTGTACTCCTGCATCTTCTCTCTCAATTCGCCCTTCCAGTTCATCTCTTCCTTCAGTTGCACAAAGGCAGACGACAGAAAGAGCGGATGCTCCGGCGGTACGCTTGCAATCAGTGCAAAAATTCCACTCTGTATTCCATGGATCAGCTGTACCTTCTCCTGCAGGGAGAGTCCCTCTCTCACCCTGGCACGGGTTGCCCGGAGGTTCCGGCCTCTGCTCCTGAGTTCCGGGATCGTGTCATCTTCCGAGAGTATTTTTGTGACATAGTTGTCCACAAACGACGACGACATTCCCAGGATGGTATCTGCCTGTGTGTTGGTCTGGGTGCTAGCAATCTTGAAATCGGCTACCTGGCTCCGGAACCAGAACACCGCGACAACCGGCACTGCAATAAGGATGGTTAGAATGACAAGAAATTTCTTCATTGCAATGGGGTGGAAATTGTCTTTCAGGATAGCAGAAAAGCCCCGTATCTGGCAATTGGAACACACCGCTCATCGCTCACCACATTCGCTTACAGCGGAAGACTTGCGCTAGGGAAGCTCTGAAAAATACCCAAATTGTCATAGTGAGCCTGACGAACTACGACAATTTGGCACATGCTATGGTTCGTGGTTCGACAGAGCTCACCATGACATCTTTGGGCTCACCAAGACATGCTGTGGGTTTTTCAGAGCTTCCTTAATGCACTTGCGCTAGACATCATTCCTCAAAAAAGGCATGCTGTTCGCTGGTATGTACCGAAGAGGACTACGACAAATCTCCGGGGGAATTCTCTGTACCCTGCTCATACTGCACGGCCGTGTTTCGCTTGCGCAAGGGCTCAGTGATGCGGAGGCGCAGCCGGCAGGGCAGCAGCAATCTTCTGTGGAAGCGGAAGCTGGAAATTCTTTTCCGGTGAACCCCCCGTCGCTCCGCGTGAACCAGTTCATCGGCATAGAAGATAAAGACAACTTTGTGGTCGGCCCCATGCGCTTCGTGGCGCAGATGAAACCGGGAGAAGAAAAGACCTTCGATTTCACCATTCTCAATAAGCAGGGGGAAACCATCGTGCTCGCACTCTCCAAGGAAGATTTCCGGGGAGAACCCGGAACCGGCTTCCCGCAGTTCTTTGAATACGAAGGACCTTTCCCCGCAACCAAGTGGCTCTTTACTGAAGTAGACCAGCTCACGCTGGAGCACGGCCAAATGGCCACCATCGCCGTACTGGTGAAAGTGCCGGAAAGAGCAGATCCCGGAGACCATATGGCCGCCGTCATCGTCGAGCGGGTCGCCCAGAAAAAAGCCGAGGGAGGGGGCTTTCAGGTCAAGCCGAGAATCGCCGTGCAGTTCATCATCAGTGTGGAGGGAAACACCATACGCCAGGCACAGGTTTCTTCCTTCTCGGCCGCTCGATTCTGGAACTGGTCGCTCCCCATAGATTTCTCGGTACTGGCCCACAACCGCGGCACGGTGCACGTTGCCCCTTCCGGCACCATCGACATCCGCAATTTCCTCGGCACAACCGTCGATACCATCACAGTGGGAGACTGGTACGTTCTCCGCGATTCCATGAGTTCCCGCTCCTTCAGTTGGGATCCGCATTTTGCTCTGGGCTACTATACGGCCACCCTCGATATAGAACTTCTGGAAGAGCAGGAGCCCATAAGCCTCACGCTTGCATTCGTCGTGCTCCCCCTCATCCCCCTTCTCATTGTCCTTGCCATCACGTTCGCGGCTTCATTTCTCGTCCAGATCTTCTTCAGCCGCTTCGAAATCCGCTCGAAGAAAGCAGGGAAGAAAAAGGAGAGGAAGGAAGACACAGGGAAAACGTAGGGAAATAGGTCATTGCCGCTCTGCTTTTTCTCCGTATTTTCCACCTTTTCCCGGCCCTTCGACAGGGCTCAGGGCAGGCGCAGGTGGAGCCAAAATCCTTCGGCAGGCTCAGGACAGGCTGTGGCGCGACATCCTTCCAATAATGTGGCGAGCGGCTACACGAGGAACTTTTCTTCCTTGAAACCTTTCTGGCCAAAAATGCTGTTTGAGCGTGACGGCATCACAGTGCCAGCAGCAGGACAAGGGAATGAGACCGTGCGGCTCACACCGGTAGAGACTTGTAATGCGCTAGCACGCGTCTCATTCCCGTTTAAACGATGCGGCCACCTTGCATGCCGTACAGCGAGTTCATTTTTGGCCGCTTTTTGGGCACTTTTTCTAAAAAAGTGTCAAAAGGAGATGGAGGAAAATTTGTTCGGATAACAGTGAGAAACTACCAGACCAGTTTTTTGTCAATGACGCCGCATGGAGCGAATGCTGGTTTTCTGCTATACTTTCTGGAAAACACAACATGCAATATCCATCCGATTTCCGGCGGGAACGAAGAGCACGTATTCGCCTGTACAGCGGAATTCTCGCTGCTCTGTTTCTTGCGGTCCTCCCCTCTGCCATCTCTGCAATCTCCAGAAAACTTGCAGCAACGAATATCGGCGTGTCTCTCGTCATCGCAGACCAGGCGACGGACTTTCCCATCCATGTGATCGCGGCACCAGAAAAGCGCGTTCCTTCCGCCAACAACGACGATACGCGCCTGGAAGTGGAAGTGCGGAACGTTGGTTCCACCACACCGCTGTTCCGGCAACAGGTGCGGACGAGCTCAGGCGGTTACTTCAGCGGCCTCACACTCACAGATATCTCGACCGGCACCTACGACATCACCGCAAAGGGCTACTCGCACCTGCGCCGCAAAATGCCAAGCGTTGCTCTCTCAACCGGTACGACCATCGACTTCTCCACTGGCGGGACGGTGAAGCTGCTCTCCGGCGACGTGAACAGCGCGAGCGGCGATAACCTGGTGAACGGGATCGATCTCACGCTCGTTATCGGGGATCTCACGGGAAGCACCGAACGGTACGACTTAAACAGGGACGGCGTCGTGAACGGCATAGACCTCACCAATGCTATTACCAACCTCACAGAAACCGGTGACAGCTAAACATAACCCATCCACGGCCGGAACACACGTGCTGGCACACACAGTGCGGGAAGCCATGCTTGGCTTTCTGTTTGTGGGGCTTCTGATCTACAGCATGACGCTCCATGTCCAGAGTGCTTCTGCAGCCGCGGGGCAGATCTTCAAAATGCGCACGAGCGGCGGTGGGAGCACCTACTATGTCGGTCGCTGCTTCCGGGTGAACTTCTATGCGCAGACGGACAGCATGGACGTGAACTCCGCCGACCTCGTCGTACCCTACAGCTCTGCAAAGTTGGAACCGCACAGCAATTCCAGCTGTACGAGCGTGGCAACCTCTCTCCTCACAGACAGCCTCTTCCCGAACTATCCGGGTGCCGGAAACGTGATTGAGGACAGCATGCTCAAACTCACCGGTGTGGACTCGAGCGGAGACAGCCCTGTAAATACGGGTGCTGCGCCGACAGATTCCCTGTTTGCCCATATCTTCTTCAAAGTACTGAGTACGAGCGGCTCTTCCCCCCTCAATTTCAGCTTCACGCTCGCAAGCACCACCGATACGAACATGGCGCAGGACGGCGGCGACGGGACAGACGCACTCGACAGCGTGGATAACCTCACACTCGCGCTCATGGCGGACACGAATGCCCCGTACTTCTCCAGTTTGAGTCCGGCTGCTAGTGCCACCGGAGTCTCCATAACCGCAAACCTCTCCTTCGTCGTCACAGACAGCGGCGCGGGCATCAACTCCAGCACCGTGAGGGGAAAACTCAGTGGATCAACCCTCAGTGTGAGCACCAGCGGATGCAGCACGACAGACAGCAACCGCGTGTCCAGCTGCAACGGTTCTGCCGACCTTGGGACCATGAATTACAACGCCAACTACACCGTCACGCTCACCGGCGGGGACCTGGCTTCCACCACCAACACCGGTTCCCAGACGTGGACATTCGCCACGGAGGATGATGATGATGCACCGTACGTCGACGGCCAGAGCCCCGCAGAGAATGCTTCAGGCGTGTCCACGGGGACAACCATCGTGTTCCACATCAAGGACTACAAAGACCAGGCTGGCAGCGTGGCGGGACTCGGCGTGGATTTGAGTACGGTACAAGTCACCGTCACAGGCGCGGGAATTACGACCGCCACGTACTCCTCCGGGGATGCCGAATTTGGCTCTTCCGGCACCAGTGCCGACTACACCATCACCATCACTCCGGCAACGGACTTCCCGGAGAACACCTACGTGCATGCCACCATTACCGGATCGGACCTGCACATCCCACCGAACGAGATGACTGCCGAGAAGTACCACTTCCGCACCGTGGACTCGCAGGGGCCGCAATTCACGAATTTCAGCCCTGCCCAGAGCGCAACGAGCGTTTCTGCAGATACCAATATCTCCTTCACAGTCTCTGATGTGGGAGCGGGAATCGATATCAGTAACACGACTGTCACCGTGGAAGGCACCGCCTACACCAGCGCAAGCCCGGCATTCAGCTACACAGGAACATCCTCGAGCTACAGCATCACTGTGAACCCGGCGAGTAATTACTCCGGAGGACAGGAAATCGACGTGAGTATTTTAACGCGGGATCTCGCTTCTCCCACGGCGAACACCGGGAGCACAAGCTACAGCTTCGTGATTGCGAACACCTGCACTACCTGCTCCGTGGACGGGGAAGACCCGGCACGGTTCACCACCACAGCCACCACGGACGATACGGTCGTGTTCCACGTGAAGGACACAGGTGACGGCATCAATCAGAACACCATCTCCGCCACGATCACGGGATCGGGAAATGCCGTGCCTGTGAGTCCTGTCACGTACACCGGCGCAAGCGCGGAAATGGCCATTACCGGCACTGCGGCGGACTACACCGTCACCATCACACTCCCCGCAGCCATCAGTGAAGACATCGCATACTCCGTCAGTATCAGCGCTTCGGATGTCAACGGGCTCGCCATGTCCACCGTGAGCTACACTTTCTGGTACGACAGTGACGATGGCGCCGTCGCCAGCGTGTGCCCGGCTTGTCCCTCCTGCGACTCAGGAGATAGCGGAGGCGGTGGGGGCCACCGTGGAGGCGGCGGCGGAACCGCCGGACGCATTATCAGCGCACTCCGGGCACAGGACATCCCGATCATCGTGGCCCGTCGGCGGCTCCCGGGGTATGAAGACCCCATAGAACGTATGCTTTCGGCTGAGATCGCCCGCAGCATTGAGAAGTGCTACATCGACGAAGAGGAAGTGCACGCGGCAGCTCCCCTCACCCACTACGAGGACATTGAACCGGGAGCATGGTACGAGGAAGCGCTCGCCGCATTCCTGGCAGACGGAATACTTGATGTCTCCCAGAAACATTTCCGGCCGGAAGATCCCGCGCAGCGCGCCGAAGCGGCCAAGCTGCTCACGCTCATCGACGGCAGAGAGACTGCGGAACCTCTCATACCGAGCTTCGACGACGTCCCGACCCAGGAGTGGTACTACAGATTCATAGAGACTGCCGCAGAGAAGGGCTGGGTGAAGGGGGACCGCGACTGCTATGGATCACATCCGTGCTCCGCGCGCCCTGACGGCCGCATTACACGCGCGGAGGCAGTGGCCATGATCGTGCGCTTCTTCGGGCTCCCACTCCTGAGCAGCGCGCCGCAGTTTACCGATAACGCAGAGGGAACCTGGTATGCCACCTATGTACATACAGCCGCAGATCACTGCATCCTGAAGAAGGAGAACGGCTCTGCGCTCACATTCCCGAACAGAACCATCAATAGAGCGGAACTGGCTGTTATGCTGTACAGAGCCCGCCAGAACCTGCAGTACGGCAGGGACTGCACATGGGGAGGCACCACGCCGGGCCCATCGGCTTTCAGAGACGATGGGGGGGAGGACACGCGTCTCGCGGCATCGCTGCTCTCCCCGCGCGATTCAGCCCCCTCCAGCCCCAACGCCGCCGTAAGCGTACTCCTTGGGCTCCTCGCGATGATCGGCTTTCTCCTCGTGGCCCTCTACTCGTTCGGGAGGAGACGCTGGGGGTTGGTTACCTAAGAGAAACCCTGTTTCGAGCTTGTAGATTGTAGCTTGAAGGAATGACTAAAAGCTGAAAGCTGTCAGCTGGATGCTCCAAATTGCCAATTCCCCCCATGTTTCTCACCCCCCCCAGCACTTGCATTAAATATGCAATTATGTTATAATGTTCCTGTTACATGAGGCAATCCCTCAGAAAACAAATATTCTTTCCCTTCCTAATCTATGGAATATCTCCATCTTTCCCCGGAGCGCCGCATGCGGGTCTTCACTGTTGGATTCACGGCAGTGGTCGCCCTGTATGCCTTCATGGCATTCGCTCTGGAGCCCATTCGCGGCTATGCGGAAACCGACAACATCGTGGTTTCTGCGGTCGTAGCTTCCACGTTCAGCATGACCTGTGCTGACGGTGTTGCCGCCATCGGCACGCTCACAGCGGGCACACCGGCCTCGGCGACTGAAAGCTGCACGCTGGCCACGAACAATGCGACCGGGTACACCGTAGCCTGGCAGGTAACCACAGGAACCGGTACTGCAGGATCCCGGTCAGGTACGGGGCACCTTAACAATGGAGATGGAGACCGCTTCCGCGCCATTCACCTGAATGATACCGATACCCCAAATCAGGGCGGCAGCGGCTACACGACTACAGTGATCGGCACTCTGGTGGCGGATGGAGCCAACGATGAGCGCTGGGGCGGCCGTGTGACCACCAGCATCACCGGAGCATCCCGTATACTTGATTTCGCAGCAGATACTGACTGGACCACCAAGAAATTCGCGAACGTCGCAACGGGCTCCACGGTCACCGTGGCCTCCCGTTCGGTAGAATCCGCTTCGGGCGGGGATACCATTCCGTTCGAATTCGTCGCCAAGTTAGGCACGGCGAAGTTCCAGCCGACAGGCACGTACAAGGCAACGGTGGTTGTGACCACTGCGACGCAGTAAGACAATTACAGCCATCCATAGAAGGAAACAGAAGCACTCTGCCTGAGGCAGAGTGCTTCTTTGGTTGTTCATGACCGCCCTCCCTGCCGGGGAAAGGAGCTGTAATCTCCAGGCTCCGGGGATACACCGCTTAAAGCCCCCACCCCCCTACCCATTCCCCCACAGGAAGAAAGGGGGAAATCACGTTCCCCGGTGCTTCTTCCAGGGAGGCCAATGCAGTATTTTCCTCTGAAGAAAATAGAGAGAAAATGTGTTTCTTTCGTTATATTGCATGAATATAAGGTATTTGATATATACAAAAAATATGTTATAATATATATACAGAATAAAGATATAAATAATTCGTACTTCCATACTCAAAGAAACATGAAACAAACGATACTTTCCCCGGAGCGCCGCATGCGGATTTTCACTGTGGGATTCACGGCAGTAACCATCCTCTATGCCTTCATGGCATTCGCTCTGGAGCCCATTCGCGGCTATGCGGAGACCGACAACATCGTGGTTTCTCTGGTTCTGGGATCCACGTTCAGCATGTCCTGCGCAGACGGTGTTGCCGCCATCGGCACACTCACGGCTGGCACACCGGCCTCGGCGACGGAAAACTGTACCCTGACCACGAACAATGCGACCGGGTACACCGTAGCCTGGCAGGTAACCACGGGAACCGGTACTGCAGGATCCCGGACGGGTACGGGGCACCTTGCCAATGGAGACGGAGACTTCTTCCGCGCCAT
>DATDVK010000096.1:0-8003 GCA_035290085.1 Candidatus Peribacteraceae bacterium
GACACGATAGCATAGTTGACTTTCAACAACCTTTCACCCGCCGTAGTCCCGCGCATGCGGAACAAAGGGGGGCGACCACCTTGCCCCAAACCGGAGGAAGCGAAGCGACCGACTGGTTTGGGGTCGGCCATCTCTCCGCGGACACGATAGCATAGTTGACTTTCAACAACCTTTCACCCGCCGTAGTCCCGCGCATGCGGAACAAAGGGGGGCGACCACCTTGCCCCAAACCGGAGGAAGCGAAGCGACCGACTGGTTTGGGGTCGGCCATCTCTCCAAAGGCTATTGTAGCGCCCTTCATCAGACACAAAAGGCTACTTAGGTCAATTGCACATTTCCTGTCATTTTTGCCTGTGGTTTTGGGAATTTTGCTTGCATGGCCTGCAGACATCCCCTTAGAATCCGCTCTGTTTTATCTCATTACCCTTATTCATTATGAGTTACGTAGTTGCTTCCAAACTCAAGGAACTCGTGAAGAGTCTCGGAATGATGTCCTCCGGAGACCTCGGTGACGCCGCAAGCGCCATGCTCGAGGATGCCGTGAAGAAGGCCGTCAAGCGCGCAAAGGAGAATGGCCGCAAGACTGTTCGCCCCTGCGACCTTTAGTCTTCCTCCTCAAAGAAGAACAGAACAGACGCCCGCGTGGGCGTCTTTTTTGTTGTGCTTCTCTTCCGTTAGAGCCGTGCTTCCCGTTTCAGCTCGGCGTCGATGAAACGCCGGAGGTCGCCAGCCAGCACCCCCTCCGTATCGCTCGTCTCTTCGTCTGTCCGCAGGTCCTTCACCATCTGGTACGGGTGAAGCACGTAACTGCGTATCTGCTGCCCGAAGTCGGCGCTCTTCCTCGCCCCCTTCAATTCCTCTTTTTTCTCCTCATCTTCCGTGCGCTTCCTCTCCAGCAATTTGGCAGTGAGAATGTTCATGGCCTGCCGGCGGTTCTGCTGCTGGCTGCGCTCGTTCTGGCATGCGACGACTATCCCGGTCGGGATATGTGTGATGCGCACGGCGGAATCCGTCTTATTCACCTTCTGCCCGCCGGCACCGCTGCTCCTGTACGTGTCGACGCGCAGATCTTTGGGATCGATTGCTATCTCTGTCGTTTCCTCGATCTCCGGCAGTACCTCCACGAGCGCGAAACTGGTCTGGCGCAGGTTTTTTGCATTGAACGGGGAGAGCCGCACGAGGCGATGCGTGCCGCGTTCACACTTGAGGAGGCCGTATGCCATCGTCCCCTTCACGTGCACCGTCACGGATTTAATGCCCGCTTCCTGTCCGTCCGTCTTCTCCAGGATGTCTGTTCCCCACTGCTGCTGCTCGCAGAACCGCAGGTACATCCTAAGCAGGATGGAAGCCCAGTCCTGCGCCTCTGTTCCTCCCGCGCCTCCGCTGATCGTCAGGTAGCAGTTGCAGGTATCAAACTCGCCGCTCAAGTACAGCTTCGACTCCAGTTCCCCCCATAGCATCAGCAGCTGCGCGTACTCCTTCTCTATATCACCCTGGTCGCCCTCGGTGGCTTCTGCAGCGAGTCCGACGAGCATTTCCACATTCTCCGCCAGTGCCGCCACCGGTTCCCACTGCGCTTTGAGCGCTCTGAGCTTGGCGAAGAGAGCGTTGGCTGCCTGCTGGTCGTTCCAGAAATCGGGAGCCTGCGTCTTTCGTTCCAGTTCGGCGATGGTGTTTGGAACTTTTTTCGACTCAAAGAGAGTCCTTGCCCGTGTTTACAGCAGAGAGGAGATCCTGCAATTTCTGGAGAAGCTCTTCCACGGGGAAGGGGAGGAGGGAATACGGTGATATTGTACTCCGGATGGTGCTTTGAATCTATCTTCTCCTCAAAAGAGAGCGGTCTACTGCTTCTTCAGTCCGTTCTTTCGTGCCCACTCCCGTGCCGCAGAGGCGCTCGCGCCTCCGTTGTAGGGAGCGCAGGTCTTATTCTGCACCGAGACATCTGTGTCTCCGTTCCCATACATGGTGATTTCTACGGTGTTGCCTTTGCTGTCGGAATAGTGCTCGGTCTTTGGCATAGAATTGGGAAGTGCTGTGGTACACGCTACTCTTCTGAGAGATATTTTTAACATTTTTATTACTTCTTAGCAACTTCTGCCCGTGGATGGAGAGCCTGTTTTGCGCTATACTATGAGGAAAATACCATGTTACACACAAACAAGAGACGGAGGCAGCAAGTGAGCACCGCAGTGATTGCACACCGCAGTGCCGCAGCGCTGTTCCTCTTCTCGTTCGTGTTTCTCGTGCTTCTCGTCTTCTCGCACCTCTATATCCTCCCGAAGGTCACGACGGTGGAGGTGGCGGGTTCCATGCGCAATGCGCAGGAATTGCGGGAGTATCATGATTCCCTTCTCAAGGATCTGGTGGCCAAAGAGCACGAGCGCAACATGCTCGTTCTTCCCATGGAGGATAGCGCGTACCACCGCCTGGTGGAGATGAAACATTCGCAGTTCCCCCTGCTCGTGCTGCGTTCTTCCCTGGAGCAGACGGCGCGCCAGTTGCTTCCGGATGATTCCAATGTGGTGCATGTGGAGTCGATGCGGTACACGCCGGGCGAGAAACGTGCGGAACTCACCGGGGATATCCGCAACGTCGGTTCCCGCAGCATGACCGTGCTTGCACAGTTGCTTGAGGAACTGCGTGCACAGCCGTTCATTGCCGATATCGCGAGCCCGCGTTTCCGCCGCGTGGAAGATCCGCGCTTGGGCCCGACCTCGCCGTTTACCATTCGCATCAAACTTCTATGAGACGCTGGACACGCTGTTCCCGCCCCATCCGTACCGCACTCTTCTCCGCTGCAGGCATCGCCATGCTCTCCGCTGCCGGGTTCCTGCTCGCGGAACATGCCACTACTGTCCTGGAAGTGCGTGAGGTGTCACTGCCGCTCGTGGCGGAGATCCCGCAGTTTGAGCGCAGAATCGCTGTACTCACCGATCAGGTGGAAATGGCCGAGCTCCATGCCGCAACCAGCTTTGGATCCCAGGAGGAGAGCGTCAATGTCTATGTTCTGCCCGAAGACATAGATTTCGACAGACTTCTCGCGGTGTTTGATATTCTTGGGGAGGAACTCAAGAACGAGAAGCTGCTCACGGAAATTTCCGAAATCACCATGAGTGATCCCATTCCTGCGCAGGAGGAAGGGCTCTCTGTGCGGTCGGTTTCCATGAAGTTTGCAGCGCATGAAGATGGTGTGCAGACGTTTCTCTCTCTCGTGAAACTCGCAGGGCTTCTCACCATCGGAGATACGCTCTCCGGAGAGGAACGTCTCCTGCTGCTCCAGAAAACTGAAGAGGAAAATCCGGCCGGTGTAGTGGCCATAGAGCAGTTCTTCTCCACCGATCTCCTGCACTATGCCCGCGAACCCAAGACCTACGAGACACAGCTCCTGCGTTCGTTCTCTTCTCCTTCATTCACCAAGACCATCGAAGATACCCTCCAGTCTCCTCTCCTCAGGGACGCCCGCAGGATTCTTGGCGGAGCGGTCGGGACACGGCTGCAGCAGTACAATCTCTGGCCGCTGCCGCTCATGGTGCTGAGTGACGTCCGCATTCATGCGGGCGGGGCTCCGGGGTGGTTCGTTCTCTCGGTGACAGTAGATGTCTACAGCCGCGGAAACGACTGAGGATACACAAGAGCCGTCGTGAACGAAGTGTCCAAGATGCAAATAACAAGGTACCAAACAAAGTCCAATCACCATATTCCAACTTCCAACGAGCAGTTTGGATTTTTGTATTTTTGAATCTTATTTGGAATAACTTGTTATTTGCATCTTGGATCTTTCCGAGGAGTATATTTTGCGCAGATTGCGCATCTGGAATCACCAATATAGGACGGTGGTTTCTTGACACATGCGCCCAAGGGAATCAAGATTTTGTCTGTCATCCTATTTTTCTTCCCCACTGTTTTCTCTGCGTAAACGCCGACAAGCTTCTTCCCACTCCATCCCGCGAGCCAAGAGGCCGCGAACAAACGAAGAGATTCGTGCCGCTCATGTGCTCCTTGTAACCGATGGTGGTGCCGAGGTTCTCTCTGTCGAAGACGCATTGCAGCGCGCGAAGGGGATGGAAATGGATCTCATAGAGGTTTCTCCCAAGGCCGATCCTCCCGTCGTGAAAATAGGGGATGTGGGTCAGCATATGTATCAGGTGAACAAGAAGGAGAAGAAGCAGCGTGCACACAATAAGCAAACGGAGGTGAAGACGCTGCGCTTCGGTTTTCGCACGGATCGCCACGATCTCCAGAGACTTATGGACCGTTCGAAGGAGTTCTTCGCCGAGCGCCATCTCGTAAAGTTTATTGTCCGGCTGCGGGGGCGTGAACTCACCAACAAATCCTATGCGGAGGAGAAGTTGCGCTCTGTCGTGGGGGGTCTCCAGGATGTGGCAGAGGTAGAGCAAGAGATTAAGAAACAGGGGAATCAGTTCATCGTGATTCTGCGGGCGAAGAAGAAGTAGTATCTTAGTTGCATTAGCTTCATTAGCTGCATTAGGGATTTGGATGTTGGGTCTGATGCCTTTTCCCTTCCTAATGAAGCTATCACCCTATTCCCTAATTCCCTGTTTTTCTCCTTGAACTTGCCATTTGCGCGGTTATACTGCACCAGCTTTCTTTCTCCCACTCACAAGTGCCGAAGATCAAATCGCACAGCGGCGCAAAGAAACGGGTCCGCAGGACCGGCTCCGGGAAGTTGGCTATGAAGCGCAGCCGCCGTAACCATCTGCTTCTGCAGAAGAATAAGCGTCAGAAGCGCCTGAACCGCACGCTCGTGCCGGAAAATACCGAGAGGAAAGCTCTCATCTCTGTTCTTCCTTATCTCTAGACATGCGTGTCCCGCGTGGTACAGTCCGTCACCGGCGCCATAAGAAAATCCTAGAGCTGACGAAAGGGTACCGCGGCATGCGGTCTTCCACTTTCCACCAAGCAAATGAAGCGATGATGAAGGCGGGGCAGCATGCGTACAAAGACCGCAAGAGGAAGAAGCGTGATTTCCGTGCTCTCTGGATTACGCGCATCAGCGCAGCCGCACGCGCGGAGAATGTGAGTTACTCGCGGCTGGTGAAGGCTATGAAAGAGAAGAACATCCAACTGGACCGCAAAGTACTCTCCGAGCTCGCTGTTCACGAGCCGGGGATCTTCAAGCAGATCCTGAAGGAAGCGAAAGTGAAGTAGAGTACTGGGGATGAGAGACGAGAATAATAGGGATTAGAATAACAGGAAAGAAGGAGTGCAACGTGTGTCCTCATGTTATTCATATTCCTATTATTCTCGTCCCTATTATTCTTGTATCTCCTGTGGCTTCATTTTCTTCAGCTGCGCATACAGGGAGATGCTGGAAAGGAAGAAGAGGAGCATGCCGATGCCGAAGAGGAGGGAGGAAACGATGTACGTTACCGGGAGCAGCCGTTCATCCAGGCGGTAGAGGATTTCTGCCTGCGCGGTGTCTAGAACAATGAGTGGCAGGAAAATGGCTGCGGAGAGGCCGAGAATATACCAGAGTGCTGTCCATGTGTGCCCCCTCACCGTGTTCTTACTCTCCCGCAGGGCGCTCCGGTATTCTTTCCCCTCGCAGACGATGGCAATGAAATAGAAGAACGTGTGAATCTGGTAGATGATGCCCGGAATAATCAGCAGGAGGGCCCAGAGGAACGTAAAACATCCCCGCAGAATGCCCGTGAGTATGAGGTTCACTACGAACCGCCGGGCCTGTCTGCTCACAGCCCTGAAGGATGTGCGTGCGCGCCCTGCGCGGCTCTGGAGCAAACGCTTGCCCACCAATGTGCAGCAGGCCACTCCCCAGACGAGGAGCAGGATGATCACGATCTCAAGGAGAACCGTGGCAATGAGCAGGTTGGGGTTGGTCTGTCCTGAAGCAATGTCCTCCCATGTGAAGTTCTGGAAGTACGGCTGATTCACCTGGTATTCAGTGAGCAGGGATTCTGCTGTCATGGGGAGTACCAGGAACCAGAGGAGCACGGCGTTCAGCACGGGCTGGCTCTTGTAGAAGTCCCAGGAGGTTCCAATGAGGGCGAAGATATTTGGCAGAATGAAATTGGAGAAGGAGCGAGAGTATCGTTCGCTCTGAGAACTTTCCACCTTATTCCCTTATTTTCTCTCCACCCGCATGAAGCCGGAGAGTTCTATCACTTTGAGCTTCTTCTCGTGCTTGGCGAGTTTGTCCAGCATCAGGTTGATCCCGATGACATCCGAAGCCATGTGGCTGCACTGGATCATGTTCACATGGTGTTCCTTGGCTTT
Source organism: Candidatus Peribacteraceae bacterium (assembly GCA_035290085.1). GTDB lineage: Bacteria > Patescibacteriota > Gracilibacteria > Peribacterales > Peribacteraceae > GWB1-54-5. The sequence continues at coordinate 6,256 of DATDVK010000096.1, forward strand.
TTCAAGCGATTTCTCCGTGACGTGCATGGAGAGGATCGTCCCCACGCCGGCGCGGGACTGCGTCTCAATCTGCTCTTCTGGCCCGTTGGTCCCTCCGGTGAATTCTGTGGCGACGATCTTCCCCGGGCGGTTCTCCTTGAAGCCGTTCACAATGATGGGGGGGTTGCCCTTCTTGGCGTAGTACTCGTACTCCGGGATTTTGCATATTTCTTCGAGGATGTCTCCGAGCGTGTCGTATTTCTTGCTGCAGACGTGCTTCTCCATGTACTCCCACACGAGGTTGTCCGACGGGGTATGGCAGTTGAATGCGGGGATCCCCAGCAGCTCCGCTGCCCGTTCCACCCGGAAGAGGTTGTCTGCGTGGATGGCACGCCAGATGCGTTCGATGCGGGGCCTGAGCTGCGCTTCGCTGTGGTTCACGGGCACACCCACCTTTTCAAGAACATCCACCTGCAGGCCCATTACCTTATCCAGATCCGCGAGCGCACGGCCCTCCGGGTGGTGCAGAAGTGCAGCATCAATTTTCTTTCCATGCTTGCGTAGATGGTCGATGAGGAGGAGTTCCGGCGTCTCGATATCTATGCCGACAGCGAGCACCGTAATCTCCTCGTTCCCCTTGCCGTTGATAATGCGCGAATCGCTGAACGGATTCCACAGCCGCTCTTCGTCGAAGAATTTCTTCTCCTTGGCACTCATCTTCTGCAGCTTCTCTTTCTGCTTCTTGAGTTTCTTCTCCAATTCTTTCTTGCCGCGGATGTCTGCTTCCATGCCGTACTGAATGATGTACTCGAAAAGCTGATTGAGCTTCATATCGGGCGCAGCGTACAGAAAAGCGCTTCTCTCAGCAAGGAACGGGCCCATATTTGGGGAAAGGGCTGCACGAGGTGTGCAGCCCTTTCTGGAATTTCCCTGCTCTGCAATGTCTCGCTATACTTTCGCCGGTACGATCACGTGGCCAGTTTGCGCGCTTCGCGTTTTCCGGCCATTGCGTGAGACTACCTCGAGTACCTCGTGGCTCTCGTTGATGAGTACCTTCTGATTCGAGAGTCCGAGGTGCCGTACAAACAATTCGGGGATGCGGATGATGAGCGGCCGCCGCGTGTGCAGCCGCGTGAGGATTTCATCGCGCCACTTCTTGAGCGCTCCGCCGAGTGCCTCGTCCCCGTGTGCGAGGTCCTCTGCGATCCACGCCTGAAGCATCGCGATTCTCCGCTGACGCGTTTCGTCTTCTTGGAAGACAAGTGAGCTTCGTGTGCACATGACTTGAGTCTCCTTTCTGGTTTCTGGTTGGTAACAGGCATTGCAGGTGAGCAGGGAGGACTGGAGACCGATGTCTGCAGTCCGCCGTGCTCGTGTGAAGGGAAGTGGGAAAGATCAACAATGAAAAGGAGCAGTCTCCGTCTGGGGAGTGCTGCATTGGGGGAGGGAAGAATTGTTGTACTACCAGGCATGCAGCATCTCCTCGACGACGGTGTAGTCGCGCATACGCTTGAGGAAGATGCCGTGGATAATGGATGCCTGGTTCATTTCTGGGCGTACTCTACACATTTGCCTTCTGTTTGTCACGTCTAATTTTGCGGAGGTGCTATGATGACCTGCCCATGACGCAGAAACCTTCCGCAGATGCACCACTGGCCTACCGCATGCGCCCGTGCACTCTGGATGAGTTCGTGGGACAGCAGAGTATTGTGGGGCCGGGCACGCCATTTCGCTTGGCGATAGAGAAAGATTCCCTGCAATCCGTCATC
>DATDVK010000097.1:0-4415 GCA_035290085.1 Candidatus Peribacteraceae bacterium
CGTGCGGGCAGTAACTACACAATAGACGGATTTGTACCGGGGGCGGGCAGGCTCACACCTCTCACCAATGTGACTGTCACCGCCGGAACGGTCACGACCGGCAAGGATCTCACCATGAGCGCCGCGGGAACAGTGCGTGTCACGATTACAGGAGTGACAGACGCATTCGTGGAAGCGCGTGACGGCGATGGCCGTGGCAATGGGACCGCTGCGAACCCGACTGCCGGTGTCTACGATATTTCCGTACCGGCCGGGACGTATTCCGTCACTGCACATAGTCCGCGCTATGGCCGCCTAGGCACGCAAAGTTCCGTTGCCGTGACCGCCGATACAACCACAGCTGTCAGTTTCTCGCCGCCGTCGACGTATGCGGTTTCGGGCGTCGTTTCAAGCAGTACGTCCACCTGTACGAATGGGGCATCCGTCGCGTTCGCGGATACGACCAACGGGCGTGTGTCGGTGACGACCACGGATACGACAGGCAATTATTCTATCAACCTGCCCAACGGAACGTTCTGGATCACCGCTGGGAAGCCTGGATGTATAGATAGCAGCGCTTCGACATCCATCACTGTGAATGGAGCGGCAGTTAGTTCGGGAGCAGACCGTACACTCGTGGCGTCGAATGCAACGATCGCCGGACGCGTGACTCTTTCGGGAACAGGTGTGGCACTCTCAACGAAGGTCATCGCAGAGAGTTCCGATGGGCGGTTCACCTTCACCGATGTCGATACATCCCTGACCGGCGGACCGAATAACTACACGCTCAACATTACGCCGGGAACGTGGTCGGTGAAGGCGCGTTCAGAGGGATACGAATCGGCCGAGCAGTCCGTGACAGTCACTGCTGGCGCGGCCCAGACGGCGAATTTTGTTCTCTCCCTCATAGAGGGATACACGCGATATGATCCGAGTTCCTCCACATTGACGCCCTCACGCGGAGGCCTGGTTCGTGATCCGAACATCGGGAGTAACTTCGAGCTGAACTTCCCTGCAGGGGCACTGGGGACAGGTTCTGATTCGGCTTCGGTCACGACCAGCAAGACTACGGCCATTGTGATGGAAACCCCGACGTCGATGGTGGTAGGCGATGCGGGGATAGAGATCACGCCTACGAGTGCGGCGGGCCAGACCATCTCCACCCTCTCTTCATCCGACGGGGCGGGTGTGACGATCACGATTCCGTACACCGATGCGGATGTGACGGAGGCGGGACTTACTGAGAGCCAGTTGAGCCTCGCTACTTGGTCGGAGGAGAAGCAGCAGTGGGATCCGCTCGCGACGACGGTCGATACTGTCAATAACACGCTGACCACGGTCACCACCCACTTCTCCACCTTCGCGCCCGTGGGTCCGAGAGGGGGATCATCCGGCAGTAGTGGAAACAGTGGAAACAGTGGAAACAGCGGGAACAGCGGGGCAGGGGGAGGCGGAGGGGGAGGAGGAAGAGTGTACACAATCATGGGCAAGGTGGTGCAGCAGCCACCGCTGCAGCCACAAGTTGTTACGAAAGAGAATCTCCAGAGCATTCGCGGCCACCTGATGGTTTCCATGGAGGGGCAGGAAGTGGTATTCAGGGACGTTCCGGTTCAGGAGTGGTACGCACCGTATGTTGCTTCCGTTCTCCAGTCAGGAATCGCATCGGGATACCGTGATGCGGAGGGAAACCTCAAGGGAGAGTACGGCCCTGCAAATCCCGTGACGTATGCGGAGATTGCCAAGATGACTCTCGAATCTTCCAGCAATCCCATTACCACCGGCAATACCAGGAATATCACTGCTCAGGAACACTGGGCGTCCTCCTACATCTTCACGGCCGAGCAGTTGCATTTCGCTGCGTACGAGAGGCGTCTGAACATCGATGCGCCCGCCACACGCGGTGCAGTGATGCAAACAATCGTCGATGCTCTCCCAATCAGAGAGTCGTTACCAGCAGAGGCAGAAGACAATATCACGGTCTCTGGTACGGGCGTTGTTGCCGCAGGTTCAGGCACGGTCGCCACGGGGACGGGTGCGGTACTCACCGGGTCTGGAGCGACGTTGAGCGGCGCAACGGTACCGGTGGTGGAGGAAGAGGACACCGTCACGCCAGTCACGTTCAAAGATGTCCCGGAGGACTCGGAGTATGCCGAGGCAGTTCTGCTTATGGCGGAGCTTGGCATTGTAAGCGGCGATACCGACCGCCAGGGCAATCCGGAGGGCACCTTCCGCCCGAATGCGCCCATCAATCGTGCGGAGGTCGCCAAGATCTTCTCCAAGCTTATCGAGCTTGAGTACATCAAGTAGAGCCACTTTCCCAAGAATTCTGTGTTGAAGCCCCGGAGTACCCCTCCGGGGTTTTTGTTTTCAGAAAACAGAAGGCAGTGTTTTTACTGATTTCTGTCTTCTGACTTCTCAAACGATATCCTTCCTCGTTTCCTTGATCTCCCCCCTCAGTCTTTTCTCTTCCAGCATCTTCTCCTTCGCGCGCCTGCTCCGCCGCTGCTTCTGCCTCTCTACTTTGTGTCGCTTCTTCCCGAGTTCCGACTCCACGCCGCGCATGTGGTCATCTATCTTCAGGATAAGAAGCTCGTACGCTTCCTTGCGGTTCTGCTGCAGCCCGCGGTGGTGCTGGTAGCGGACGGTGATGCCGGTGGGGGTATGCGTGAGTTCCACGCAGTTCGTGGCTTTGTTGAGATTCTGCCCGCCGTGCCCGTGCCCGCGTGCGTGCTTCTCGACGATATCCGAGGGTTGTATCTGCAACTGTGCCGCAAGGAGCTCAATGTGCTCGTGGAGTTCTACGGGGAAGTTCATATGTAATGATTGTAGGGAACCTCTGGAAAGCACGAAAGCATGTCACCCTTCGATACACCGCCGCCCCTTGTCATCCCGAGTGTCCCGAGTCCGAATGCCAGTAAGGACGAGGGATGTATCGAGGGACGGGTCGGCGGCACTCAGGATGACATACTTTCTTGTTCTATGAAGGTTCCTTGGGTGTTCCCTACAAAAAAGGGCGCCGCTTGGCGCCCTTATTTTTTACCGGAGGAATGCTTACCTTTCGAAGTCACGGCTGCGCAGGTGCTGGATCGTGTTGTTCTTGAACCGGAAGAAATCCCGTGATTCGATGCGGCGTGCAGGCCTTTCGCGCCCCTGCTCCAAGCCGATCCCATTGGCGTTTACTCCTCCACTGGGGAGAGTGCGTATGCGCGTGTGCATGTTGGTGCGCGTCCGGCGCACGCACTCGCGGTAGTCCCGTGATTCCCGGTCGAGCGTGCCGCACTGCTCTTTCACAGCTCCTTCGGTAGTGAGATCGCGGGGGCGGACCATCTGTACTCCGCTCCGTACGCGCGGGCGGAGCAGCGGGACGGAACGGACGCACTCGCTCCTCTCCAGGCCTGTCAGTCCTGCACACCTTCCTTTGATCTGTTGCCCCCTGTTCAGCTGGCTGGTGGTATCGGCATCCGTGTCTCCCCCCTCATTGTTATCTGCATTTTCCTCTGTCTGTGTCTCGTCGTCATTCACTGTTGCCCCTGTGTCCGTTGCTTGCGCTTCTACAATAGGAGCATGCAGAACAGTGAGTACGAACAGGAACAGGAACATGCTGAGGAGTGTCAGAGTGCGTCTGAACATAGTGGGGAGGGGAAGAGGTCTGGGCTATTGTACGTGCTCTGCCCAATAATTGCTTTGCAAGGAGGGTGAAGTTTCTGTCTGATGTATGTTGTGCCTACGCAGGGATGCGCCGAATTTCCTCAACAGAAATAAATGTTCTCGATGGGCAGAGTTGCATGAAATAACGCTTCCTCAAATCAACGAGTGCCTGGAGCGCTGCTTCTCCCGTCTCATTTTGCGGCAGCCGCGCGCGAAGTGTTTCTGTCTGCATATCTGCAATGGTCACGGGTCTGTCTCCCGGGAGCGCATCGTCGCAGGCATGCTGCACTGCAGGATTGGTACCGGTGAGCGCGGGAGCGAGACCGGAAATTTCCGTGCGGACATAGGTATCGAAATCTCGGTCGGGATTCATAGGGGGTTGATAGTAAACCGGCAGCAGGATTTGTCCAGAAAAACGCTTGCAGATGCGGAGAAAGGAAGGTTGAATAGCGCACTTCCATGGAGCAGCGCATGCCAGACACCTGGGGAATCGTGTACGCGGGTCCGTCACTCGGGGCGAACCTGGCGGAGAACTGGCAGGAGGGGACACTCGAGTGCGATCACGGGCAGGAGCCGCACCAGCGCACCGATGCGCTCTTCGATTTTATCGCCGCCCTGCGCGCGCTCGCGCGCGACACCATCTTCTTCGATGGATTGGATTCCGGTGCCCTCTTGGCCAAGGTCCGCTGCACGCGGGAGGATTTTCGGAGAATGGAGGAGCATTTCATCCGGTGCACGGGACAGGGGCATATTGAGGAAAATCATGAGCCGCGTCCGCCTGCATTCCT
>DATDVK010000098.1:0-7041 GCA_035290085.1 Candidatus Peribacteraceae bacterium
GGGGGTGGCAATGCGTAGAATGCTCTTCGTTGGTCACTCGAGGGCAAGCCATACGTGACGAGGACTCCCTCATCGTCGAAGTCGAGGCAGCTGCTCAGTTTCTCGCTCGAGGAAATTTCAGCCTGGAACGAAGCGATGGTCCCTTCGATGAGCTGAGGAGTGAGGGGCGTACTGCCGTGGAGGTAGAGCTCAAATTCGTCTCCTCCCGTGGCCATGGGAATGACGTGGATGTCCTGCTGCTCCAGGCGTCTGCGTGTGGGACCGTGCGGATCTACGAAGATGCGTGCAATTTGCTGGAGGAAGAGCGTGGTGTGCGTGTGTGATGTGCAGTCTTTGAACGACCGGAGGCCGTCGACATCGAATCTCAACCATCCGAATTCCCGGAGACGCTCCGGTGAGGGGTTGTCTGTCATGAGCCTGCGCAGGTCGTAGCGGAACATCCATGTCCCGTACGTTGCCGCGTGGATAGGAAAATCAGGGGTGGAGAGCGTGGATTCGAACCAGTGTTCTTTGAACATTTCCGCAGCGATTCTCTGTCTCGTTGCGGCTATGGTCTGAGTTAACCGCTGCTCGCTCCATCGCTCTTGCTGTGCCCTTTCAACCAGTGCCCTCGTTTCCTGGTCCGCGAGTGCCAGATGTGCTCTCTGTGTCGTCTCTCCCATGATCTGGCCGCTCATTCCTTCCATGATGCGATCCTCGTCATCTTTCTCTGTAGTTGAGTGTGTATGCAGTACCTTCATGCGTTGCAGTACGCTGTCGAGGATTTCGGGTTGCCGGGCAGAGAGCTTTTCGAGGGCAGCTTCGAGCATGGTGCATTCAAGAAATATTCCGGCAGGGCCGGCCGTTCTTTGAACTGTCATAATAATCTATATAGGATGTTTGTCAATTTTTTTGTTTCTTTGTCTTTATGGCTTGTTTCGAAGATGAATAGATACCTTCACATGGTCCACAAAATATTGAAAAAAATTCGAAAGATTGTACGATATATCTCCCATGAAAGAGCAGTTCCTCGCGCCCATTACCGGCTCTCCTGTGTGCATCTGTACGGGGACAACGCGGGTCGCCTACGTGGGCCCGCGCAGGACTCTCAAAGTACCGCGCCTGGATGCGCGCGGCACTCTCCTGCGTGCCGAGAGGTTCCGCGAGGGATGGTCAGCAAACAGGATCGAAGCGGAGTCGTGGCAGGAGTTCCGTGATATTGTCCTGCCGACCCGTGCCTATATTAGAGCGCTCGTTTCGCTCCAGCCGACGACGGAGGATCTCCGCATGTCTATTGTCGATTTCACAGATATTGTGGAACGCGGTCTCGGGAGTGATGCCATCGAACAGGCGGATGTTGCTCACACGTTCGATAACCCGGGGAACTTCGGCTACGACGGGGAAGCCGTGAAGCTCCGGGATTTCGGTGATCCGCGCCTCATTACGTTCCTCCGGTCCAGGCATGAGGAAGTCCATTGCCTCCTCTCCGCGCTCGTACGTGTGGAGACGCTCTTCCGCGGGCGCTTTCCTGAGGGATTTCCAAGGGAGCTTTCTGATGGGGGAGAAAAGTAGCTCTGTGTTTCCTGGCACGTTCGGAGCTCGTGTGTACCGGAGAGTTGCCGAAAGAAATAGAATATGTTACAATATATAATATGAGTACGGAACACAGAGAGAGGGCAGATGGCACGTATGCTGCTTCTTGGAACGATATTCTCCGGGAAACGGAGCGCTGGTCCGAGGAAGACCGGAAGGAATTCCTCCTCCTCTTGGATAAGGCGATCAACAGGGCACATCTCTGCTTTGAGGACAGGGAACGAGGCAGCCGTTCTGTGGATATGTCCCGTGTACATGAAACCGTCGCCACAGAGGCCATCGTGAAAGCCATGGGAGTGTATGCGAGGAATCAGCAAAGAGTCGGAACGGTTTCTCCTGAGGCTCAACATGAGGGCGTATTGCGGGTACTCTGCGATGTAATAGGGGTTCGTCTCTCCCTCCAGGTTCTAAAGGAGAAGCACGAACCGGTGGAGGAGGACAGCGCTCCTGTTGTAGATATATCAAGTGAGATTTGGAGGAGACTCAGAGCACTCGGGGTGCATCATCCGGCCGGGTGAAGAGAGAAGCAGGAGGCCGTTACTCTTCGAGTTCCTCGCCGCGTACCTGTCGCAGGCACTGCTGGCGCTCGGTTGCGCTTACGTCTTTGCAGGCTTCGTGTGTCCGTTTGATAGCATTGCGTCTGGTCTGTGTCCGGTCGTGCTGCCTCTCGGAACGGCTGCGGAGCTCTGATTGATCGAGTGCCGTTGTGCGGGGAGTGCCGCTGAAGCGGGTACGCAGGGCATTCATACGTTCCTGCTGCAGGATTTCGCGCCAGTTGTCTCGCTGTTCGTAACGGTCCTGGAAGTTCGACTGCATGCGCAGGCGCCCCTGGCGCAGATCTTCTATGCTCTCTTTCCTCAGTTTTTCAACAGACTTCGTTATCGTCTTACTTCTGCCGCCGGTTTCCGGCCTGCGCAACAGCCTTCTCTCCTGGATGAGGTTACTGTTTTCCATTCGCCACTGCTTTGCGTCCGTTGGCTCGCTTCTTCGTTCCTGCATGCGCAGACAGCGGTTCTGTGCCGGACCGATGAGCGTATTGCAATCGCCGCGTGTGAGAGTCGCTGCGAAACTTGTGGGGATGGCGGTGCAGAGTATGCTCACAGTTGCGAGCAGGGAGAATATTTTTTCCATAGGGAGGAGAAGAAAGTGTGAACAGTGTAACACGAAAGAGCGGGGGAGGGGATGTGTCAGTCTGGTGAGTGCAATGTTGTTTGTTCGTTCTCTCGTGCTCTCGTTTGCTCGTTTCAAACGAGCCAACGAGTAACAAATAGCCATGAATACCTCTATGCCCTCCATTGTTATTGTTGCCCTTTTTATTTCTCGTAGATCTTTGTCACACTTTCATCATGCTCGATGTGCTGGATGACTTCTGCGATGAGAGGTGCAACGGAGAGAACCGTCAGTCCCGGGAACGCGTTCTTCCGCACAGGCATGCTGTCTGTGACGATCACTTCCTTAAATTTTGCCTCTGTGAGACGCTTGATTGCCGGCCCAGAGAAAATGGCGTGGGTGGCGGCTGCGTACACGTCTTTCTTTGCCCCTCTCTCAATCAGGGCCTGCTTTGCCGTGAGGAGCGTGCCGGCTGTGTCGATCATGTCGTCATAGATGATGCATGTTTTCCCCTGTACTTCTCCTACAACGTCCAGAATCTCTGCCTTGTGGTGCTCCGGCCGGGATTTGTGGAGGATGGCGATGTCGGCTCCCATCATGTCTGCGAAGATTTTCGTGTATTTCGCGCTTCCGATGTCCGGGGCGATGACGAGGATATCCTTCAGTTTCTTCTTCCTGAAGTAGTCGGCGAAGATTCTCCCCGAATCGAGCGCATCGGCAGGAATGGAGAAGAACCCCTGGATCTGTGGGGAGTGGAGGTTGAGCGTCATCACGTGGTCCGCTCCGGATTCCTCCAGGAGGTGGGCGACAAGTTTGGCGGAGATCGGTTCCCTCCAGTGAGCTACCCGGTCCTGGCGCGCGTAGGGGAAGTTCGGCAGAACAGCATGGACCGATTTTGCAAAGCTGAGTTTTGCAGCCTGGCACATGAGCAGCAGCTCTATGAGGTGCTCGTTGATGTTCGGTGCTGCGGTCTGAACAATGTACACGTTCTTTCCGCGCACCGATTGCTGGAAACGGATGTAGCGTTCGCCGCAGCTGAATTCCTTCAGATCGACCTTACCCAGCGCTATGCCAAGCTCTTTAGCGATGGATGCTGCGAGTGCCGGGTGAGATGAGCCCGCAAAGAGGTGCATGTGTAGTATCATTGTAGCAAATGCAGGTCCGAATCTCTACCTATATGGGAGCCTTGGTGCTAGAGGAGTCCTCCGGGGAACCACTCGGGGCTGTTGCTGGAGTGCTCATCCATCCCGATACGGGGAAAGTTGAAGGAGTATTTGTCCGTGTGAACGACGGGTTCAGCAGCGGTCTCTTCTTCTGCAGGGCCTTGGACATCATCCGGTTCGGCACCAGCGTCCATATTCGCAGCGCAGGTGCACTCTGCGATCCTTCTGAAATAGTGCGGTTGCAGAGTCTCCTGGAAGACGGCCGTACCGTTCTCGGGCAGCAGGTGCGTACCGAGAGCGGACAGAAGGTCGGGCGTTGCCGCGATGTGCAGTTCGACACGGAGTCTCTGCTGATGGAGTGGATTTTCCCGAAAGGATGGTTCCGATGGAAGAGGGGCATCGCAGTGTCTGACATTCTTGAAGTACGCAGTGATGCCATCATTGTGCGGGATGAGAAGCGCCCGGTTGTGGAGGATGTAGTGGAGGAGAAGACTTCTGTGTTCGATCCTCTGGAGGTTGTGGAGCCGAAAGTGAGCCGTGTGCGGCGGTAGGCAGTCGACGCCAGTTTTTCTATGGATTCTTCGTTGAGAAACGGACAATGAAGAGCCCCGCATCCGCGGGGCTCTTCTATTACCCGTTAACGTTGCCTCCTTAGGTTGCGAGTTGCGTAGCAATGAAGTCCACGAGACCCTGTGCGAGCAGGATCACGACGAGACCAATGATGACGAAGAGAATCGTCTTCTTGGCCTTGTCCTTCTCGGCTTCTTCACCCTGAGAGATGACGAGACGAATACCGGCGATTACGATGAAGACCACGGCGATGAGTGCCATGAAGGTGAGGATCTTCTTGATGATGTCGATGATTTTCTGGCGGACATCACTCACACCACCGATTGCCGGTGTGGGACCGAAGAGCTGTGCCCAGGCTGGTGGGGCGATCATGAAGGTCACCGCAGCAGCGGACACACGGAGGCAGAGAGATTGAAGGGAAGTGAACATAGATAAGAAGCAGGAAATTAAATGCATTGTGACGCACTCTATTGCGCTTTTTCAAGCTGGAATGTGCCACTTCAGTCAAACAACACTTGATTTATAAACACTTTCATATTCTATTCTTCTTTTTGGCTGTTCATGAAGCCTATCACGAGCAGAATGATGGCTGGGAGAGCGAACCAGAGGTCCTGGTAGAGGACCATGAATTCCATGAGTCGGCTGTGCGTGATGATGGTGGCAATAAAGGGAGACTGTGCGATGTTTTTGTCCAGGAGAGGGGCGTCTGCAACGAATGTCATGAGTGTGGAAAGCATGAGACCGGCGGTCACAAAACCGAAGAGCGCCGTCATTGCGATATCGACAAGGGTATTTCCATCTTTCTGGTATTCGATTTCAAATCCGCCCCGTACAGCGAGGAAGATGATCGTTACTATGAAGAGAACGAGCTTCGTTGTGGCGAGGAGTTGGATGTCGAGTGTAATGCCAACCATGCTGAAGAGCGGCTGGGAATCGGCGGAGAGGCGTTCAACGAGGTTGCCCATTCCCTGTGCGGCGACGATAGCAATGTAGGTGGAGATGATGATCTTCACGGATTCGTGTTTTCCTATAATGAAGCTGTAGGTGATCACCACCGCGAAGAATACGATTACGAACAGGTCCCAACTGAGGGTAAGTTGCATGGGGAGAGGAAGGTTGTCTTTGATACTACCTGAATCACGGCGGTTTATGCTAGTTGTACTCTTCTTAAGAGTAAGGGGAAGGCAGAAGCCAGATGGCAGTAACTGCCTACTGTCTTCTGACTTCTGAAATTATCTGTTCCAAGTCGATTCTTCCTGCACTACCGCTCTGCTACTGTTTGCACATGCGACACGGTTTCCTGCTCATCGACAAGCCTGTGGGTCCCACGAGCCACGACACCGTTGCGCTGGTGCGGCGAGCGCTGAGCGAACCGAAGATCGGACATCTGGGGACGCTGGATCCCGCTGCATCAGGTCTTCTGGTACTCGCGGTCGGCGCCAAAGCCCTGAAAGCCATCGAACTCTTCGATGATCTCAACAAGGAGTACGATGCCGGTATCCGTTTCGGGGCGGTGAGCACGACGTATGATCGTGAAGGAGTAATAGAAGAGATCGTCCCCAAGCCCGGCTGGACCGAGCCGGATATCGCGGATCTGCAGCGGTTGATCGCGGAGAGGTTCATCGGCAAGATCGCACAAGTACCGCCGGTGTACAGTGCGGTGAAGGTGGGAGGCGAGCGGGCATACCGCAAAATGAGACAGGGCAGGGAAGTGAACCTTCCCGCGCGCGAAGTGAAGATCGATGCGTGCGACATTCTCTCCTATACGTACCCGGAGCTCCTGCTCCGTGTTTCCTGCGGATCCGGGACGTACATCCGGTCGCTCGCACACGATCTCGGTGCTGCAGTGCGTTTCGGTGCGTACCTTTCCTCGCTCCGGCGTACAAGGGTGGGTGAGTGGTCTGTGGACAATGCGGTGGCTCCGGAGAACGTGGCATGGGCGCATGTGATGCCGCTCAAAGAGATACTCTCTCCCTTTGGGGGAGTAGAAGTGACTGCCGGTGAAGCGGAGGATCTCTGCCATGGCCGTCCCATCGCACGTACCGTGAGGCCGGATACCATTGCGTGGTTCGAGTGTCTTCCCATTGCCATTCTCCTCCCACTCAAAGACAGTTCGCAGCAGGCAAGAGCGCGAAAGGTATTGTGATGTGTCCTGCCTGATTGTTTGGCGAGAGAATGGCTCACCGCAAGCTTCCTGTCCCGCCTGTGAGGCAGCTTTGTATTCACTTGTGGTTGTTGATGTTTGTGTGTTCTGCCCCACTTCGCCCCTGCGGGGCTTCGCGGGGCACACTTCGCTTTGTGTTCCACCTGGCCTGTCACGCGGAGCTCTTCGCGAAGCGAAGAGCGAAGTGTGGTGGAGCTAGCGTACATCATTTCCAACGGTTCGTGAGTATCACGGCGAACATCGGGCGCTTCTCGCGACAGCTTGCGGATTTACAGGAATCATTGACCGAAGTGATGGCCGCGCTAGTCAAACCTCTTGCCCCGCCGCGCATCACTTCGCTCACGTTCTGATGGCTTGTATGCAAGGGGCAAATCCGACAGACTATGAGTAAGCAAAATCGTTTTCCAACTCTTTGTCTATGGACGGTGACCCACCCAAGCAGGAACAGGCGCAGGAAGTCCG
>DATDVK010000099.1:0-18121 GCA_035290085.1 Candidatus Peribacteraceae bacterium
CTCTGCAGTGGAACGGACAAGATTCACGTCTGTTCCCTCCACTATCACATTCTGACGAAGGGTATAACCGCTGGGAGCGCCTCCTCTGTTGTAATCGTACATTGTTTCGACACTCACTGGTTGTGTCGTTACCCACTCGGACGGGATGTTCTTCCGGTCCAGGAACACTTTTACCGCCTCGAGGTCGTTCTGCGTGGCTTCATTGCTCTGCTGCAGCCCACTTATGTCTGTTGCATGGGTAATCTGCATCGTCCACTTCGCCGTGTCCGAGACGATCATGCGCTCGGCAGAACCTGTCACGGAAATCGTGTTCGTCAGTGCCCGTGTTTTGTAGAAACCGAGCGTCGCAGTTGCTCCTGTGAGGACAATTGCTATCCCGAGGATGAGAGAGGGGAGGAGGAAATTATTGCGTGTCATGGCAGGAGGGAGAATATGACTATGCTACGCCAAATCCTTCCATGTGTCATTGGGGCTATGTGGGAGAGCAGGCCTGTTCTTGTAGAGCAAGGTTGGTGCCGAGAGACCTGGATTCGTCTCGCCACGCGTACGCGTAGCTCGCTCACCACAGGCTTCTCGTCTCTCCTGTCGCAGATGGTTGTATTCTGGGTTCAGTGGGTCAATTTCCTATTTTGGTGTCGTGGGAGAGACTCGAACTCTCACGTCTTTTGGACACCAGCTCCTAAAGCTGGCGCGTCTACCAGTTCCGCCACCACGACTCGGCACTTCGGCGGGCAAGCCTACCAGTCCCGCCATCTTGGCCTGTGAGGTTTATTCTACTTCTCTCTTTTTGAGTTTCACAGAGAGATATTTCTTTTTGGGGTCTTCTTCTTTACCGACTTCTGACACTTTGATTACAGCAGCATTTATCATCTTTGTTTCTATTTTCCCTGCCTCTTCGTGTGCGAGGTGCTCTTCCCGTAAGGAGCTGCCCATCTTTGTTTTCAATTCAAGATCCGCATCCATCATCATTTTGTGTTCCTCCTTCACCGCGTCATCCTGTTTTTTTCTCATTTCATTCCTTAGCAGGGATTCCTGTTTGCGGTACTCCACCTCAAGCTGCGTTTTCTTCTTGTTCGCCTCGTTGCGAAGCTTCTGGATATTCTGCTTGTGCTCAAGCTCCAGAGAGTTTTCCTGTTGCCTGCGCATTGGTTCGGGCAACTGGGCAAGCTGCATTTTTTCACGTTGCATATTCTGCTCGAGCTGCATTTCCTGCTGCTGCTCCCACACACCCACCAGTGTTACCTGCTTCTTCTTTTCTTCCTGCGCTTCAGCGATGCGTTTCTGCATTTCGCTCTCTGCATCCCCCCTCTTTTTCCTACTGTCTTTCTCTGCCTTTCTCTTTGCCACATTTGCATCAGACTCAGCTTTCTGCTTCATAAATTGCGCCTTTTTCTTTCCCTCATCAATCAATCTCTTCATTTCTTCTTCTGCTTCTCTCTTCATCCGCTCCTCGGCCATTTTTCTCTCGTTCTGGATGCGCAGGTTCTCCATGTATTTGAGGTGTTCTTCCTGCTCTTTCTTTTTCCTTTCCTTTTCTTCCTCCAATTTTTTCAGTTCCACCTCCTTACGCTTCTTCATTTCTTCCACTGCTTTCTGCCGTTCTTTTTCTTTTCTTTTAAATTCAATTTTTTCCTGCTTACTTTTTTTCTCTATTCCCACCTCTTCCAGCGCAAATGCCAATGCCTGCTTATGCTGTTGTTGCTCTGCTTCATGGCGCTCCTCGCGTCTGGCAAGGCGCTTTTCCCGGTCTTCTGCCCGTCGCCTCATGCCTTCTTCCAGGAGCCGGTTGAGCTCCCTCTTCATTTCATCGTCTGATGGGGGTTTGAGTGTATAGCCCACTAATAATATTATACCATATAATTGAATTTTAGTATATCTCGCTCCCCGACGGGAGCAACAGGGGACAGGAGACTGTTGTTACTCTTCCTCTGGTTTCTCCCAGGGGAGTGCCGGCCGAGGCGGTGTCGTAATTTTTCCTTGGTCTACAAGCTCTATCAGCTTGAGCCTTATCAATTGCTCCGCGACCGAGGGTGCATCATTTCCATAGAGCTGCGTCCCGGCCAGCGAAGTCAGCATCGCGATGACGGCCCTGCTGGTTGAGATGGTGATCTGCTCCGTCGGGGTGGCACCCTTTGGCTCAACCATGCCGCGTTCCCCGCCGATGCCGCTGACACGAAAAGGGCCATCGGTCATGTGAGTCGTTGTATCTCTCCGCCCATCTTCAGCAGGCATAACATATTTATGCCATATTCATATACTCGGAGTCAAGGAGAACTCTTGCCTTCTCATTCCTCCTCCACAATCCGGATTCCCAGTTCCTCAATCTGCTCCTGTGGCATGACAGAAGGTGCTCCGAGCATCAGATCCTTCGCTTTCTGGTCCTTTGGGAAAGCGATGACCTCCCGGATATTCGGCTCTCCGGCGAGAATCATGACAACGCGGTCAATGCCGTAGGCAAAGCCCCCATGGGGCGGTGCGCCATACTCAAATGCCCTGAGGATGTGCCCGAACCGTCTCTGCTGGTCCTCTTTGGAAATCTCCAGCAGGTCGAAGACTTCCTCCTGCAGCTTCGGCTCGTGGATTCTGATGGAACCCGAGCCCAGCTCATAGCCGTCCAGGATGAGGTCGTAGCAAATAGCATGGACCCGGAAGGGATCGGTGAGTCGTTTCTCCCACTCGTCCATGTGCGGGTGAGTGAAGGGGTGGTGAGAGAATGTAATGCCGCCGTCCTCTGTCTCTTCGCAGAGAGGGAAATCCGTGACCCAGAACATGGAGTGGACGGAGGCATCGATGAGCGAGAAGCGGATTGCCGCTTCCTTGCGTACCGCCCCCAAGCTGTTGCAAACCACCCGGAATTTGTCGGCTCCGAAGAAGAGGGCGTCTCCGGTTTGCGCGCCGGTCGCCTGGATGAGTTTTTCCAGGTAGCCTTCTGTGAAGAATTTGAGGAGCGGTGACTGTGGCCCCTCTTTTTTCAGGAGGATGTATGCCAGCCCCTTTGCTTTCTGTTCCTTTGCAAGCTCTGTCCAACGGTCGGTCTCGCCCCGGCTGAGTACTGCACCTCCCGGGATCCGGATGGCGCGTACGATTCCCCCAGCCTTCAGGGCATCTTCAAATACCTTAAAACCGCATCCTTCTGAGAAATTTGAAACATCTGTGATTGGGAGGTCGTACCGGAGGTCCGGTTTATCTGATCCGTACGTATCCATCACCTGCTGCCATGTGTAATGTTCCACTGTACCGCCCTTGAGTGGTTTTGTGCTGCATTCCTTCAGGACTACCTCTAAAGATCCTTGGATGATTTTCATGACATCCCCCTGCTCGCAGAAGCTCATCTCAAAATCCAGCTGCACAAACTCTGGCTGGCGGTCTCCTCGCTGGTCCTCGTCGCGGAAGCACCGGGCAATCTGGAAGTAGCGGTCCAGACCCCCGACCATGCAGAGTTGTTTGAGCTGCTGCGGGCTCTGCGGGAGCACAAAGAAATTTCCCGGATAGATGCGCGAAGGCACCAAGTATTCGCGTGCACCCTCCGGGGTCCCCTTAATAAGGCAGGGAGTATCGATTTCCAGGCACCCCTGTTCCACAAAGTACTTCCTGATCACCTGGAACACTTTCGACCGCAGGGCGATGTTCTTCTGCATGCGCTCCCTCCGCATGTCGAGATAGCGGTATTTGAGTCTTGTTTCTTCCCCAACATCCTTCTCCTGGTCTATTTCGAATGGAGGAGTTATTGCTTCATTGAGCACCTTCAGCTCATCCACAAGCACCTCAATTTTTCCTGTAGGGTTCTCTTCCCGCTCCGCTCCTTCGAGGCGCTTACGGACTTTCCCAGCGACTTGCAACACCCATTCCGGACGCACTTTCTCGGCTACGGCAAAGGCTTTCTTATTCTCAGGGTCAATCACCACTTGCGTGAAGCCGTAGCGGTCCCGAAGGTCGATGAAAATGAGCCCGCCATGATCGCGGCGGCGGTGGACCCAGCCGCAGAGAGTCGTTTGCTTTCCCTTGTTACTTGCACAGAGTTCGCCGCAGGTGTGAGTACGGAGCATGGTGGCAGGAAAGGAGGGTGCAGGAAGTATGCGGTGTCCGTTTGCAGAATTCCAGCTTTCTTTCGCGCTTTGCTTCCGTTAGCAACAGGTGCTGTGGTTTGTGATGCATGTAGCGTGTTTCTGTGCATAGGAGTGGAAATAGGCAAATGGGGCCTAATCTGAGTAGTTGAAATAATTTGTAATTATGTTATAATATAAACCATGAAACACAATTCCATTGTTCCGCAGCACATCTCCCTTGGTGTCCTTGGGCTCGCGCTCATGGCCATCCACGCCTTCATTGTGCTTCCGGCTCTGCAGGCGGCTGTTCTGTAGGAGGGAAGCAGTATAGAAAGGAACGGGACACAAGAGTTTTCCGTTTCTTTTTAGTACGCAGTTGCGCGCTGCGGTATCAGTCAAACAACTTATTCATTTCCTCCTTGAATTCTTCCACATCTTTGAATTCCCGATGCACGGAGGCAAAGCGGATATAGGCAACCTTATCGAGTTTCCTGAGAGCCCGCATGACATCTGTGCCGATGGTGGAGCTGGCGACTTCCTTCTTATTGGCACACCACTTCTCTTCCAGTTTATTCAGGAGATCGCCAATCTGGTCCTGGGCAACGGGCCGCTTTGTGCACGCGAGCCAAATTCCACGTTCCAGTTTCGTGCGGCTGTACGGTTCCCGCGTACCGTCGCGCTTCACAATGATAAGTGAGCTGAGTTCCTGCCGCTCGAAGGTGGTGAACCTGTGGAAACACTTCGGGCATTCCCGCCTTCTGCGCACTGCTCTGCCCTCTTCTGCGAGGCGGGAGTCGATGACCGATGTATCCTGGCATTTGCAGTGTGGGCAGTGCATGTATGTAGTTTACAGCTTGTAGTTTGTAGTTTGTAGAAATATCCTCACCACAAATTATTCGCTTAAAGCAGGTTACCTTCGTTTCGTTTACCCGACTTCGCAGAAAGCCGCCACCGTCAGGTGGCGGATGAATGCGTGTTCAAGAGCAGCGATCCTGCTACGCCGGGTTCCCTGCCTGCCGGCAGGCAGGCGCGAGCGACGCCGCAGGCGTACGGCAAGATACCGCCAGCGTGAGCTGGCGGAGCTTCACTTGGGGCGGATAGGGCCCTTCCGGAGGACTTCTATGGAGCCGCCAACAAGGTTCACCACACTTGAGCTTGCTACTTTTATGAGAATCCCGGAGTCCAAGATGAGGTCCGGCTTCTGCTCCTTGTGCAGGAATTGGCTCTCGATTTCTTGCGGAGAATAGGTGTTGGGTTGGCTGTGCACATTGGCGGATGTTGTGCTTACTGGGGCACCGAATGCCTGCACGAGTGCCATTGCAATGGGGTGCGAAGAGATTCGTATGCCCAAGGTGCTGTTTCCTGCCGGAGTGGCAAAGATACGCCTGCCAGGCAGGAGAGGCAGCACGAGGGTGAGAGGGCCGGGCAGGTGCTCGTGGGCGAGTTGCTCAGCCAGTTCATTCCATTCAACGTACATTTTTACCTGTTCAATGCTCTCGAAAAGGGCGCTTACAGGCACGTGCTCCGGGCGCCCCTTGAGTGCGAACAGTGTCTGAACTGCCTGCTGATTTCCCAGATCGCACGCGAGGCCGTAGCATGTTTCTGTAGCATGCGCGACAACCCCGCCGGCCTGCAAAATGGCTACTGCCCTCTTGATGCTCTCTGGTGAAGGAGATGCTATTTCCATTTACTGCACAGGGGTTTCGTAACGCTTCAGTACCTCTTCTATTTTCTGTTCCAGTACTGTTGAAGTGTTGATCGTCAGCGGGAGGGGCACGATCTGGTCTCCGATTTTCAGCTGAACTTTTTCTTTCCCGGGGAATTTCTCAAGCACCGCCTTGAGATCCAGAAGCATCTTTTTGGGTGCTCGTGCGGGGAGTGGGATCGTGTAGATATGGATCTCTGTTTTCGAGGGGTCTGTTTCTTCACTGGGATTTGCAGCAGGAGCCGGTTTTGCTCCAGGGTTCTCTATTGCGCTCAGTGCATCCTTTATGCGCATTCCCTCCAAAATCCAGCGTCCGAGGGGGCCGACGAAATCATCTGCTTCATCCTCTTGCTGCAACGTCACAGTTTCTCCGGCGATGACATTACCCTCCTCATCCACCATCTCGATTTTCTCTTCTTCGCTGAATGGTCTGTTCATTACTGGCATCCCGTGCTTTGCAGATGCCTCGTCGTAAAATCCGGACTCTTTTGCATTGTCTATGATGCGGTTGAGAGTGGTGTGTTTGACAGTATCGGCACGCAATTGCAGTTGCCCCGCACGGAGATCCAGTATGCCCTCCACCACCAGAAAGGCATCTGGTGCCTCCAAAACATGTGCTACCTCCGCATAGGTGCGCGGGAAGAGTGTTACTTCAATTTTCCCCGTTGGGTCTTCAAGGAAGAGGATCGCCATCGTATCTCCTTTCTTGGTCGTGATTTTTTTCACCCCTTCCTGGATGCCTGCGAGTTTGATTTTTTTCCCTACCTCTGCCTTGGTTAGCTGATCGACGAGCATGGCTTTCTTCCCTATGTACTTCTTCAGACCTGCGAGGGGATGGCTTGAAACGTACATGCCCAGCGTTTCTTTCTCCCACTGCAATTTTTCGAGCGGGCTTGCTGGTGCCGTTTCGGGGAACTCGATCTCCGGGTCTTCCTGTGGTTCTTCCATGTGGCCGAAGAGGTCGGTTTGCGCGCTATTTACATCCCCGCAGGATTTTGCGTAGTCGGCAATGAGCTGATAATGCTCCACCAGTGCTCTGCGTTCGCCGAGTGAATCAAGCGCTCCTGCCTTTGCCAGTGCCTCTATCGTTTTCTTATTGAGAATTTTCGCAGGGACCCTTCGGGCGAAATCCGCGATGCTGGCAAACTTTTGGCCCTTCTCCCGCACATCTATTATCTGTTGCACAGAGCTGTCGCCAATGCCTTTGATGGCTGTGAGTCCGAAACGGATGGCTCTATGGCTATTGTGGTGGGGAATAGCAGTGAAGTGCCGGAGAGATTCGTTGATGTCCGGCGGGAGGACATCTATGCCCATGGCACGGCACTCTTCGATTTCTATCATGACCCGGTCCGTTCGTTGTGCATCGCTGCTCAGGAGGGCTGCCATGAACTGTATGGGGTAGTTTGCCTTGAGGTACGCCGTTTCATAGGCGATTCGTGCGTACCCCGCAGCGTGAGATTTATTGAAGCCGTACCCCGCGAACGGAGTGATCACGTCGTCAAAAATCTTCTCGGCGAGCTTCTTCTCATACTCCTTTGTTGTGGCTCCTCTGATGAATTTCTCACGCTGGGCATCCAGTTCCGATTTAATCTTCTTCCCTATGGCACGCCGGAGAAGATCTGCCTCACCGAGTGAGTATCCTGCGAACACCTGTGCTATTTGCAGGATTTGTTCCTGGTAAATCCCAATGCCGTACGTGGGTTCGAGTATTGCCTTGAGGGCGTTGTGTAAGTACTGCACCTGCTCTTTGCCGTTCTTGCGCTTGATGTAACTGGGGATCCATTCCATCGGTCCCGGGCGGTAGAGCGAAACCATGGCGGTGATATCCTCGAACTGCGTCGGCTTGAGTTGCTTGAGGTACCGCCTCATGCCTCCGGATTCCAACTGGAAGACGCCGGTGGTATCGCCGCGCTGCAGCAGGGCAAATGTCTCTTCGTCATTCAGGGGGATGGTGGGAATATCCAGCTTCTTTTCCTCCGTGCGTTCGATAATTTCCAGCGTGGTCTGAATGACGGTGAGGTTTGTGAGCCCAAGAAAATCCATTTTCAGCAGTCCCAATGCTTCCAGTGGTTTTGCGGAACTCTGTGTGATGACTGTGTTGTCATCCTTCGGTGCCCGCTGGAGCGCCGTGTACTGCATGGTCGGTTTTTCCGTGATGAGCACTCCGCAGGCATGGACCGAAACATGTCTTGCCTTTCCTTCCAATTTCAGCGCTGTGTCGATGATTTTCCGGTACGTCTCATTACTCTCGTACGCAGCTTTGAGCTCTTGAGTGTGCAGTGCCTCTTCCAGCGTTGTCCCCGGCCGCTCCGGGATGAGCTTGGCGAGCATATTCATTTCGAGGAATGGGACGCCGTAGGCACGTCCTACATCCTTCACCGCTGCCCGGGCAGCGAGAGTCCCGAAAGTGCAAATTTGCACAACGTGGTCTTCCCCGTACTTCTTCCGCACATATTCGAGTACTTCGTCCCGTCGTGTGTCTGCGAAGTCCACATCGATATCCGGCATGCTGATGCGTTCTGGATTCAGGAAACGTTCGAAGAGCAGGCCATGCTCCAGGGGATCGAGCGTGGTGATATCCAGGCAGTATGAAACGAGAGAGCCAGCAGCAGAGCCGCGTCCCGGTCCCACAGTGATACCTCTCCTTTTTGCTTCCTGGATGAAGTCTGACACGATGAGGAAATAGCCGGAGAATCCCATCTGCTCTATGACTTTGAGTTCGTATTCCAGTCTATTTTGTTCTTCCTTGGTTGCATGAGGATAGTGCTTTCGGAAGCCCTCTCCGACCAATTCGCGGAGATATTCTTTCTCGTCTTTCTTCCCAGGGACAGGAAAGCTGGGGATCTGGTACGTCCCGAATTTTAATTCCACATTGCAGCGGTCTGCGATGATTTTTGTGTTCTCCAGCGCCTCCGGGATGTGCTCAAACGCCTTCTTCACCTCGTGGAACGGACGCATGGAGAAATCTGAATCGCGCATGGAAAAGCGGCTTGGGTCGTCTATGTGCGCATTCTTCTGGATGCAGAGCAGCACGTCGTGTGCTTCTGCATCCTGCGTGCGGCAGTAGTGGCTGTTGCAGGTGGCGACAACAGGGACGTCCAATTCTTGCCCCCATTTGATGAGTTGCTGGTTTACTTCCGCCTGTCCGTTTACGTTCGGGAGATCCATCAATTCAAAGTACAGGTTCTCGTCTCCAAAGTATGATCGATACTCCTTCACGAGCTGGGTAATTCTCTCACCATCTTCTGCCAGCGCGGCCTGCGGGATGGCGCCGCTGATGGGGCCGCTCAGAGCGATGAGGCCCCTGCCGAACTCACTGAGGAGCTCCCTGTCCACGCGCGGTTTGTAGTACATGCCTTCCAATGCTGCCTTCGTTGCGAGTTGCAGGAGATTTTCATATCCCTCCTGCGTTTCAGCGAGGAGCACGAGAGGGTATCGCTTGGTATCTATGCCGCTTTCCTTATCGTGCCGGGTTCGTACGGCAACGTATGTTTCCAATCCCAAGATGGGGCGTATGTCATGTTTGTGGGCATATTGGTAGAACTCAATGAGTCCGTAGGTGTACCCCTTATCTGCGAGGCCCACTGCTGGTTGATCGAGTTCCTTCGTGCGGAGCACCACTTCTTCCGGGCTGGGGAGCCCTTCGAGGAGAGAGTACGTGCTGTGGCAGTGGAGGTGGACGAAATCGCTGCTTTTCATGCGAGGAAATGAGTGTACCAGATGGACTTCCATCCATCAGGAAATGTGGGGAGTTTCGGGGGCTAGCCTGTAGCTATGAACCGGTAGTCCTCGTTGTTCTCATGAACCACAGGTGGCATCCAGGACAGGAGAGCATACTTTGATAAAGCTCCCCACCTGGTAAATCCGGTAGCCAGAGAGAGTCGAACCTGTTTCGTTTGGATCAATAGGAATGTTCACGAGGTACGTACCGTTCGTACTGAGGGCGGAAAGGTCGTAGCCCCCCGCAGTGACTGTGCAGTCATTACCAGTCACTGTGTCTTGGCAAATGGAGAGGGCATTGCTTATGCCTGTGGGGATGCCCGGGAGGGAGTTGCCGTCAATAATGTACTGCACTGTAGCATTCTCTATTTCGCGTATCGAAACCCTTCTGTCTGCCCTTCGTGCATCGTTTAATTGTTTTGTGGGATTGAGTGCTGCGATCACGACAGCTGCGAGAATTGCAATGATGCCAAGCACCAACAGGATTTCCATAAGAGTGAAACCGGGGCGTAGACGGGTGTGTTGCATAGGAGAAGGGGGATGCGTTCAAGAGTGTACGCCGCTTTTCTTCCAGGGGGCAAAAGAATGTGCTGCCTAGAACGATTCGCCAACTCCTGCTGCTCCTTTGCAGGTTTCATGGTGCGTCGGATTGCCCTTAAATGCTCCGGAGACATAGGGGAAACATGCATCCTCGAA
This sequence comes from Candidatus Peribacteraceae bacterium, assembly GCA_035290085.1. Classification (GTDB taxonomy): domain Bacteria; phylum Patescibacteriota; class Gracilibacteria; order Peribacterales; family Peribacteraceae; genus GWB1-54-5. The sequence goes on from DATDVK010000099.1 coordinate 10,168, forward strand.
ATTAATTTTCAGCATGCGGTCGATCATCTTATTGCAGGGGCGGAAGACACAGGTTCTGCGCAGGAAGAAACCAAGTTTTGTCGTGAAGCTCCGTATACCTCTGTCTCTCTGGCTCGCAAGCGTGTAGAACTCGATCATGGTCCCCCGGAGAGGATCTGCGAGCAGGAGTATCTGCTGCTGGGTGTCTCCTGCCTGGATGACGGGCTTCGTTTCGCGTCCTGCCTGTTCAATGTTCCAGAGACCGAAGTATGAACGCACAACGCTGCGGAATATTTTCTTGATCATACCCATGCTCTGTTCCCGCGCCTCAGCGTCGGTGCGTTCGGCGGTTCCTGGGGGGTATTCAGTGGGAAGCTTTAGGTAATCTGCCTGGTCGCGTATTCTTCCCCACCAGAGTAGTTGGTCATAAAGGCCGCGGACAAGAAAGATTTCATCATTCGTGAGGAAGAATGGTCCTCGAAGTTCCCATTTTGCAGCTCCTTCCGGCCACTGTGGCGGGGGATCGAATTCCGTGGCAGGAGGATTATAAATTTCATCCGTGTAGCTGCATCCTTCCCGGGTTCTGTGTGTGCGGCTGAGCACAGCGAGGAAGGTGCTCAGGTTCGGCGGGGGGCGACCGACAGCGGCAAAAATCTGCTGAGTGATACTTGCGATGTAGGAGATGCTATTGAGGAAGGAATCTCGATCACTCTCAAAGGCAGCGATCGCATCCCGTTCTGCCTGGATGGGGGGGTGGCCGCCCGAGGAGACGGCATCAAGCGCATCCAGATCGCAGCCGTATCCCATTACCGTTGGCGGCAGATAGTCGGAGTGGAAGGGGCAGACCCGTTCCTTCGGGGGCAGGAAAGCTGGGGCTTCACAGACCGGGTGCGCGCCACAATCCTCCGCCGTCTTGAAAGCAAGGCCATTACTTGCGAGACAGGAGACTCTGTCCTGCTCGGTACAAATGGCCGGATCTGTTTCGTAGGGGCAGCACCAGGTAAGCGTGTCGAAGATGTAGTACCAGTTGAACCGGGGGTCCTCGTAGTGGATATCTCTCGCCCCACGGATGAGGTGGCGGTAACGGTCATTCAAAAAGCGCGCCATGCTCTGGAGCCGGACGATGTCGTAGATGCGTCTGTCTTTGAAAGCATTCCGTGTTTCTGTCCGTACATCTTCCAGTTTTTGCTCAAGGATGAGGAGGTCAAGATGCAGGCAGGGGCTGATCTTGTACATGTCCCTTTGGTACTCCACAATGCGGAGGTCCGTATCGACAAGCTCAAGGAATGCTGTGCTGATGCGGAGGAGCCAGTCGAAGAAGATGAAGTTATAATTTGAAGCCGAGCCTCCTGGCAGGTTGCCCATTCCGTTGTCAATGCGATCCAAAATTGGCTGCACATAGTGCTGGGAAATAGGTGTCATGGTCAGGGCATGAGCACTTGTGGTGGAGAGGAGAACAGAGAGGCCGACAAGTAGTGAGCAAAATCGCTTCATCTATGAGCGGGTTGCGTTGCGTTTACACATGTCGGGAGGGAACTCGGTGTTTTCTATGGCCGTGAGCAGGTCAATGGCATCTTGTATAAGCTCCTGGAAGGCGTGGAGAGCGGGGCCGAGGTATTGGACGAGTACTTGTGTTCCTGCACGGCTCCCAACAGCCGGTGCTGCATTCTCTATGAGAGAGCGGAGAGACTCCTGTTCATTTGGCTGGTCGAGGAGGCCTTCCCAGAAGTGCAAGTATTCCTTTGTGGGGAGGCGCAGGCGTCTGCGAGGATCAAAGCTGCATTGGACCGGTGGAGTGCGGGTTGGAAGGCCATTGATCTGGCAGAAGAAATTGTCCATCTGCCGTGCGAGGAGGGCGGGGCGGTATGGGGGAAGAGGCAGGCTCAATTGCGGCGGGGTGAAGAGAAAGGCCCCCCAGTTTGGGTCTGCTGCTGTATTTGAGTCCCAGGGGAACGCTTCATCTTCCACAGTGAGCGGCATCCGTCCGGGGATCATCCGGTGCCTTTCAAAAGACTCTTCCACGCACTGGCCGATCATGCAGGCGTTGTTTCCGATGGTATTGACATATTTCGTTTTGCACTTTGGAGTGCATACCTGCGGGAGAGAGTTCTTCGTTTTCTGCACCCGTGCGTCCGGATTGCCCACTGCATCCGCGCAAGAGGTGGCCAGGCCGAGGGTGGCAGCATTGGCTTGGACGTATTGTCCAATGTCAACGAAGGTCTGCGCGGGATCGAAGTTCGGAGGGTACTTCACGCAGACAGGGGTAAATGATCCCGGGGAGCCGCAGCTCCAGTTTGTGAGGAGAGCAGCGCAGGTCTGGATGTTGGTATTCACCGCTTCCAGCACGCCGTCTTCCGCCATTGCGTCACAGGAGGCAAGGTAGGCTTGGTACTCAAAAGCGCAGCAGCCGTCCGGGGAACTGTAGATTTCCGCCTGCATGTTATCCGTGCCCATCGGGCTGTCGCATATTTGCTGTACATGCACCATCTCGTGAATGTAGAGATACGTGGAGAGCTCAGGTATAGATGGGTTGAGACAGACCTGTATGCGTCCATCTATTTCCTTGGGCAGCGTGTAGCCTTCCGTTGGCCCACAGGAGCCGCAGAACGTATCGACGTAGCAATTACTGCACCAGTCTGGTTCCAGGTCTGAGTCTATGCCAGGGGTGTCTGTTCCCGCTTTCAGCCCCTGAGTCTCTCCCCGCCAACCTCCTTCATTGCAGATGTTGGGGCCGGCTTCTGTCCATCTATACGGGGCTTCCATGTCGGGGGTCTTGCAGCCGATGAGATGGATGTCCTCTTCGGTGGCTGTACTACTGGGATCTACAGGACACCGGATGGAATCGACGGGGCGGCAGAGGTATCCGCGTTTTGCGAAGGGGTGTGAACAAATGCCTTCGTTCCTCTTAGGATCCTCCAATTCCGGAGGGTACGTGCCGCCGAGGATTGCGCTGGTAGCGGGATCGCAAGGGGGGTCCGGCTGCGCGTAGCTGCGGCTCCCTGAACAGTCGAGTGACGGCAGCACGGGATCGAGGTGCATATGCCACATGAGGCCGACATCATCTTTCCGCACCCAGATGTACACACTGAGGTCTTCGAGTATTTTTGTGGGGAATAATACGATTTCATTTGGTTTGAGCGGAGGATCGTAGGTGAATGCCTGGACGGCATCGTAGATATCTTCCAGCTTCTGTTCCAGCTGGCAGAAACGGGCGCCGAGGAACTGCAGTTCTGTCCCGTCCCCGAGCTTATCGTTGCCGCATCCTCCTTCCTTGTTCTTCACATACTGGAATCCGTGGCGGTACCGCCAGACGGCTCCCACAAATTGTTCCCGGTCTTCCTTCGCGCCGGCCCCGGATTTAAGACTACTCAGCTCGGATTCCACTGCATTGAAGTAGGGCGTCATGTCTACCTCGTACGTCTTTCCGCGGACTTTTACTTCTGCGATGGGGCTCTGTATGAGATCGGTATCCCCCTGCCATATTTCCACAATACTGGGCAGCCTGGACATAATGGCTACGGGGCGCCCGGCGTAGTAATCCACTCCCGCTTCAAAGCTTAAGGCTGCGAGCTGCAGGTCGCGCACGGCCTGTTGCAACCAGGCATTCTTCTCCACAAGCGTGTGTACGAGCTGCTGGTACCCCAGGCATTCCTGCTCGTCTATAGGACTCTTTTCCGGATCGCTTGGGCGGCAGATTTCCATGTGCTGTTCCTGCAGTGCCAGATCTACGTCCGTGTTCGCAAAGAGCGGGAGATACTTTCTCGGATAGATATTCGTGACAAAGCGCTCTATGGTAATTTCGGATTCTTCTTTCTTGTACTCGTTGAGTGTGAACTGCCGCAGACGCTGGTAGACGGAGTCTTGAGCGTGCACTACAGGGGCAATGCTGACTGCGCAGAGGAGGCCGGCAATGGCGACGTATTTTCTCATTCTATAGATCTCTCAGGGAATCCTTCACATCCCAGCCCTTTGGCATGCAGATACTTGCATCGGCAGCCAGCCCCAAGCCGTTGCGCAAATCCAGAGACGCGCGTTGCAGGCATTCCAGTTCCACATCTATGGGGCTCAATCGCGTGAGGCTGCTCACGACGACGAGCGCGCGCTCGAGTGCCGGCCTTGCAGTGGCTAGCTCCTGCTCAATGATTCTTTTCCTGTATATGATTTCCCTCTCTAAATCCTCAAAGACGAAGTCCTCGAGGACGAACGACATCGGGCCTCCTCCGGCTGCAGCTTCAAACTTCTCCCGGATGATGTCCATGACGAGGTATGGGTGGAAGTTCTGGTCGAAGAGGGCGCACTCGTAGATGCGCAGGAACTCAAGCAGTACAATCCCGTAATCATTTCTGTCCAGCATCGCAAGATCCCCCGGGTCCTGCCAGGGCGGGAGCGTACTGGCCAAAGCAGCTAATTTCGACGAGGCGTCGAGAGGGATCAACACCTGGTTGAAACAAGCGATGCTCGTCGGAGGCTGAAGGTATTCTTCAATAATCTCGTTCACGGCTGTGTGGTATTTCTCGGGCCAGTCTATGAAAGCATTCGTATTGAAAAACATGGTTGCGTACTGCGCATCGTCCCGCGTGCAGGATTCGAGAATGGGGTACGGCTTCCACGGATCGGGTGCGGCGAACGATGTGTCTTTTGATCCCCGCAGGAAGAATACCCCGATTATCGCTGTGCACAGCAGGGTAGCCAGTAGGCGGGAAGAGCCTTTATAGATGTAGGGGAAGCGCATGTTCTAGAGGCTGTCATTGGGAGGAGAACCGTCGCAGCTTGAGAGGAAGCAGGGAATGCGGTTGAACGATCCAACCATGTTCACCATCTGCCGCAGGCTATTTACGATGGGGGAGCGGAATTCCTGGAGGAAGAGATCAAAGTTCCCTGCCAGTTGCAGCATGGATCTGTATGCAGAGTCGTACTCCACTGTGAGTTCCATGATGGCGGCTTCCTGCTCAAGCATCTGTTTGCCAATTTGCTCACAGAACAGTTCCGCATCGCTCCGCTCGGTAATTTCTTCACGGTTTCCTCTCGCGAGATGGCAGGGAACGAGAGTCTGCATATCGAGATCGATACAGCCGTGTGCATGCGCAGTAATATCTACTGGCGAGTCTCCTTTTTGCTCGATGGATTGCTTCACGCCATCACAGAGAAGATCTGTGCGGCACTGCAGCGCGCGCAGGCTCTGCCCGATGTAGGGGACAAGCTCTGAGGTGATCATGCGCTTTGTTTCCAGCAACCCTTTGCGCTGCGGGACCTGTGACTGGCCGTCCATCATGCCATCAGACCATGTCGTGGCTTCAAATCCGCTCGCCGCACAGCGCCATTCATTTTCCGCTGCTTTGTACCAGACGTTGTCGGCTTGATCGTAACGTACCTCACCTACTTCTGAGTCTTCAGCTTTTTTGAGGCCGAAGATCACGGAGCGGAAGAAGCGGTGCTCGCGTGCCATCATGCCCTTGATGTGCTCCTGGCAGGCTTCCCCGTCACTTTGCTGGGCCAGAGCAGGAGAGACAGAGGTGAGAAGGGCCAGTGCAAAGGAGAATAGGATGATGTTTCTCGGAGATTTCATGGGCTTGCGGAAGAAGAAGAACCTGCTTTCGGCACAAGTTCGGTTGCTCCCGTTGTTTCAAATGACGGGGTGATGTCATCCGGGTCCACAAAGAATCTGAGCTTATCCTCTTCCGGCACCCCTTCACGGAGCAGTGTCTCTTTGAACATTTGTTCCCGGAACCCGGAGATAAATTCCTCCTGTGTTTTTTCATCTGGGGTGCGCAGGCCCCACCCCCGTTGCGTGTGGAATTTTTGCTGGTTCAGTGGCTGGCAAGCCCAGTTCCATCTCTGTGGCAGGCGGGGATCCTCGTTCCCGGGGCACTCGTCGAAGTCGATGATGAACTGGTCGATCGGCCTGCCCAGGGGATCATCTGTTGCACCCGGTTTATAGAAGTCTTCTTTCAGGAACACTGCGGGCCGGGAACACATGCGTACGAACCGCTCTATGAGGTCCATTTCCACATGTACGCATGGCTGCTGGTCGGGGAAGAGGCAGTCTTCTTCCGTGCCGTCCACAACAGCATCAGGATCGAGTTTCAGGCTCTCCCAGTACTTCAGGTATGCGTTGTTCATTCTCATGAGAATGTCGAACGCGCGCCCGTAGACACCAGGGTCCACTGTGGGTGCGGCTGCAGGGAAAAAGGAGCTGATAGTTGGAGGAGGCTGTTCAATTACCACATCCGGAAGCTGATCGATGACATCTGCGTAAATAGTAGGAATGGGTGGGAGAGGCGGGAGTTCCGGGATATGTGGGGAAGGGTGCGTGGGATCCGGGGGGTCCAGCTCAAAGCGTGCCAAGCTGACCTGAACGGGCTTGAGGACGGGAAGCCGCATGGCACCGGTTGCCGTACGGAGCAGCGAGAAATCCAGCACAGCGTCGGGAATCATCTCAATTTCAAAGCGCGGGAAACAATTTCCATCCCCTATGGTGGGAGGGTCATCCATACATCCGTCCAGCTCCGGCCGTCCCGGGAACCAGCCGAAGTCATCCAGCATGGAATAGATGGAGGTGGTGTATCTCTGGTTCATGCACCAGGGCAGGTTTGTGATGTCGTGGTAGGTGCGGTACACATTTTGCGCGTTCTGCCAGAGGCCTTGGAGGCCGTTAAGGAACACGAGACTGTTTGAGTAGCTCACATACTGGCTCATGTTCGTGTTGAGCCAGTTTCCGATGGCGGAAATGATGTCATTCTGATCTTCCAGAAGTTTGGCTTGGTAGCGGTAGAGCTCTCCGCGCAGTTCCCGGAAAGAATCGAGCTGGTCTGCATACTCTTCCAGACGTAGAATGAGGTCGCCGACATTTCCTCCTGCGCTGTCACAGTTGTCCGCGTTGTTCCGTTGCATGTACCACACGCACCAAGCGTGTGCTTTCGCGCGGTATTCCGTCGGGCTTCCGAGGGGAATCAATACAGGGACCGCTTCTTCCTGCAGCCTGAGAAGCAAAGAGCGTTCCATATACCCTGCGACGTCGCCGAGCAGGTCATCTCTCACTTTCAGTTGCACTTCGAGGGGCTCAAGGCGGGGATCGGGGGAGGTACTTGGTCCCGGAAGTTTCGGGGAGAAGAAGGGGTCGAGCGGGTCCAATCCCACGGACCATGTGGGGGGGAGCAGGAGCCGGACAAGCGGGGGGCTGAAAAGCTTGTGTGATTCAAACTCAAGGTCCTGCCACCATTCAGCGACTGTTCTGCGTTCCCAGCGATCATTACTCACGCTGTCATCGAAGGCGCGCATGAAAGCGCCGCTCGAGTATATCTGTTCCTCATTCAGCTGCGGATACGATTTAAATTCCGTGCTATCCGGTGCCATGAGTGCATACGTAATATCGTTGTCGAGAACCTCATCCAACACTTTCCCGTTTATGAGCGAGAATCCACCGCTGATATTCGGGTACCAGAGGTCCGTGTCCACATCGAATGCCGAGTCGCGGATGATCTGATAGCTGGCATCCGGGGGGTCCGGCCAGTCTGTGCCTGCGAGCGTCTGCCCGTACTCTGCCTGGCTGAAGTCCGTCACCTGCGTTCGTGGCATATCGATGAAGTCGTGCTGATGGTGGGGATAGGTGTTCGCAATCACACAGTGCCTGTCCATGGGGCCGGTCACTCTGGTCTTCGGATCGAATTCGTCGTAGAGGCCGTAGCAGGCAACGGGGACTCCGAGACGCTGGGCGTCGTCTTGGGGGGCTGCGGGAACCGGCGCTCTTGTGCAGCTCCCGTGGAATCGCCGGAAGTAGGATTTGTAGGTGTTTCCCGGCGAGGGGAGTTCCTGTCGGCACTCCTCGTTGGTGCAGGGCTTGCAGTTCGGGAATGCGCTTCCCACAGGAGATTCCGTGCAGCACCACATGTACTGGTCAAACACGACAAAGTTGTTCGGAGGGTTTGGAATAGGCGGAGCCGGAGCCGGAGGGTCCGGCGGTTTTGATGGAGGCGGG
>DATDVK010000100.1:0-5886 GCA_035290085.1 Candidatus Peribacteraceae bacterium
TCGGATGATGCGGGCAGTCTTTGGCTGGAGGCCGAGGAGCTTTCGGATGGCTTCCGACGTTCCCTTCTTCGCCCGCTCCTCCAGGTACTTCCCGAGGAGGATGAGCGTGATAATGACGGCGGCGGTGTCGTAGTAGACATCGGGTGCAATGCCGCTCTGTGAAAGAAGCTGCGGTAGAAACGTTGCAACGAGGGAATAGAGCACCGCTGCACCCGTTCCGAGAGCGATGAGGGTATCCATGTCGACGATCTTCCGCATCGCTTTTGCGTACGCTCCTGAGAAGATTTTCCCTCCTGTCCAGAAGAGGATGGGAAGTGTGAAGATCATCTGGAGCACATTCGAGACGTTCATCGATATCTCTATACCGAAAGACGGTGCGTACATGATGCCGAGAATGATGACGGAGAGGATGCCGCCCACCGCTACCTTGTTCCTGAGGAGCGTGAGGGAACGCTGGTCGGCATCATCTTGATCGGTGGTCTCCTTCCCGGAGATCACCGAGGGCTCGTAGCCGGCATGCCGGATGGCCTGCAGAATCTTGCCGAGTTCGGCATTATCGTTTTTGAAGACGATCGTTGCTTCCCTGTTCGCGAAGCTCGTTTGTGCTTCCTGCACGCTCCCGAAGGATTCAATGACCTTCTTTACGACTCCGGCGCAGTGGTCGGAACCCATGCCGTTGACGGTGAGTGTTATGCGGTTGTTCATGATGGTAGTGGGAGAGTGGTAGGGGAATCAGTGGCAGCTGCCTCCATCATGTTTCTGGTTTTTGGAGGTGTCGGTTTGTTCCTTCGGATGTTCTCCGTGGTTGTGTCCTGCGAAAAGGTGCATAAGAGGGCAGAGGAACACAAGGAAGAAAGGCCAGTACTGCGTAATGAGTGGCCATTGGAAGAAGAAGCCCAAACCGATGATTCCTCCTGCGATGAGCAGGAGGAAAGGGAGACGTGAGGATCGTGAACAGCAGTTCATTATGATGAGTGGGAGAGGATGTCGAACACCCGCGAGAGTTTCTCTTCGGCCGTGCAGGACGATTCCTGCACCTTAAGTCCTTTGAAAGGCTTGAGGGCGACGGAGGGGAGCAGCGCGGACACTGTCGTTTTTCCATTCTGTTCACGCAGGACGACGTTGCAGGGAAGTGCAAGTGCGACGTCCGGATTCTCTGCGAGTGCCTGGTACGCGAGCTTCGGATTACATGCGCCGAGGATGACATGCGGAGGCTGCTCGATTCCGAGCTTCTCTCTGAGCTTGGCAGCAATATCAATCTCAGAGATGAGCCCGAATTGCTCTTCTTTGAGAGCGGAAAGTACTTTTTCCCGCGCTTCGAGCAACGGGAGTTCGAGAATGGTTTCGAAGCTGTAGGGTGTAGAAGGTTTCATGGTAGAAAGAGGGGAAGGGGCAGGAGGGTTACGGGTTCATCTGGCGTGAGTCATCCATTTCCATGGCGCTGCTTGTACTTTCGCTGCCTTCCTCTGGGTGGTGCTCAGCCTGCGATGAGCTTCCTGAGTCCATCATCATATCCATCATGCGTTCCATCATGGGCATGTCCGTCATCGGGCACTCGTGCTGCCCGCCGCGCCACGTGTTCACCATAGTCTGGAATGCTGCCATTGCAGGAATGGCGGTGAGGAAGGATCCTGCAATGCCGAGAGCAAGCAGCCAGATGGCAAGCGATTTCAGGGTACTGCCGGAGAGATTTTTTATCGCCCAGGTAACAAAGAGGATGAAGCCGGCAATAGCAAAAACACCGAGAAAACAGTGAAGTTCAAGCCAGAGGATGCCACTAGTATTTACCGCTGCTGCGGCTGGCATGCCGGTGGTGTTCATCATGTCCATCATAAGAGAGAGGAGGAAGAGAATAAAAGTTACTACTGGTGGTTTTCCGGTTCATCACTGGTATGTGCATGTTCATCTTTGAGCTCGAAAGCTTCCGGACCGAGATCGAGGTCTATCTCTGCCCAGATTTTCACTTCCGGTTGTGATGGAAGGGGAGGCTTGGTCAGCATTGTAACGGACTTGTAAAAACGTCCTTCCGGTTCTTCGTGGAGGTTGGGATTGAATGTGACAGTGAGCACTCCGCTGTCTCCGGACTCAAGCTCCCTCCGGTCCACCTCCGCGCTTGCACAAGCGCAGCTCGTGGGGAGGGCGGTGATGACGATCGGTGCATCCCCGGCATAGGTGAATGCGAAGTCATGCGATACCTTCCCGCCAGACTGCTTGAGAATGCCGAAGTCGTATTCTTTTTCGACGAAGAGAAACGCAGGTTGCTGCTGTGTGGAAGGAGCCAAAGAAGTCCGTTCATTGTGCTGCTCCGCCTGCTCGCGCGCTGTGCATCCTGTGAGGAGGAATGCTGTCAATGTACCAATGATCATCGTTGAGGTTCGCATAGTGTTATCGGAACATGAGCCATGTAAGGAGTAAAACACCGATGATGATCATTGCGGCGCAGCTGACGTAGCGAGCTTTAGTACCAAAAGCACCGACGATGTGTGAGATTGTGCGGGCGGCAGTCAGGTTGTAGGCAAAGATGAAGAGGAGAATGAGCGGGAGCACGAACATGAGGTTGTACCACAGGAGGTAGAGCAGCCCTGACCAGAACGTTTCTTCGATGCCGAGGAGACCAACTGTTGCGAGGTAGATGCCTCCCGAGCAGGGGAATTCGCAGATCCCGACGAGGAAGCCGAACACGATTCCTGCGGCGATGGTCGCCTCTTTCGGCGTCTTTTTTGGGATGATGCAGGCAGACCCTCTCAGATGCCAAAATCCCATGAAGATGAGCGCGATGGCCGATGCCCACCCGAAGAAGTTATGGATGTTGAAGAGGTGGACGGCTTTGAGGATCCCCAAACCGATGAGGAGGTATGTGACGTAGGTTGCAAGGATATAGAAGGAGCCGAACCGGAGGATGTGTGCCCGGTAATTACCCAGAGAAAAGAGGATTGCCACACTGGCCGCAAGCACACCAATGGCACAGGGATTGATCGAGTCGATCAATCCATTCATTGTGATGAGCGAAAATGTGATCTTATCGGACATAGGCGTGCAGGTTGATGACAAGGAAAGGTTGATCCGGGTCATTTGTTTCAATACGCACAGCGCGTTCCGTATCCCCGCGTGCGTCGTGCGCATCCGGGTCGAATTCGATGTGGATGACCCCCTGACGGCTGGGGGGGAGGGCTGCGGGGAGAGCCGTGGCGTTCCCGTCGATACGGAGCTGTGCCGTTGTGCAGCCACACGATGTGACGATTGTTGAGATAGTAAGATCCAAATTGCCCCGGTTGCTGATGAGAAAATCCTGTTGTGCGATCTGTGTACGGCTTATCTCTCCCCAGTCGAATTCCGTCACGTTCAGCACGGCAGCTGGCGCTCTGCCGCTAGTGCGCAGAACTTCGCGCTCTTCGCGCTCTATTTCTGCTTTCATGTAAGCAGAGGCAATACCACCAATCGCAATGATAGCGAGGATCAATGCGGCAATGGATGCGCTGTGGTGTCTTATAAACCGGATCATGTGAGCATTATGGAACGACAGTACCGCTGAAGCGGAATGTCACTCTTGGCGTACGTGTCGAATTGGTGGCGAGAGTCACATCTCGCATGATGGGGCCGGTTCCCTTCGGGCCGTGAGCGTTTGGATCGAATGTGGCAACGAGTTCAGCCTCTTCACCGGGGTCGAGCACTTGGTACACCCGGGCAGTGGGACCGTGCCCGCGCATGGCAATGCGCTGGGATGTCCCTGTGTTACCTTTCACTACTGCGGTGGTGCACATGCAGCTTGTTTCCCCTTCGAGGAGGGCGACGGGTTCCTCACCGTCATTGCGGAATGTGAACTTCACATCAGTCATTCCTTTGCTCATCTCAATTGTTCCGATGTCAATGTTGTTTCCGTCGACTGCGATGTGCCCATTGCTTCTGGTATTGCGCATGGAGGCAGCCTGCGATGCTTCACTCTTGCTGCATCCGGCAAGGATCACGAGTGCAGTGGCACAGATGAACGCGAATGTCAGACTTCTCCAGTGGATTTCCGATGTGAGCGAGGATGTATGCATGGGGGAGGGGGAAAAGAGGACGATTAACGGGTAGAAAGGCCAAAGACTTTGAGCAGTTCTTCCACGAACGCATCTTTGTCTTTCTCCGCTAAGAGCTTCTTTGGTGCGCATGTCTTCATATGACTCTCGAGGATGCGTGCCTGCACGTGATCGAGGTGCCCCTTCATGGCAAGGACGTTCCGCAGTATTTCCGCGCAGTATTCGTCCCCCTCGATCATCTGACGGACTTTCATACTCAGGCCGTCGAGGCGTTTCAACGCTGCGAGCGCCTTTGTCTTCTGGTCTGGTAGCATGGCAGTAAAGGGGGAGATAGTAGTACCGGGTACCGGTACCTTACTCTTCATCGCTGTGCTCCGTCAAGCAATCACAGCTTTTTTCGTGTATTCCTGCGGAGTACCTATTGCCCTAGAGCGGGACCGGGGGGTTCGTCAGCTGGTTGATGGCTGAGCTGAGGGAACTGAGGTCGTGAGGCACTTTCTCCCCGTTCACGAAGAAAGACGGCGTGCCTTTCACTCCGGCTTTCCTGCCCTCTTTATAGTCGCTCAGTACGATTTGCCTTTTCATTCTCGATTGTACACATTGCCGGAAGAGATCCATATCTATGTCCAGTGATGCAGCCCAGTCAGAGAGCGCACTTTCATCCAGCTCGTCCTGGCGTTCGTATGCCTTCTCTATGAATTCCCAGAATCTGTCCTGGTCCGCGGCACATTCGGCCGCCTCCGCAGCCGGAAACGCATACTGGTGTATGGAACTGAGCGGAAAGTGTCGGTATTCATAGCGAATGCGGTCTCCGTACTGAGACAGCAGCGGTTTCACCACCTGCTCATTGGTTGCCCTGCAGGCAGGACACTGCAAATCTGCGTACTCAACGACTGTCACAGATGCGTTTGGGTTGCTCCCGGGGTGTGCGGAGCGGCTCGAAGCCACCGGCTGCCCCGTTCCTTTCACGCAACCTGCCAGTGTGAGTGTGCAGGCCGTAATGATGATGAGGAGATTTTTCATAGGTACGATTGTGGGGAACAAGGAAGAAATGTTCAGTTCTTGCGCGGCAGCAGAACCGCGAGGTTCATCGCAAGCATCAGGAGGACAATCGTTCGAAGCAACGGCAGGTACGGGGCCAGGAAACTCAGACTGACCGAGAAACCAGCAATTCCTGCAGGCAGGATGGTGCAAACCGGGCAGAAGAGAGCAGTAGTCCCAAGGGTGCCTGCTATTCCGGTTGCTCTCTTGGAACCCATGGGACAGGAACCGTACTTTCTTCGCCAGACAATCAATCCGATGCAGGCAGAAAAAAGCGCAGCGGTTAGAACTGAGGAGAGCAATTCAATGTTGGTCGGTTGTGGGCGGGGAGGACCTGTAAATCCGAAGGGACTGAGGAGTCCAAGCAGCCAGCTGAAGAGCAGGCCGGTGGCAGCAGACGATAGGGTTGTCGCTATCCAGAACCGGCCTGCTCTGAGGAAGGAGGTGTCCATAATCACTTTTTTAGGCGGTTTGCATCGGTATTCTGGCAGCCACATCCGCAACCTGTCTTACGACAGGCTTCCTTCGTTGTGCAGTTACCGTCATTGCATGAGACGGAATTCGGGCATGCCTGCTTTGAAGCGCTGCTGGCAGCGGCTTCCGGCGACAGGCCAATCAAGTAACCGGCGGTTGCTCCTATGATCGCAAGGGTGAGAACGATCCCGCGTTTTCCGATGAGGGAAAGAAAATTCTTCATTGTGTAGAGAGGGGAAAATTAGCGAGCATTTCGTCGATGACGGCTTTGAAGTTTTCGAACGGTTGTGCTCCGGAAAGGAGACGGGCCTCTTTCGTTTGAAGATTGTAGATGATATTGCCGGGAGTCCCG
>DATDVK010000101.1:0-5031 GCA_035290085.1 Candidatus Peribacteraceae bacterium
ATCTTTTGGCTTCTGGACTGCTGTTGTGAGCCGTTCGGTGCTTGTGGGACAGGAGAGGAGTTTCCGGGAGGATCGGTCTCTGCCTGCTGTCTGGGATGGCGTTGTGCGAACGGTTGGAAGTGCTCTGGGGGGGGGGGCAGATACTCTAGCAGAGGTTGCAACGGAGCAGATGCACCTGGCTGCTTCTGCCGTTCAGGAGAGTGCTGTACCCAGTGAAGTCTTAGGAGGTTTAGTTCCTTCAGGGGATGTAATAGCGAGCGACGCTGGCACATCAGAATTCTCGCAGTGGAATATCTCTTTCGCATACTCACTTTCCATTCCCCATCTCGATATCCGTACTCCTGTCCTAAAGCCATCCATGCAGTACTGGACGTCACGGGAGTGGGATCTCCTCGAGAAACAGATGCAGGTGGCGCTCAATTCCGGCGCTGTAGCCTATCCTCATTCCGTTACACCCGGTGAGCGAGGGAGCATCATCATTGCAGGACACAGCAGCCCGCCCAATCTGCGTGCTGCTCAGAGTGCGTACGGGAACGTGTTTGCACGCATACCGGAGCTCCGCGCAGGCGAGAGCATTTTCCTTTTTGTTGCCGGGGAGAAACTGGAGTACAAAGTACGTGATTCTGAAGTTGTTTCGTCTGCAGCTACGGAAATTCTGCGTCAGCAGGATCGTGAGAACATTCTCAAAATCATCACCTGCTATCCGGTGGGGACTACGAAAGACAGAATTGTGGTGACAGCAGTGCTCGTGGAATAGGGCATTCATCAGGAGAGGACAGGATGCAGGTGCACGCAACATCGTGAGGAGGAGGAGTTCGTGGCTCTGGTGGGGAGCTGGACACGGCGTCGTTTGTCGGTGAACATCATTGCTGCGATAACGGCTGCGCAAAGCCAGTGAAGCTCCCCGACCTCAAGACCGGAGCATCTCCTCAGATACCTCACTTCCTCATTTGCGAAACCCGGCGGAGCCCCGCCTATGCGGGGCGGAGTCGGGTGAAAGTTTGATTGGAAACGGCGCCGTGTCTGGTAGTACTATCGTGTCGATGTCGCATGTCCTCTTCATCACTCGGAAACTCCGCGGGAAGGGGGGGATGCAGCAGTACACCCAGGATCTCTTGGTAGCTTTCCAGGAAATTACTGGCGGCAACACAGTGCTTCTTGGCCCTCGGAGACTTCTGCAGTATCCCTCTTTTCCTTTTTTGGCTCTCTGGCGGGGCGTACATGCTGCGCGTCGCGGATACAGAGTTCATCTTGGGGATATGGCGCTGAGTCCTCTCGCAGTGGCGATTAAATTCTTCATCCCCGGGGCGAAAATCACCGCAACAGCATCCGGGCTGGATGTTCTTCGCACACTTCCTCTCTACCAGTGGATGCTCCGGCGGTCACTCCCTTCGCTCGATCGTGTCATTTGCATCAGCCATGCGACGGCAGATGCAGTGTATGCCAGGGGAGTTCTGCGGGGGAAAATCGTTGTCATTCCCTGTGGCATTTGGATGGGTGCTGATGAGTGCGTGCGGAGGGGAAAGAGAGGGGAGCCTCGGCTTCTCACGGTCGGTCGTCTTGTTCCCCGAAAGGGTGTGGCATGGTTTCTCTCTGAGGTGCTCCCGCTCCTTCTCCAGGAGTATCCTCACCTCCACTACACGGTTGTGGGGACAGGGCCACATGAGAAGTTGATCAAAAAAGTAGTTCACGAAAAAGGTTTGGAGGATGCAGTGACTCTTGCGGGCGCCGTAAGTGATGAGCGCCGTAATCAGCTTCTGAAAGAGTCGGATTGTTTCGTGGTTCCCAATGTGCCCCGTGAAGCGGACATGGAGGGGTTCGGCATTGTCTGCATCGAGGCGAGTAGCAGGGGAGTTCCCGTTGTCGCTGCGAGACTGGAGGGTCTTACGGAGGCTGTACAGGAGGGAGAGACAGGGCTCTTCTTCCAGACTGGCAATGCGAAGGAGTGTGTGCAGTGCATCCGTTCTGTTCTCACACAACCGCCCGATCCTCTGAGTGTCGCGCGATGCACGCGGGAACACTACAGCTGGCCGCAGCTCCTCCCACGTCTCCGCGATGCACTCCTCTCGTAGGATCGGCATCGTGAGTTGGGATTTTGATCCTCCCAAAGGAGGGCTTGGGCGAACACTCAGACACATGGCAGAAATCCTCCGGAAACAGGGATACGATGTGCGAACCCTCGTGTCCTCGGGTGGCACAGATGTGATCGGGAGTTGGACGAAGCACGGAGGGTTTCACTGCGCATTCTCCGCTGTTCTTCTCTTCGGTCTGCAGCACTGGATACACAGGACGAAGAGGGAAATTGTGTGTTTCCCCTGTGGTCCAGGCGGAGTGTGGCTGCTGAAGAAACCAAAGGATTGTACCGCTGTTGCCATCGTCTACCACACGTATGCGCAGCAGATCCGTCTCGTTCCTGGTCAGTGGTGGAAACGCGCGTTCCTGCCTTTGGAACGGATTTCCCTCCGCAAGGCAGACACCATTTTCTGCTATGCAGCGGATACAAGAGACGTTCTTGTGCACACGTACGGTTGCACGCCTGGCTGTGTGTATCTTCTCCCACAGCTTGCCGATCTCCATCCCTGGCTCGTGGCGCAGGGGGAGAAAGATCCGGGGCTCTGTGTGTACATTGCTCGCATGGAACAGCGGAAGGGCGTCCGTTTCCTCGCGGAGCTCTGGCCCCATGTGAAGCAGCTCTGCCCATCTGCAAAACTCATTGTTGTCGGAGAGGGGATACAGCAGGGATTCATAGACCGTCTGGCTGTGAAGAAGGATCTTTCGGTGCAGAGGATTTCTTCACTCCCGTTGCGGGATCTCATTGCTTTGGTGCGGCGTGCCGAACTCGTGCTCTGTCCTTCGTACCTTGAGGGATTTGGCCTCACCGCACTGGAAGCTATGGCGGCCGGGACGCCGCTCCTTGCGAGTGAGACGGATGGACTCAGGTCTCTCGTCCGGCATGGGGAGACAGGATTCCTCCTTCCCGTTGCCGATCTCCCGGCGTGGTTGCACGCGGTACAGGGGCTGCTTTCGCATCCGGAGGAAGGAACACGCGTTGCCGCTGCCGCTCGTACAGAGGTACAGCGGCGTTTTGCGGCAGAGGCTTCCATTCGGGCGTTACAGAAGCTCTTGGAAGCTCTATAATCATCGGGAAATGTCTTCTCCCAGTACAACGGCGAAGGTGACGCCCCTGACGGCTCTGGCTGCTTTCTTCCTGCTTCTCGTTGCGGTGAAGTTTCTGCTGCCTCTCTTCGTGTATAATCTTCCGCTTGGCTATGACCCGGGCATTTACCGGTACCTGTTTGTGCGGCATGCAGAGGGGTTCCCGCCGTTTGTGCTGGGTGAGATGGATACATGGGCTCATGCACATGCACTGGGGCTCTTTATCTTCTCCACACTTCTCATTCGCGCCGGGCTCCCCGTCGATTGGCTGGTGGGTTGGCTTTGGAATGTGATGGCGATTGTGCTTGTCTGCGTTCTTGCGTGGGTGACTGCAAAGAGGGAAGGGAAAGCGGTTGGTGTTTGCGTGCTTCTCGTAGGTGCGCTCTCTGCTCCGTATTTCGACGGGTTCGCTGCTATGTACTGGAAGGCGTATCTCGCTCTCCTCTTCATGGTGCTGACGTTCCATCTCATGGACAGGAAATCCTGGTGGGCGGTGATACCGGCTATCTTCTGCCTCGCAACGCATAACCAGACAGGACTCCTCTTCGCGCTTGTCATGGGGACATGGTGGTTTCTGCTTGGGTTGCGGTACCGGGAGCATCCCCAGTGGTGGAAGGCGACACTCGCTGGTGCCGTCGTTTTCGCTGTTGCTACTCTTGTCTACCTGCCGGTCTGGCAGCAGGCGGTATGGGACCATGTGAAAAAGCTCTTCACTCTCTGGGGGGAGAATGCCCCTGCCGGCTCCTTTCCCCCGGGGCTCTTCTACCTGAAGATGAATTTTCTGCTTCTTCTGGCTGGTGCATGCGGTTTCCTCTGCACTCTGTACCGCGACCGTTCTGTGGCACCGTGGTCTTTGGCAGTGCTCTGGTCTGCTACCTTCGTTCTCCTAAAGCTATTCTTCTACAGGCGCTTCTTCCTCCACCTTGATTTCTTCCTCCTTCCCTTCGCTGCGTACGGGATCGTCTCTCTGTGGAAGGGCGTTCCGAACGTCTTCTGGCATGCAGTTCTCGTGCTGCTCATCCTCGGGCAGTCCTACCTTTCCTACGAATCTTTCCTGCTGCGCAGACCGGACATCGATGAGGAGATGTTCGCTGCTGTGAAGAGTGTGGAAGGTGCAGGCCTCCCGGCTGATGCGTTCGTTGTGACACTCGAAAACAAGTCCACCACGTGGTTGCGCGGCTGGTTGCCGAACCATCGTGTTGCGGGTCCGGGACTCTTCAGCTACACGTGGCCGTTCCAAGACTGGGAACTGTTTCTCTACGGCACTCATGAGCAGCGCAGGGAGTTATTGCAGAGGCTTGAAGGTCCGGTGTACTTGTTGCTCACACCGCTGTTCTTCGAATACTACGGGGAATTCGCTCAGAAGTTTGTTGAAGATCCTTGCTTCCAGAGGCTGGAAAATACCTCTCTGCTCAAGGTAACGTGTACCTGATACGGCTTCGCATTCTAAGAGTTAGTGGATGTGAAGTTTATTCTGTACTCAATATCGGCGAAGCGATCATGCTACGCCGATATTCATAAAAGTAAGCCAACAATCTGCTAAGATAACTTCATGATCGCGAAGTCGTATGACATGTTCTCCCTCTTCCCGAGTCGTCGCGTGGCGCTTGAGGTCTTCGGATTCCCCATCCATTGGTACGGCATCATGTACCTGCTTGCGTTCCTGCTCGCATACTTCCTCCTGCCCAGGCTCCAGAGACAGAGGGGTGTTTCGCTCCTGCGGGATGATTGGGCAACTGTTCTCTCCTGGGGGGTTATTGGTGTCCTCGTGGGGGGCAGGCTTGGATACGTGCTCTTCTACGCTCCGGAGCTCCTGCTCCGCGATCCACTGGAGGTCCTGAAAGTCTGGCATGGCGGCATGTCTTCCCATGGGGG
>DATDVK010000102.1:0-16075 GCA_035290085.1 Candidatus Peribacteraceae bacterium
GGGGGAGGGGGAGAAAATACAGTACAGACTCTATCATGAATACGGCCGGGGAAATGCAATCAGTACATCGGAGAGGCGTTTCTGGCAATGGGATTCTCTCATCTGCGGAATTGCTCAGGAGAGGGCGTTTTCTGTTGGTACCCACTCGCTTGGAATTGGACACCTTCGATTATTGAACGATGGCAGATCTCACCGGCCATCCACCTCCGTCCACTTGCAGCGGACTACGGCGGACAGGTAGCCCCGCGTGCGCGGGGCGAAGGCTGGTGATAGCATGCGGCTATGAAGCAGCCTCTCAAGACAAGGTCGACGGCGAAGAAGCGGAAGCAAAACGAGGGTGTGTTTGAGAGCCGTTTTGCGGAACTCAACGACGCTCAGAAACTTGCTGTGGAGGCGATTGAGGGTCCGGTGATGGTTGTTGCCGGGCCTGGAACGGGGAAGACAGAGGTCGTTGCCATGCGCACGGCCAACATCCTCCGCAGGACGCAGATGCGGCCGGGGAACATTCTCTGCCTCACATTCAGCAAGAGCGGTGCCACTGCCATGCGCAGGCGCCTGCGCGAGATCATCGGATCTGATGCGTACGGGGTGACTGTGGAGACCATCCACGGCTTCTGCAACAGCATTATCAGCCAACAACCGCACGTGTTTGAGGAGTGGGATGTCCGTTCCCAGATCAGCGATGTCGAACGGTACAGAGAGCTGAACAAAATAATTGATCAATTACCTCCAGAGACCGCTCTGGTAAGCAAAAAATCGCCCTATGCCCGTACGAAGGATATTCTGGAGCGTATCAGCCAGCTCAAGCGGGAGGGGGTCACCGATCGCGCGGTGCTCCTTCGTACGGCAGAAGAGTATGAGCAGAGGATGGCTGAGAAGAGCAGGGAAGGGACGAAAGCGCATGACAGGAACCTCCTCCTCGCGCGGAAGTACCGGGATTTTCTGGAGGTCTTTTTCCGCTACCAGGAGATGCTTCTTGCGACGGGTCGCTACGACTACGCAGACATGATTCTGTATGTGACAGAGGCCCTCAGGACGGAAGAGTGGATGCTCGCTGCGCT
This sequence comes from Candidatus Peribacteraceae bacterium, assembly GCA_035290085.1. Taxonomy (GTDB): domain Bacteria; phylum Patescibacteriota; class Gracilibacteria; order Peribacterales; family Peribacteraceae; genus GWB1-54-5. The sequence continues at coordinate 1,062 of DATDVK010000102.1, forward strand.
CCAGGAGAGATACCAGTACGTGCTGGTGGATGAATTCCAGGACACGAACGGGGCCCAGTACAACTTCATAGAACTCCTCACCACCGATCCCACGGGCGACGAGCAGCCGAATTTCTTTGTTGTCGGTGATGATGACCAGGCCATTTACCGTTTCCAGGGAGCGAATCTCAAAAACATCCTCTCCTTCCGGGACCGTTTCCCGCAGGCACCCGTCATTCCTCTCACGACAAGCTACCGTTGCACGCAACCGATTCTCGATGCTGCCGGAAATCTGATCTCAGAGAATACAGAACGCCTCGTTGGACGTGTACCGGGTCTGGAGAAGCATCTCACTGCAGCAACGAGAGAGAAGGGTACGTTACCGAGGCTCCTCCTCTCGCCGAGCGATATGAGTGAGCCGTGGATGATTGCGGACCTCATAGAAGATCGGCTGAAGGAGGGGATCAATCCCAAGGAGATTGCCGTGCTTGTGCAGACGAACGCAGAGCTGCTTCCGTTGTACGATGTCTTCAGGGCTCGCAGCATTCCGGTACAGCTCACCGGGAAGCTCGATCTCCTGGGTCATCCCCTCGTGCTGCAGATCATCGCCATTCTCCGTGCTATCCATAAACCCGAGGAGAGCAGCACACTCTCGGCGGCGATTGCCTGCGACTGCTTTTGCTGCAAACCTGCAGACTTAAGCCGTCTGTTTCTTGCGCGGCGGGAGCAGGAGTGTTCGCTGCTCGATCTGCTCCTCAGGCTCGAGGAAGTAAACATTTTCCTGCAAGATACTGCTTCTGTACTCAGTGCCCGTGACAGAGTGCTCTCGCTCCATCACAAGCTCGCGTCACGCACAGTTGTCGATACGCTGGAACACACACTGAAAGACTGCGGGCTTCTGGTTCCTTTTGAGCATGGAGCTATGAATGTGATGGATTTTGCTGCTGTGCAGGAGTTCTTCGACCGGGTGAAGCAACGAGCGTATGAGCAGCCTTCGTTTTCGTTCGATGTGTTCCTTTCCGATCTCACGTTCTATGGGAACGATGACTACAGTGATCTGCGCCTCACGTACGATTTGCCGCATCTCACAGAAGATGGAGTGCAGCTCATGACGGCCCACAAAAGCAAAGGACAGGAATTTCACACGGTCGTCATTGCGAATTTCCGCGAGGGTCACTGGGACCGCCGCCGCAATCCTCCGTCGCTGGCTGTTCCAGAGGATCTCCTCTTCGGGTGGGAGAAGGACCAGAAGACCTATGAGCAGAACCAGGATGAGCGCCGTCTTGCTTTTGTGGCCATGACGCGCGCGAAGAGGGAACTTCTCTTTACCTGTCCCCAGGAACTTACAACAGGGGACAGCTTGAGGGCAGTATCTCCTTCTAGTTTCTTTGCGGAGGCAGGGAAGCTCCAAGAAGAGAAGTGCGGTGTGCGAAATCCTGCGCGCATGTCCACACTTCTCTTAGTGCCGGCGAGGAAAATCGATGAGGAGACGAAAGCATTTCTGCAGGAGCGCCTGGAGCAGTTTTTTCTCTCTCCGACTGCGCTCAATGATTTTCTGGCGGATCCGCAGCTTTTCCTTGAAAGGCATCTCCTTTTTGTTCCGCAAGCGAAGGAAGCGCATTTTGCCTACGGGAATGCAGTGCACCATGTGCTGGCGCAATGGGCACTCTCTGTACAGGGAGGGCATCCTCTGGGCAAGGATGAGCTGCTCAGGAGGTTCTCGGAGCACCTCCGCGAACGCGAACTGCTCACAGGACTGGATTTTGTGCGGCTGGAAAGTCTCGGGAAGGAAACACTGAGCCGGTACTTCGATTCCTCACTTCGGGAACCTTATCCTGTCATTCATAAAGTGGAGTACGACCTATCGGCGCGTCTCGGTGATATCCCCATCAAAGGGAAGGTCGACCGCATCGATCTCCTCGAGCCGCTTTCTTCCCATGCAATTGTCTACGATTACAAAACAGGCAAACCCAAGTCACCGAAAGAGATAGAAGACTTCGGATACAGGAGGCAGCTCATTTTCTATGCTCTGCTTGTTGAGCAGAGTGCAGGGATGCTCCAGCCTCAGGAGTTTGTGCTGGAGTTTGTCGGAGAGGGGAGTGAGCATCCTGTCCGTCGTGCTTTCACTGTTACGGAGGCAGAGAAGAAGGAACTCAAGGAGCTCATTGAGCGTGTGTGGGAGAAGATTATGAAACTCGATTTCACGCCGCTGGAAGCGAAGGTTCCGTGAACTGCGGCCTGTACATTTTTAGCCAGCTTCTGTGTGTGCACTCTGCTGTAAAATGCATCGCATGCGGTTTCTGCGGCATTTTTTTGATTTTAAACGATCTTCCCTTGCCTTTGTCCTGTGTATCCCTACACTGCACCCACTCCCGTATTCCCATGGAGTCAATCCGATCGAAGGAGTGTGAGGACGGAGCGGATGGCAGGGACGATGGAGCGCGCCTCCGGGCCGACTACCACTGGCACCCGAACATGCTTCGTGGCCTTGCGCAGAAGCCGCGGGTTAAGCGAAGCTGGGATGCCCTGACCGCTGCGGAGCTGGATGCCGTAATTGCCACGGACCACGCACGCATGTACCACCCGGCGGACGGATACCGCCGCATCGCAGATGCGATGCCTGCTTCTGCACGCACCCACGTGTATCCGGGGCTGGAACTCGCGACGAACGACGGCATGAAAGGTATCGAGGTCGTGGCTTTTGCTGAGGATGACTGGTACGACGACCATCCCGACCTCCTCAAACCCCACAAGATGACGCTCGAGGAGATAATCGCGTACCTCCACCGGGCGGAAGACCTCCACTACTTCATTCCCCATCCCTATCTGCTCTTCACCGCCCTGCGCAGGCGGTACCCTTCTGTACCGGAGATGCGACGGTTCCTCTCTACCATCCGTGCGTACGAGGTGAGCAATGGTTGTTATGATCAAATTCTAGCGCTGCTCAATAATGTGCCGTACTGCGATTCTGTGCGTGACAGTCTACTTACAAGCGCCCGCCCAACTAGCGGGCATTTGCCGGAGGAGCACGAACCACGCTTTCTTGCGGCGGGTTCCGATGCACACCATCCGGAAGATTTGGGGCAGGTCTATGTGGATATTCCCGTTACGCATCCGGCTGCATCCCTCCGTCGCTCGCAGGTGTTCCAGGTGCTTACTTCCAATACGGATATGTCCGGTCTTTCGAGCAGGAAGGAGACCCCGTCGCTGGTGAGCCTCGCCCGCACCGCACCTACCATGCTCCGCGAGGGATTCCTGAAGCAGTACCGGCGTGTCGCGCTCTCCGCAGGGTTGCTGTGAGGAGGAAGAAAATATGTCATATAACCGTGGCGGCTGATCCGAAGTCGCCGGCGAGCTGGCCCTGCACCTGAGCGGAGAGAATTGTACAAAAAATTTGTACAGTAATTTGCTTCACCTCTTCACGATGAACGCAAAGCTCACGAAAACAGATGCCTCCGGAGCTGCGCGAGCGCCTTTCCCCGGTGACTGATCGTGTTCTTCTGTTTCACGCTCATTGCGGAGTACACGAGATCGTAGCCTTTGGGCCGAAAGCAGGCGGAAATTGGCAATCCGGGGAGGTAATCGGCTTCAAGTTCATCGGTGATTTCCCCGTCGCAGATTCCCTGAAACATGTGGAGGTTCCCCCCGGCATCGAAGTGGGCGATATGGCAGACAAAGCGGGCGCGTTTGTTCTCTTCCTCCTTCATGCGTTTGAGGAAGTAGGCAATCCACTCCTCGTCGGAGGCTTGCGGCCCTGCGCCCCAGCGGCGCGTGTGCACTCCCAGTTCTCCCGCGAGTGCATCCACCTCGATCCCGGAGTCATCTGCGATCGTGGGGAGTCCCGTGAACACATGGTAGTGCCGTGCCTTCTGGATGGCGTTCTCTGCGAAGCTGGATCCCGTCTCAGGCGGTGCAGCAATCTCCTTCTCCAGATCTTTCGGTGTGATTAATTCGATAGGAGTGTCACGGAGACACTCTGCGATCTCTGTGGCTTTTCCTGCATTGTTCGTTCCAATGAGGAGCTTCATGGAAAAATTGTACCATCGAAAGCGGTGAAAGATTCACTGTTAGTGTAGGGAACCTCTGGAAAACATCACTGCGTTGCCATAGTATCGATGTACACCTTCCGGGGTTTTGCGCCGTCGGCAGGGCCCACAATGCCCTTGTCTTCCATGATGTCCAGGAGCCGTGCAGCGCGAGCGTACCCCACTTTGAGCTGCCGCTGAAGCAGGCTTGCTGAGGCTCTTCCTGTTTCCTGTACCACCCGGACTGCTTCGAAGAAGAGGTCATCCCCGCCGTTGTCATCCGCTTCAAGGTTGATAGTAGTTGTCTCTGCGACAATGGGGCCTTCGTCCATTTCATCCATCGGGATTTCCTCCGTGATCTTTCCTCCTCCTGCGATCTTCACGGCGTTGATCACTCGCTCGACTTCTTTGGTAGAGACAAAGATTCCCTGAATGCGCATGGGGCTTGGCGTCTCTGCGGTCAGGTAGAGCATATCTCCTTTGCCGAGCAGATCTTCGGCACCTATGCCGTCGAGAATGGTACGGCTATCGACAGAACTCACTGTCCGGAAGGCGATGCGGGAGGGAACGTTCGCCTTGATCAGTCCTGTGATGACGTCCACGCTCGGGCGCTGGGTGGCGATGACGAGGTGCATTCCCGTGGCACGTGCCATCTGTGCAATGCGCACCACCATCATTTCCGTATCGCGACGGAACTGGCGCATCATGAGATCCGCGAGCTCATCGATCACAATCACGACGCGGGGAATGACGTTCTCTTCTTCTGTCTGTATCTCATTGTATTCATCGATGTTTCGTACTCCCTGCTCGGAGAAGCGGTGGAGGCGGCGTCCCATCTCTGCTACGGCCCAGCGGAGAGCCTGCAGGGCTTTTTCCGCTTCGGTGATCACCGGCGTAAGCAGATGCGGTATGCCGTCGTACGGCACGAGCTCCACGCGCTTGGGATCGATGAGAATGAGTTTCAGTTGGTCCGGGGCATTCTGGTAAAGAAGCGAAATAAGGAACGTATTCATGCAGACGGATTTTCCTGATCCCGTTGCTCCGGCAATGAGGATATGCGGCATGCCGTTGAGCGGTGCAACAATGGCTTTCCCTCCCACGTCGCGGCCGAGGGGGAGCGTGAGGTTAGAAGTGCTCTGCACAAATTCCGGACTCTCCATGATTTCGCGGAGATGCACGATGGTTCTCTTGATGTTCGGCATCTCAATGCCAACGAGGGATTTTCCCGGAATGGGTGCTTCGATGCGGAGGCTGGGAGCGGCAAGGGCAAGTGCGAGATCATCTTTTAAGGCGCCAATGCGGCTCAGTTTCACTCCTTCTGCAGGCTGGAGGGTGAATTGCGTCACCGTGGGTCCGGGATGTGCGTCGCGCACCATGACTTCAATCTCGAATTCATTGAGTTTCTCCTCTATCAGCCGTGCCTGACGCTTGAGCTCTTCGTCATTCACGGTCAGTTCGCTCTGCGCGTCGTCGAGGAGGTCGTAGCCTGGGAAAGTCCACTCCTCAAAGCGGGTGTCCTGCATGGTGATGGTATTCTTCGCGGCTTTTGCTGCCTTCTTCAGACTTTTGGCTGCGGCATTTTTCACCGTCTGTTTTGCGAAGACCGGACGGACGATATTGAGTTCAGGCGGTTCATGGTCCTCCTCCATGAGGTCAGGGTCCTCTTCCTCTTCCTCTTCTTCATGTTTCTGTTCCTTTTCCCGCGCCTGTTCCATCGCTGGGATTCTGCGTCTGCTCTGCTGCACAGTTTTCTTCTCCTTTCGTGAAGAGATCAGGGCACTGCCAGTTTTCAGGAGCGAAGGGAGATCCGGTTCAAACGCGATGAATAACCCCGCCACGAAGACTGAAACGAGAACGGTGTACCCGACAGCGCGGCTGGCGAAGAGCAGAAAGGGCATGCTCACCATAAAGCCGATGGCACCGGCAAGCTCATCTCTTTGTGTACCGATCTCTTCCACGGGTGCGCCAATGTGCATCATACCGAGGAAAGAAACGAGGCAGAGCCCGAGCCCGAGCCAGATGCGGGTGGGAATTCTCTTCTCTCTGATATTGGACTTGGATGGATTCAGGAACCAGTGGAGGAGTCCGGAAACGATGAGTGTCAGAGGGAAGAGGATTCCCCATTTCCCGAAGAAGAACACCAGGAAGAGCTGCAGACTCTCGCCGATCATCCCCGCCTGCTGCTGGAGGACGAGCAGGAGGAGAATGCCGATGCAGAGTTGTACCGTACCGCTTATCTGCCTCCGCGTGCTCTCGCTGAATTTCAGCTGCCGGGCTTTCCTCTTCGCCATATGTCTGTGGCGTGTGGTTCTGCGGTGGGAGCGAGCCATGCAGATAGTATATCGCACTACGGTTGGAATGAAAAATCCAGTTTTTCGCAAGAGGACGGGGAGGACAGGCATCCCCAGAAGGTCTTCCATCTGGCTAGAGGTTCTCTCCTTTCTCGGCTACCATATGCCGTGCTATGAAAATCCTTGTCTTCGGTGGGAAGGGCTACATGGGCCAGGAGTTCCTCAGGCTCTTTCCCAATGCGGTGGCTCCTTCAGCCGATATCGCAGACTGCAATGCGGTTGCGGCGGTATTGGATACGCAGAAGCCCGATGTTGTCATCAATGCTGCAGGGAAGACGGGACGGCCGAACATCGACTGGTGTGAGGATCACAAGGAGGAAACGGTGCATGCGAATATCACAGGGCCGCTCATATTGCTCAATGAGTGTCAGAAGCGAGGCATCTACTGGGTGCATTTGGGGTCCGGGTGCGTGTACCAGGGGGATAACGGGGGAAAGGGCTTCTCAGAAGAGGATGCGCCGAACTTTCGTGGCAGCTTCTACTCTCTGACGAAAGCCGCGTGTGACGAGATTCTCAGAGAGTTTCCTGCCGGTCCGGATGGAAAGGGAGGAGTGCTCATCCTCCGTCTCCGCATGCCGTTTGATGGTTCCCTGCATGAACGCAATCTCATTTCCAAACTTACGAAGTATTCCCGCGTGCTCGACACGGAAAATTCTCTCACGTATCTGCCCGATTTCTTTGCTGCGGCGAAGGTGCTCATAGAGAGGCGGAAAACGGGTATCTACCATGTGGTGAATCCCGGGGTGATGTCGCCATACAGAATAATGGAGCTCTATAAGGAACTCGTGGATCCGAGGCACACGTTTGAGCGTCTCACACTCGGAGAGCTCTCCGAAGTGGCGAAAGCCGGGCGCAGCAATTGTGTGCTCACCAATGCAAAGCTTCTTTCCGAAGGCATCAAAATGCGTCCTGTAGAGACAGTGGTGAGGGAGGCTTTTTCTGCAATTGCAGGGCTGAAGCCATAAATTGATGAGATATTTGTTTTGTGGTAAAATAGAATGATTTAGTATACCTAGACATTCCCAGTGTATCGCAGCGTGAAGAATCCTCTCGCTCTCCTCAGAAGTATTCCATGGAAGACAGTGCGCAACGCTGTGTGGAAGTTCGTGCGTAGGCGCTGGAAGCTGTTGCTCCTTCTCGCCATCATCCTGCTTCCGTCCATTGCGCTGGGATTTTTCCTGTTCGGACCGGAGAAGCCGGAGTACATCACAGCTGAGGCCGTGAGGGGGGATCTCATCCAGTCAGTGGAGGCAGTAGGTACGGTGATCTCCGAGAAGGATTTGGAGCTGAAGTTTCCTGTCACCGGGGTAGTGGAGGAGGTCTATGTGAAAGAGGGTGATACTGTGGAAGCAGATCATGTGCTTGCAGAACTGCGCAATAACAGTTTGGAGGCGGATCTTTCGTCTGCTTCTGCAAGTTACCAGGCTGCTCTCGCGGATCTGCGAGCACTTGAGGAAGGAACGCGCCCGGAGGAAATTGCAATTGCAGAGGCAGAAGTGGAGAACAAGCGTGCGGCTCTCGCTGCGGCACGCGCCACCCTGGAGAATGCCGAGCGGAGTCTCGGGCGGTCTCAGAGTGAGCTTGATCAGTTACACCGCGAGGCGGAGACCAGTCTCAGTGGCTATGTCTCCACTGCGGGTAGTACCATTTCCCAGGAGCTCACCGATATTGAGAATTCCCTCAATGAACTCGACGACTACTTCGATACCACTGTCATCAAGAATGCGGTGGAATTCCGGTCCCGCCTTGAGTTTGAGGTGTACGTGCGCAAGCGGGAGGAAGCAGGTGGAACCATTGCGGATGCGCTTCTTGGGAGCAGGCCAGCGGATTTCGAAGAGGCAACAGAGAATCTGGAAGTTGCGCGGGACGCAGCTCTGCACGCTGTTACTGCGGCGGATGATGCCTATACCATCATTGTTGCCCTTCCAACGTCCAACTACCTCACCACCGCAACGAAGGAGACGTACAAGGATTCTGCCGCGGGTGAGAGAAACAGTATCCAGAGTGCGCTCAATGACATAGAGGATCAGCTCAAGGCCACCCGGGATGCCTCTGCGAATTTCAGTACGGAGATTGCCACGGAGGAATCTGCATTCGCGACTGCACAGGGAATCAAGGATAAGGCATTGGCCGACATAATGACGTACGAGACGTCGTTGCGCGTGCAGGAGGCCCAGCTTGCGCTGAAGAAGGCCGGTGCTCGGCAGGCGGATATCGATGCCGCAAGGGCAGCGGCAAACAGAGCGTACGCAGGGGTCCGCTACGCGCAGGCAAGACTGGATGATACCGTTCTCAAGGCTCCCATCGCCGGGCGCATCACCAAGGTGAACCTGAAGGCCGGAGAATTTACCGGGGATTTCGAGGACTTCAATCGTGCGATCACCATGCTCGGGGACAGTCCGTACCGCGTGGAAATGTTCGTTTCGGAGATCGACATTCCCAAAGTGCAGTACGAGCAGGAAGGGGGCGTGGAACTCGATGCCTACCCTGGCCGCGACTTCCTCCTGCAGGTGACAGAAATTGATCCTGCTGCCACCTTAGTCGATGGAGTGCCGAAGTACCGTATCAAGCTCGATTTCCTTGAGGACGAAGAGAAAAACTTGAAGATTGGCATGACGGGCGATGTGGAGATCATCACCGGGGTTCAGAAGGACGTGACGATGGTGCCGGGACGTTCTGTCATCAAGAATGTGCTGGGGCAGGATATTGTCCGCATTCTTCATGGGGAAGATGAGATAGAGGAGCGTGCTGTTGTCGTCGGCATGGAGTCCGACACTGATGTGGAAATCATCAGTGGGGCGGAAGAAGGGGAGAAAGTGATTATCCTTATTAAGGAATAAGGAAAAAGAACAATGGTAAAATGAAACATAGAACATTCCCTTTCTTCCGTTGACCAAGAAGAACGCATCAGAGAAGGCACCTCTCATAGAGACTATTGATCTCTGTAAGTCGTACTTCAATGACGGGATGGAAACGCCGGTGCTCTTTGACATTGATCTCACGATCCGCGAGGGGGAGTTTGTTTCTATCATGGGGCCTTCCGGATCAGGCAAATCCACGCTTATGCATATTCTCGGATTCCTGGATACCCCCACCTCCGGTTCCTACCTCTTCCGCGGCCAGAAGACACGTGTGCTCCACGATGACGAGCTCGCCCGCATCCGCGCGACGCGCGTGAGCTTTGTGTTCCAGGCGTTCAACCTGCTCCCCCGAACGACTGTGTTGGATAACGTCATTCTCCCCCTGCTCTATCACCCGACCATTCCGGCATCTGAGCGCACGGAGAGAGGGATGAAAGCCATTGAGCAAGTCGGTCTTACCGAGCGAGCGACGTACTTCACCAACCAACTCTCCGGCGGCCAGCAGCAGCGTGTGGCTATTGCCCGTTCACTCGTGACCGAGCCGGATATTATTTTCGCAGATGAACCGACAGGAAACTTGGATAGTGCCTCCGGCATTCAGGTGATGGGGGTCCTGCAGGATCTCCACAGCAAGCAAGGGAGAACCATCGTTCTCGTCACGCACGAAAAGATGACTGCAGAGTATGCCGAGCGCGTTATTCACATTCTCGATGGGCGCATTGCGACCGACACGCGTGGCTTCAAGCGGAATCACGCCAAGAATGTGAAACACATCAAGTAGCCATGTTCATCACAGACACATTCGCGACGGCCCGGAGAGCGATCGGCGTCAACAGAAAACGTTCCATACTCACGATGCTCGGGGTCATCATCGGTGTGAGTTCAGTGGTACTCATGACAGCAGTTGGTGCCAGTATGGAAGTGCTCATCCTCAGCCAGATCAGCTCCATCGGTGCGCAGAGCATGGTCGTGTTTCCCGGGCAGCAGGAGGGAGCAGAGGGGACGCTCATTGCCGGTTTCGACAGTCTCACGTTCGACGATGTCGAGGCGCTGGAGCGTCTCACCACCATTACCAATGTAGCACCAGCCATCTTTGTGGATGTTCCCACTGCCATCTACGGCAGGGAGGAGACGGAGCCACGGGTGATAGGTACGGTGCCGGATTACTTCCTGAACCGTGATATGCCTTTGGCTACAGGTAGGGTTCTGGAAGAGAGTGATGTCCGCAGAGCCCGTCACGTTGCAGTGCTCGGTTCGGACATTGCCGACGATCTCTTCCAGTTGGAAGATCCCGTCGGGAAACGCGTGAAACTCGGAGATCTGCAGTACACGGTGGTTGGTGTTCTGGAACCTGTTGGAACGCAGTTCTTCCAGAACGCGGATGAGTTTGTCTTCATTCCCCTCACGGTGGGTCGTGCGGTGACGGGCCAAAAGTACGCGAACATCATCACGCTGCAGGCGGTGGGAGATTTTGATCTTGCACAAGAGGATGTGGAATCTCTGCTCCGGCAGCGCCACGGCATCGTGAATTCCGAAGGTGACACGGACGAGGATGACTTCATCGTCCGTACGTCGCAGCAGGCGAATGACATTCTTGGGGCAGTCTCGCTCGGGCTTACCCTCTTCATTACGACCATTGCCGGCATTTCCCTCGTCGTCGGTGGCATCGGCATCATGAACATCATGCTGGTTGCCGTGACCGAGCGCACCCGTGAGATAGGCCTCCGGAAGGCTGTGGGAGCACGGAAGAGGGATATTCTTCTCCAGTTCCTTTTTGAAGCAGTTCTCCTCACCTTGTTTGCCGGCATCGCTGGTGTGGTCTTCGGTGTCGGCCTCGCCGGTCTGGCAGCGTTGATTGTGGACAAATACCTCGAGAGCTACGACTTTGCACTTTCGGTTCCTGCCATCGGGCTCGCTCTCGCCATGGCGCTCCTCACGGGGCTTGTGTTCGGCATCTACCCGGCAAGACAGGCTTCCAAGCTCTCTCCCATGAACGCACTCCGCTATGAATGAACTGTTTTTGAAGTCAGAAGGCAGAAGTCAGAAGGCAGTCACTGCACTCAAATCACTGTCTTCTTTCTTCTGATTTCTGCTTTCTTTTCCATGCTCTTCCGCGACACCATCCAAACGGCTTACAGGGCAATTGCCGCTCACAGAATGCGGTCAACACTCACCATGCTTGGCATCATCATAGGGGTCGGTTCCGTGGTGCTCATGGTCTCCGTCGGACGCAGCTTTGAGCGCTATATCTTGGATCAGGTTGAATCGTTCAGCAATAACCTCATAGAAGTGTACCCAACGGGGTTTGAGAAGTTCGGCCGCACGCTCGACAGCGTGACCTACAGCGACTACGAAGCAATCGCCAGGCTCACCACGGTACGGAGCGTTGCACCAGTGATCTTCATTACGGAGAAGGTGCTGTACGGGAATGAGGAAATTTCACCCTTCATCTTCGGGACCACCGGCAACTTCTTCGCAAACTACGGTATAAAGCTGGAGACAGGGCGGCTCCTCTCAGATTCTGATGAGAAGGCAGCGCGTTCCGTGGCTGTCCTCGCACATCAGGCAGCGGAAGATCTCTTCGGGCAGAAGGACCCCATCGGCGAGCGCATCCGGATTGGCAGCCGGTTCTACACGGTCGTAGGAACTCTCCAGGGTATTGGCTCTGCTCTCATGCAGGATCTTGATACGCCCGTATACGTCCCATTCACCACGGCGCGTGCCGCCACGGGCCACAAGGAGCTGAGTTACATGACCATGCAGGCGATCGAGGATGATGAGCTTGCCATTGCGGATGTCACAGCGTTGCTTCGCCAGAGACATGGCATCCTGAATCCTGAGAACGATGTGGATAAAGATGACTTCCGTGCCCGCTCGGCGGAACAGGCGACAGAGATTGTCGGTCAGGTCACACTCGGCCTCACGGTGTTCATTGCGCTCATAGCCGGGGTTTCGCTGCTCGTCGGCGGTATCGGCATCATGAATATCATGCTCGTCTCCGTTGCGGAGCGGACGAGGGAGATCGGGCTGCGCAAGGCTGTGGGTGCCCGCAGCCATGACATCCTTCTCCAGTTCCTCATCGAGGCTGTGACGCTCACGCTCGTGGGGGGGAGCATCGGTATCATTGGGGGAATGACACTCGGAATGATTCTTGCTGCTGCAGCGAGTAAATACATCGGGCATGTCCCATTTGTTCCCTCTTTCTCAGCTTTGCTTGCAGCGGTGCTCATGGCGCTCGGGACAGGTCTCCTTTTTGGCATTGTTCCTGCGAAAAAAGCTGCGAGCTTAAGCCCCATGGAGGCGATTCGGTGGGACAAATAAAAAAGAAGTCAGAAGTCAGAAGGCAGTGAGCAGTTACTGACTTCTGCTTACTGATTTCTGTCATACAAATTTCAGCCACACGATTGCTACGAGTATCAGTACCATCGCTGCCCACTGGGAACGGCTTAGTTTCTCGTGATACCAGAGCCAGCCGCAGATTCCTGTGATAATCAGCGACCCGCTTCCGATGGCGCTCACAATGGCAATGGGCCCCATGCTCAGGGCGAGCGCGTAACATCCTGTCCCTATGAGAGTCGGGGAGGCTGCAGCGGTAATGCCGAGCACGGTATGCGAGTCGATGCGTGTAAGACCCCTCCGAAGGAGCACCCATCGCAGCAGTATGATCACTGTGGTTGCAATACCTATTGCTGCTTCCCAGAAGTAGCTGCTCGCGAGAGGATCCACTGTGCGGCTCATGTCCGCAAGGATGATATTCGTGATGACGACCGGGAACGACGCAAGGATGGAGAGAGAGATGCCAAGGAGCAGTTTCTGCGAGATATGGGGAGTATCCACCCGCTGCACAGAGAGCCAGATGCAGGAGAGGACGATGATGGCGATGAGGAGGAATCCGGCAGGGGGCGGTAGTTCTCCGTAAAGCAGAAGGCCACTGGGAACCATGAGAGCGTTTATGGTTGCCCGTTTGATCGTGTGGCCAATGCCGATGGGGATGAAGCGGTAGGACTCGAAGACAATAGCCAGGTACACCCCTCCGGCAATGCCGGAGAGGAGGAGCACTTTCCAGTGCGAGAGCACTGCGGCGATCTCCTGCGGGGAGGAGAGGAAGAGGAGTGGAAGGAGGGTGACGAGGAAGGAGATATTCCGGTAGAAGGCCAGGCTCAGCCCGTCTATACGACGTGCATATCGCACGAGGAGTGCGTTCTGGAGTGCGTAGCCGAGCATGGAGCTCACAGCAAGAAGGTAGAACATGTGGATTGAATTCTAGGGGAGTGGGAAGTACACTCCAACAGTCAAATGGTGCTTCTCTGCACTATTGGCACTGATTCTTTCGCTTACGTGGGTCGGTACCGAAGTGGTCAAACGGGCCTGACTGTAAATCAGGTGGCCTTGCCTTCGGGGGTTCGAATCCCTCCCGGCCCACCACACTTCGCTCTTCGCTATACGAAGAGCTTCGCGTGGCGCGCCATCTCCAGTTACGAAAGTGCGAAGTGTGCCCCGCGGAGCTCCGAACGGAGTGAGGGGCGGCGTGGGGCAAACAGCAAATGAATTCTTTCGCGTGGCGCGCCATCTCCAGTTACGAAAGTGCGAAGTGTGCCCCGCGGAGCTTTGCGCAGCAAAGCGAAGTGGGGCATTATGATCTGCCTATGTATTTTGTATACATCCTCAAACTCAAGAATGGGCAATTCTACATTGGGTTTACAAGAGATTTAAAAAAGAGGCTTGTGAGACATAAGAACCATTCCTCGCCAACAACGAGTCGCATTGAACCAGAGGAACTTGTTTTCTACTCAGCATTCAAGACAAGAGAGAAAGCATTGGATTTTGAGAAGTACCTGAAGTCATCATCAGGTTTTGCCTTCCGGAATAAACGTCTCATATGACGAGTGGAGGGGTCCCTCCTGGCCCACCATTTTCTGAGGGAAACCTATGGTTTCCCCCAGTACCCCCTTCCCTTTAGCGGAGCCGCTCCAGCGAATGCAAGCTTCCGCTTCGCGGGTTTATAAATTCTAAACATCGACTACTCTGTGTGGTACTTGATAGAATGCGCTTATGGAACCTTTTGAATCTTGGAAAGAATTTGTTAAGCGAAAAGGGCTCAATGAAATTAAGGAAATTTTTCTGAAGGATGTTACCCGTAAAGTAATACACGTCTATTTGCGTGAAGCTTTTGTGTATCAGAAGCAACATAATCACGACAATAAATATTTCACTGTGGAACGTCTTAAATATCTACGTTATATCGGCAAAAAGGAAGACATGGCAAATCCGAAATCAGCAAAGAAAGGAAATATTGAGTATCGTTTTTGTTACTACATTGTGGCAAGAAACAGGTGTTGGTGGTGGGGGCAGTATTGCCCAATGATTCCAAAAGAAGATTACCAAAAGCTGATGAAAAAAGTGAAGAAGGAAGTAGAGGTCAAATGACATACAAAATAACATGGCACTCAGTGCTATTCGTCATACAGTCCGTACCACCAGAATATGGAAGATACATCAAACCTGTGAAGATAAAGCAACGTCTGATCTTAGGGAACGAATCAAGAGTAAACCCACGGAGAGGAGTGTTTCTCCGTGGGCGTGTACCCGATTGCGTCACTCAACGATAATCGTTCCTTTATGCGATGCACTCGCATGGTTATGGAAGCCCCAGCTGCCAATCTTCGTAAAGGTATAAATGTAAATTTCACCCTGTGATATTCCTTTGAGTGCATCGAAGCTCGGAAGAGATGTATGCAGAGGATGCGGATCGCTTGCGACCCAGAGCAGACCGGTAGTCATATTTTTGAAGGTGACCG
>DATDVK010000103.1:0-7512 GCA_035290085.1 Candidatus Peribacteraceae bacterium
CACCGCCCTCTACAACTTCCTGCTTGCCAAGCAAACGGGCGGAACGTTCATTCTGCGCATTGAAGATACAGACCAGGAACGAAGTGTGGAAGGAGCGGTGGAAAACATCGTGAAAACGCTCCGGTGGGCGGGGCTGGAACCGGATGAGGGGCTCACAAGATTCGGTGCGAATGGAAAACCAATTGAACAGGGGAACAAGGGGCCGTATATCCAGTCCAAACGTCTCAAGCTCTACAGAGAGTATGCACAGAAACTCCTGCAGCCCGGCCACGCATACTACGCATTTGATACGAAAGAAGAGCTCGACCGTATGCGCGAGGAAGAGCAGAGAGCAGGAAACCCCGCTCCGAAGTACGATCTCTCCGTGCGCATGCGCATGCGCAATTCCCTCACGATGGATGGGAAGGAAGTGCAAAAGAAGATCACAGCGGGCGATCCATATGTCATCCGGCTCAAAGTGCCGGAGAGCCGCACAATCAGCGCGAATGATGAGATCCGCGGGAAGGTGGAATTCAAGAGTTCTGCAGTGGATGACACCGTGCTCCTCAAGAGCGACGGCTTCCCCACGTACCACCTGGCCAATGTGGTGGATGACCACCTGATGGAAGTGGATCTCGTACTCCGGGGGGAAGAGTGGCTCCCCTCGCTGCCCAAGCACCTCCTGCTCTACGAAGCGTTTGGATGGGATCCGCCGAAGTTCGCGCATGTTCCGCTTTTGCTGAACAAAGGAGGCGGAAAACTGAGCAAGCGGCAAGGGGATGTCTCTGTGTCCGATTACATCGAGAAAGGGTATCTCCCGGAAGCCATGATCAACTTCCTCGCGCTCCTCGGGTGGAACCCCGGAAGCACCGAGGAGATTTTCTCGCTCAAAGAACTGATCAAAAAGTTCAGCCTCGAGCGCGTGCAGAAGGGCGGCGCAGTGTTCGACACCGAGAAACTGGACTGGCTCCAGGGCCAGTGGATGCGCAAGATACCGCTTGAGGAATTTGCCGAGCGCATCCGTCCGGCCGTGGCGGAGCAGTACCCGGCAGCTGCGGATGATGCGGAATTCACAAAGAAAGCAGCCCTTATCCAGGAGCGTGTTACCTTCTTCCACGAAGCTCCCCAGATGCTCTCGTATTTCTACGGAGAATCCCCATTGGATATGGAGCTGATTGCCAATAAGAAGCAGAACGTGACCCCCGATCTCCTGCCAACAATCCTTAAATTTCTAATAGATAGTCTATCTTCAATACCTCGTGAAGAATGGCGAGAAGAAGTAATTTCCAGCGTTCTCGAATCATCAAATATTGGTCAATTTGCAACTGGATCTAGAGATACGATTGATCTATCCACTTGTCTGAATAAAAGCCAATATCTCTGGCCATTGCGTGCCATTCTCACCGGTCTCCCCTATAGTCCCGGCGCTTTTGAGGTGGCAGAGGCTCTGGGGAAAGAGGAAACACTAAAGCGGCTGCAGAAAGCACAGGAAAAACTCGCGAGATAACAACGCCGATACTGTTTGGCTCACAAACTTGCCCGCATAGTTCTTATTGCCTTAGGCCTTCTAGGCCAAAAATGCTGTTCGAACGCGACGGCGCTGCTGCCGGTTGATCTATCTTCTGCGCCGTAAGCGAGTTCATTTTTGGCCGATTTTTGGGCACTTTTTCTAAAAAAGCGCCAAAAAGGATGAGCTCTCTGTCCCTTCTATTTCCCCTGTGCTCTGGTAGACAGTATCCAAATGCCGTACACTGCACCGTATGGCAGTTCTTAAGAGCAGCGACATGGAGGTTGAGCTGAAAATGGAAGGCACCAGAGCAGTGATTGCCGGCAAGACGAGTGTCCCCTTCTCCACATTCGTGAGACTGGTGCTGGAGAGGAAACTCGGGAACGTCCTCAAGGGGTCCGGCGAGGAGCCCATCGTCCTCGGGAGTGAGTTACTCACGTCACTCGCCAGTGCCCCCCAGGATTCACGCGAGAACCAGACAAAGTTCACACTGGTCACCCTGGGGAGCGGCGTGCTCCTCGGCGTCTTCCTCTTCTCCCTCATACAAATTGCCCTCCTGGCCTTCGGCATTGCATCGGGAGTGAGGGATTACGGGGTGGTCGCAGGCATTCTCGCGGGACTGGTAGTCCTCGTGCTCATCCTCGAAAGACTCAAGAGGCGCAAGAAAGCGGACAAGATCACCGAGGCCATGGAGCGGCTCACCTCGCTCTTCTCCAAGTAAGCACCAATGCAGATAGATGAGCACGTGCCACTGGCGCCGAAAACGACCATGCGCATCGGCGGCAGAGCACGGTACTTTGCCGAACCAAAAACGAAAGAGGAAGCTGAAGAAGCCGTAGCGTTCGCGCAGGAAAAGGGGCTCCCGCTCATTCTTCTTGGGGGCGGTTCAAATACGATCTTTGCGGATGGGACCATCGAGGCTGTTGTGATACGCATCAAGGCAGACCGGGTTTCCAGAGAAGGGAAGACTGTGACTGTAGAAGCAGGCAAACTCCTGCCTGTTCTCGTGAATGAGCTTGCGGAGCATGGTCTTGATCTCTCTCCCCTCACGGGAATCCCCGGCACAATCGGTGGAGCAATCGTCGGCAACGCAGGACAGGGGCCGAAGGGTGTGTGGATCGATAAGTTCGTGGTATCGGTGACAGCACTCATCGGCGGAAAGTGGGAAACGTTCAAAAAAGACAAGTGTGGGTTTAGGTACCGTGAGAGCGCATTCAAAACCATGAGCCCTGTTCCCATCATCTGGGAAGTGACATTCGCAGCCCCTGCCGGTGATCCTGATGCGATCAGGCAGAATATCGAACGGCTGCTGCAGAAGCGCATAGAAACACAACCCCACACCAAGACCGCCGGCTCCTGCTTCAAAGCTGTAGGCGGTACTCCTGCCTGGCAACTGATAGATGCGGCAGGATTACGCGGGAACAAAATCGGCAACGTACAAATCTCAGAGAAGCACGCGAATTTTCTCATCAATGAAGGTGGTGCGACATTTGCAGATACCGTTGCACTTATTGAGAAGGTGAAAGGATCGGTAGAGGAGCCGCTGGAAGTGGAAATGCGGCTGATCCGGGAAGATGGAACTGCTCTGTAGGGAGAGAAGAGTGAGAAGTTGACACACAAAATAATATGATCTATAAGTTGTCTATGCCACTCCATAGAAGAGACTTTCTCAGAACCTGTGCAGCTGCCTTGGGAGTTTCTGCGTGTGCCGGAACGACAAACGCGAAGGAACAAACGACATCCCCTGCACAACCTGCAGCTCCCCAGGTACCCGCTTTCGATCTTCGCTCTTTCGGTGAACCGGACGCAGACCTCCAGAAGTGGGGAACCACTACATTCGGGAACTGGAGGACGCTCGCCGAGAGCCGGCAGCTCCAGGAGAGAAACGGATTTGGCATTTTTCTGCCCCATCAATCTACTCCGCTGGAAATTGTCCTGAGACGTGAGGATGTCCGCCCGCGGGTGCAGGCGTTGCTCGCAGGCGGGAGGATCCCTGTGAATACCAAACGGATCCCTGTGTGGGAGTAGCTGTAGAACGTAAGAACCACTGTTCTTATACGATCACGCGACGAACACTTTTGATTTGAAATGCTGAGGGATCTGCATCAGGGACCCCCTGCACACTATTCCAGCCAAGCATCCCTTCGCGATACTCCTCAATGGATTTCACCGTACCCCCGTAAATGCCCATCACATTGCCGTTGCCGGCATAGAACACATTGCTCCCCTGCTCCCCCTTATAGTTCTCTTTCTCTTGTTGCTTTGCACTCAGGCGGTCGAAATAGGGATTCTCGAACCAGATTTGATCCCCGGGGAGCAACTCGTCCTCCTGGAATGCTATCCCGTTCTTTGGCTCAGGATGGGCAAAGAACACATCATACACTGCTTCATCCAAATCATTGGGAATGACCTTCCCCCTTAACAGATCATCCAGTTTCGCTTTCTCTTTCTCATCTGCATTATCAATGATGGACTTCAGCATAATGAAGGTTGAATACTTGAAACACTGCATTCCATTGTCTGTGCGCCAAAGATCCTCAATAGCATCTGTCGGGCGGTCCTTCGGGATGTAGTAACCCTCTGCATTCAACTGCCAAAATTCTGGATTGCGGATTTCTGGTCTGTCCTCCGACTCGGGGAAATACGTTCTCCCCATCGCGGTATTCTCCAGTATTGTTGTGCGCATTTGGATCTCCCGCTCTGGGAGCCCCTCTTCCTGCATCTCTTCCCTGGCTGCCCTCAGGACCTTGTTTACTCTCTTGGGAATACGTTCAGGTCTTTCTCGCGACTTTGCTTCCGCTGGCTTCGTAGGAGAAGTGGATCCCTTCTCAACAGTCCCTTCTTCCTTACACCACGGCCCGAAATAGCCGAACCCTTCCTTGTACCCGATTATCTGAACGGTGAAATTTCCTGCCCCCTGCTGGTCGTCGTCCGGAACGAGACCATGGAGTCTGGCAAAATGGAGCATTCGTTCGGCTTTACTGGGATCTTCCTGCCGAAACACAAACTCGTTGGTCCCGCTCACCCGATCAATCTGTGTGCCGGGAAAGTACTGCTCGAAAGACCCGAGAAGACGGCTCTCAAGATCCTTTTTCCAAACCTCCCGCTGCGCTTCATTGAGCCTCTCGAAAAGAACACTCGACTGCCCGAACTCATGCAAAACAGCATCGAGCGGCCTTGTGGCAGTTCCTTCAGTTTGCTGAGAACTGGTCACAAGTGTGGATGGGACCTGCATGAGCGCACTTTCTACACTACTCGTATCTTCTTGGAGCTGACCCGCCTGGTCTGCTTCCTGCAATGCATTCTCGGCAGTTTGCTGCGCGGATTGAATGAGATCCTGCCCCCTCTGTTCCGCATCCCCAGGTGCTGCAAGCTGTCCGCTCTCAGCAGATCCCACCTGCTCTGGCATCTTGGGGGCTTCTCTTTTCGGCTGCACTTTGAACCGTGTGAGCCTGGGCTCAGAGAAGGAGAAGAAAAAGTGTGAGTACATTGATAAAAAAAGGAATTAGAGAGACATAGATTCTTCAATGGCTATCAGTGCAGTTTCTTCCTCTTTCGCTGCTTTCTGCTCCTGCGAACGGAAAGCAGAGAGATGCAATTGCCGGACCGCATGTTTGAGATTTGTCGCCCACTCCTTGAAAGCGATGGTGTACGTTGAAAACGCCCTCTCATACCTGCGGCAACGTTCCTCGCGCTTCTCGTACGGCTCGCCCCGAAAGGGATCAGCCAGGCGATCGAGATTCGCACTGAGCAGATCTGGTTCGATCCTCTCCATAAGCATGTCATAGATCTGCTTGCCAGAGGGGATAGCGGATACCTGCGTCGAAGCGGGCTGTTTCTGCGATTGAGACATAGATATGTGTATCAATATATATTATATCACTTTTTTAAAAAATTGAAAAGGCACCAAAATGCAGTTCAAACCATGTGTGCACATAGAGAATAGTTTCTTTTTCCGTCGTTACCTCCTCTTCTAGCTCCGGCATGAGCCTTCCGCTCCTGTAGAGAAACTCACTCCTCTTGCCCCTCTACACAAATGGAATTACCTTCTTCCTGTGTCCGAATATCCTCCATCCCACAGGCAACGAAAACTCAGGCTCAATTGGGAACTGCAGAAAATGCTGTTGAATGGAGACGTGAGGGTGAAGCACATGATTGAAACGCTGCAGAGGAAACACTTTCTTCGCTGCCTGATGGAGGAGCACCGGAGAGAGAAATAATTTTCGTATGTCAAAACTGCAGCGAAGGCTGATGACCCCCGCCGCAGTTTTTAATAACTGAACACGAAAACTAGAACGGTAGGTCCTCCACCTTCACCTCGGAGGTGTACCGCACTTCCGGCACGGAAACACCAGCTGCTACCGGTTCTTTTTCTTCCTTCCGGGAGGAAGATGCACGCACCGGTGCGGCATCTGCAGAGATGGACTCGGAGGCGGAACGGTTCATCACGCCAAGGAGGAGCACGGAATCCGCCACCACTTCCGTGGTGTACCGCTTGGTACCGTCCTGCGCTTCCCAGCTGCGCGTCTGCACGCGACCGCTGACGTAGACACGGTTACCCTTCTTGATAAAGCGCTCCACCTCGCCCGCAAGGTTGCCCCACACCACGACATTGTGAAACTCGCTCCTCTCGCGGTCTTCACCGGTGGACTTGTCTTTCCAGCGGTCATTGGTGGCAACACCAAGTGTAAGAACCTGCTGGCCGGTCCCGGTGGTGCGGAGTTCCGGATCACGGGTGACGTTGCCAACGATATCGACACGGTTGACGCAGTGCCCGATGAAAGAAGCACCTTCGGGTGCGGGGAGTTGGCCGTCCCGCGGATCAAGGAGAATCATGTCGAGAGCGACGATCTTCGTTTTGCTGCGCCGCTCGTTCGTCTGCTGATCCTCCCAGGTATCTGTCTGGAGGCGGCCGGAAATGAAGAGCTGTGAGCCGGCGCGCACAAACTGGTTGGCGATATCCGCCATGGGGCCCCACAGTGTGACCGTGTGAAAACCCTTGCCCTGGATCTTTTCACCGTTGTCTCCGGTGAAACTGTAGGGAGTAACCAGATTGAGGTCTGTCACACTCGTACCGCCGGGCGTCTGCCGGAGGTCCACTGGTTGTGTCTGGTAGCCGATGATGTGTACGCGATTGTAGGAATACATGCGTCAGAAGGGGTATGGGAGTAAAGGATGCCACGCACGAAAGTGATGACGTGTACGAGAGTACACCTGAAAATCCGTTCGGCAAGAAACTCCTCTTGCAGGAACATGGAACTCATCGCACGGTACTATCTCCGGACGGGATGATACCAGTCAGGAGGAACCGTACATCGTCAATAGGTGTTTTCGGCGTAGCAGAAGCGCAAAGAGTTACTATAGAGTTACACCTTCCCCTTCTCCGGTATCCTCAGAAAGTACTTTGCAGTGCGGCATCTCTTCATAGCAGCAATTCTGGGGATTGCTGTCCCTCTGCTCCCGGGAAAAGCCCTCATGCTTTCAGTGAATCCCGAGCCGGGGAGTTTTTCCGAGGTGGATAGTGAAATAAACAAGATTAAAGGTGATCTTGGCGGAGCACAGTGCGGAGGATGGGACTGGGACGAACCGGTCCTGCCGCACATTCCAACCGTTTCTGGGGTGCCGGGCCACCAGGCAGCAGATCCCCTTGGCCACATACGTTCCGGCATGGCACTCCGGAATGAAGCCTTCGAGTGGGCTCCCAACACAGGATTCACTTCCGCCTGCCGGCCGGGATGGCCGGGATTCTACGAAATACACCCCTGCCAAAGACCAGGGCCGGGCGGAGGAACCACCGGCCCGGAGATCTACAAACCCCCAAGCCTGGGAGGAAACACTGTCGACCCATTCGACGGTGTGAGCTGGACGTGCGATGCTCTCTGCAAAGACCTCAACCGGCGCTGGCTCTACGACCAGTACAAAGAATTCAGCCATTCCTGGGATGGCACTGCCTGGGTACCTGTGTTCGCAGGATACAGACGCACAGTGTGCTACGACACAGACACACAGCCCCGTCCGCCTCCCCC
>DATDVK010000104.1:0-17744 GCA_035290085.1 Candidatus Peribacteraceae bacterium
CTCAACGGACTCGTAGTGCAGATGATCATGGCGTCGCGCATGTTCTACGGTTTAAGCAAAGCAGGATGGCTGCCTTCCGCATTCAAGGCGATCAATGCGCGGACACAGACGCCGGTGTTCTCCACAGTCGTCGTTGTTGTGCTCATTCTCATTCTTGCTCTCGCATTCCCAATCGTCCAGCTTGCGCAGGCGACGAGCGCCGTCATTCTTTGTGTATTCATCCTCATCAACCTCTCCTGTGCAGTGCTGTGCCGCCGGACAAAGCGCTATGGCAGCATGGCAATTTCCTTCGTTGCGTTCCTCGTCACAGCAGCCGTAATGGCCCTGCAGACGTATTCGTTTTTCTTTGGATGAGGTACTCATGCCACTTCGCACGCCTGCGGTGAGCCACCTGTCCCACAAGATCCAAGATACAAATTACAAGTTGTTCCAAACAACATCCAACCTTCAACATATCCAAATCCCAAGGTGGTTTGTAACTCGAACCTTCTTCTGGAACTTGGATTCTGTTCCTTGTTATTTATTTGCATCTTGTGATTTGTATCTTGGATCTTCCTCTCAGGCACTTGCCCTGGCTGCGCGCTCTGCTTTGTGGGCCCGGCGCAGTGTCCAGAGGACAGCACCGACCATGGTGACTGCCGCGAGTATCCCTCCGGCTCCCGTAGGAGCGAGTGACGGTGCGCCGCCATGGAGGACATCCGGCTGGTTGCCGTAGTACTGGAGCACCTGCTGGTTTGTATTCACCCGATTGAGCAGGCGGGTTTCACGGCTCTGCAGAAGCTGTATTGTCTGCAGAAGTTCCAAATCACTGGCATCGAGTCCGCCGAGTACATTGATAGTACCGGGTGCGGCGGTCCGCAGTGTCTCATCGCTGTCCAATGTTTCCCCAAGGAGATTGGTGTCGTCCAATTCCCGCAGTTCTGCAACATGTTGGGCATCGAAGATGATGTCCTGCTCACGCTCACGGCGTTCAGTACTCGTTGTGACTTGCCGTTCTATGCGGTCTTCCCCCTCCCGTGCAGTGGGCGGCAGGAAGAACTCCTTACTGAGGAGCACATCCTCCGGCGTGAAGTAGGCGATTCCCTGCAGGGGAAGCATGATGCCGGCAATGATGCCAATGAAGATGATTTTCGGAGAACGCATCAGAGTATTGTACAGGAAAATGAACATTTTAGCAATTCTTTCCTTTTCTAAGCAGGCAGTTGAAGTACTCCTGTTCATCGAGAATACCATCGCCATCCGTATCTTTCTTTCGGGGGTCTGATTCGTCTTTATCGAGTACTCCGTTGAGGTTCTTGTCTTCTCCACGGAGCTCGGATCCCTTATTCACCAGACAGAGACCATCACACAGACCATCGCGGTCGCTGTCCCATTCACGCGGGTTCGTTTCCTTTCTTTCATCGACTCGCCCGTCGCGGTCAGCATCCTCTATTCCATCGATGAGGCCGTCTCCATCGGTGTCTCTTCGAGTAGGCATGGAGAGCAGCTGGAAGATTTCCAGACCGTCGCGTATGCCATCTCCGTCGGAATCCGCGTTGTTCGGATCTGATCCATAATCTCTTTCCACTGCAATGTTCACACCGTCACCGTCGTTATCCGTTCCGACGGGGAGGGGCTCTTCTGTCATGATGTAGCACGACTGCCCGCCCGTAAAGATCTCCATCTGGTGGCGTATTGTTCCTCGCACCGCCCGCGTACGATTCAATTCATCTTCATCGAGATCCTCTGTAACCGAGAACGCTTCTTTCCGGTTTTTGAGCTGGAATGTATTTCTTTCCTCCTGTTCTTTCTCGGAGAGGAAGAGCACACCCGGGAAGCCGCGCCGCCTGAGTGCTTGTGCCTGGTCATAATCCTCCGGGAAACAGTAGCCCCAGTACTTTATCTGGTCGCCTTTTCGGCCGAAGAGTGTCCGCCGGGTAATGCGCGTCACTTCTTCTGGAATGTGGATGATGACGTTGGAATGTGAGGGAAGCGTCACTCCCTGCCGTGCTTGATCTGCTGAGATTGTCACCCATTCCTGCTCTTTCCGCAGGTGGCTTGGGAGGAGTCTCCCTTCCAGGCTCTCTCCTGTGGGGACAGTGAATGCATACATGATGAGGGTGAACGAGCTCGCTCCGAGCCCGATGGTGAGCCATCGTAGAATGCTGTGTATCTGTGGTTTGTGACGCAAAGCCATCAAAATATTATATCAGTTTTCCTCCTTCATTGCCAGAGAGGGTTTCGCTAAGCTTTTGGCTAATGGCAAAGGATTATTACCAAGTTCTTGGCTTGAGCCGCGGGGCCGCTATAGAGGAAGTGAAAAAAGCGTACAGACGCCTCAGTAAGGAACTGCACCCAGACAAGCACAAAGGAGATAAAAGCGCTGAGCAGCGGTTTAAAGAGGTCAACGAGGCCTACGAGGTGCTGGGTGATCCGCAGAAGAAGCAGATGTACGATCAGTTCGGCACCACAAGTGGTCCGGGAATGGGAGGAGGGTTTGAGGGGTTCTCAGGATTTGGTGGAGACTTCTCCGGTTTCGCAGATATTTTTGAAAATTTCTTCCGGGGAGGAGGCGGTGCCCGTCGCAAGCCCAGTAAGCGTGGAGAGGATATAGAGATTCAACTGACTGCTGATTTTCAGGATGCAGTGGCCGGTGCGCAGCGCGAGATACATCTGAACAAGATGGTGCAGTGCAAGGAATGCGATGGAGCAGGCACTGCGAAGGGTGCACGGATAGTTCCCTGTCCGGACTGCGGTGGAACGGGACAGATCACGCGCCAGCAGCAGTCATTCTTCGGTACCATTGCGCAGCGTTTTGCCTGCACGCGCTGCAATGCCTCCGGCGAAATTCCTGAGCAGGCGTGTTCGTTCTGCGGGGGTGAAGGGCGCAGGGAGGAGAAGACAACGGTGACGGTGCGGGTTCCTGCCGGCATTCACAGTGGCCAGACGCTCCGTGTTCGCGGCGAAGGCAATGTGGGGAGACAGGGGGCGGAATCAGGCGATTTGTATGTGCGGATAGCAGTGAAGCCAGACAAGCGTTTTGTGCGCGAGGGGGATGACATCCACAGTGAGATCACTCTCTCTGCTCTGGATGCTATTCTCGGGACCCAGGTTCACGTGGAGACGGTCTACGGGACAGTGGAACTCAAGATCCCACAGAGCACGCAGCCGGGGCAAGTATTCCGCCTGAAGGACAAGGGCATGCCTGTAGCGGGTACTACGAGCCGCACAGGCGATCACTACGTGACTGTGCATGTGGAAATACCAAAGAAGCTCAGCAGGAAAGAGCGGGAACTTCTTGAGCAGTGGAGAGACGTTTCTCGTGAGTAGCTTCTTAGTTGGTTAGCCTGTTAGGTTTATAGCTTCATTAGGGAAGTAACAAGGTATCAAATCCAAAATCCGAATCCCTAATGCAGCTAATGAAGCTAAACAGCTAAGAAGCTAGATATCCAAGTTCTCCAGTCCGTTATCCTCCTCAATCACGGGGGAGAGCTCTTCGCCTGCGTCAGCGGCTGCACGCAGGTTCCCCTCTTTTTTCAGCCGGAGCACGATCTGCCGGTAGTCCCCTTCTCCTGTGCTCTCTGTCGTGAGGTCCTGCAGCTCGGGAGTGTTGGCGATATGAAGATGCACTATGCGGCGGAAGTACGGGCTCATGGGTGCGAGTGCGACACGGGTCCCTGTCCGCCGGACGAAGTCTGCTTTCTGCTCTGCGATCTTTCGCACCTTGTCTTCCTGCATTCGGCGGTATCCATCGACATCCACCACAATGAAAGGGCTTCGTTCCATTTTCTCTTTTGAACGGATGATGGCCTTGAGGAGGTGCTGGATGGAATTCAGGGTTTCTCCGTGCCATCCAATAATTTTATTGGCTTTCTCCGATGTAATCTCCGCACGCACAAGGTCTTCCTCCTCAGAGAGTTGTATGGCACTGAATGGGAGATCAAGTCTCTCGAGGAGTTCTTTGAGGGTGATTTGAATGAGTGCTGTGTTCATCGAGAGCAGAGAGTAGCAGCCCGGGGCTCTCACGGAAACTTCTTTACGCAAAAAAGCCTCCGGTTTACGGAGGCTTCTTCACGTAGCATTGAGAAAGTCTTATCGCACAGCGTCCTTGAGCGTCTTACCAGCCTTGAAGGATGGGACCTTCATGGCAGGGATAGAAATGCGCTGGCTCGGATTGCGAGGATTCACGCCAGTGCGAGCTTTGCGGTTGGATACCTTGAAGGTACCAAACCCGGTGATGGTCACCGATTCACCCTTCTTGAGCTGTTTGGTGATGGTGGAAATCAAAGCGTCCAATGCATCAGCGGCAGCACGCTTGGTGATACCGGAAGCATCTGCGATCGCATTGATCAGATCTTGCTTGGTCATATCGCAGGGGGGGAAAAGAATATGACGGCAGTCATGGTACGCTGCAGATGCGCTTGCGCAAGCCAAAAAGTGTATTATCAGCCCCTGTTTTTTGGCTTTCTTTCGAAAAAGTGGCTAGGAAAAGCCAAGAAGCCTGAGCACGAAAGGTAGTCAGGAATTCTGTACATTCTGGCTAGTTTTGGCCTTGTTCTGGTCATAGTGCCTCGTGTATGGATATGCTCTCTGGGGGAGGAAGAGCACCCAATGGAAGAGAGGATCTGCCTTTCAGTTGTCCATTTTTTTCGTTTCCAATTTCTCTTTTCCATGCCTGCCCTTTCACACATCAGTCTCTGCATGTCCGAGAAAAATACTGAGACACTCTTTGACAACCTCTTCATGCGACCACTAGTCTCTGGCCCATGCCGAAGCATCTCGTTATTGTCGAGAGCCCGACCAAGGCGAAAACCATTAAGAGATTTTTAGGGAAGGATTACGATGTGCACGCCAGTATGGGGCATGTACGCGACCTGCCGAGCAATTCTATTGCAGTGAACATAGAGGATGGATTTGAAGCGGTATATGAGGTACCTAAGGACAAAGTGACAGTGGTGAAGAACCTGCAGAAAGTGCTGGATGAGTGCGATGAGCTTTGGATAGCAACAGACGAAGACCGTGAAGGTGAAGCTATCGGCTGGCACCTCACGGAGGTGCTCAAGCGCAAAAAAAACCAGAAAGTGAAGCGCATTGTTTTTCATGAAATCACCGAAACAGCCATTGCCGAGGCTGTGCAGCATCCAAGAGGGCTCGATGAGGATCTCATTGAAGCGCAGCAAGCTCGTCGCATCCTCGACCGTCTCGTCGGGTATACCCTCTCCCCTTTCCTCTGGAAGAAGGTGTACCGCGGGCTCTCTGCGGGGCGTGTGCAATCTGTTGCAGTGCGCATTATTGTCGATCGTGAGCGGGAGATTCAGGCATTCAAGTCGCAGGAGTACTGGACAGTGGAGGCGAATCTTGCAACAGAGAAGGGAGAACGTTTCTTGTCGGAGCTGAAGCAGAAGGAAGGGAAGAAGTTTGTTCCTTCTTCCAAAGAAGAAACAGATGTGGTGCTTGCAGACATCAAGGGTAAGAATGATTTTGTGGTTGCCTCTGTGGAGGAGAAAGAACTCAAAAAAACACCACCCCCGCCGTTCACCACTTCCACTCTGCAGCAGGAGGCAGGGCGCAAACTGGGATTTTCTGTAAAGCAGACGATGGTGGTGGCACAGCAACTCTACGAAGGAGTGAGTCTTGGGAAGGGGCAGGGGCAGTCCGGTCTCATTACCTACATGCGCACCGATAGTGTCAATCTGAGCCAGAAGGCACTCTCCGATGCAGCGCAAACCATCGAGAAGCTCTACGGCCGCGAGTATGTGCTCACTGAACCACGGCGGTATAAAACGAAGAGCAAAGCAGCGCAGGAGGCGCATGAAGCCATCCGCCCCACAGAAATTTCCCGCACACCAGAATCTCTCAAGGATGTCCTCGACCATCAGCAGCTCAAGCTCTACACACTCATCTGGAATCGCACAGCTGCCACACAGATGGCTGCGGCCGAACTCAAGCGCGTAGGGGCCGATATCGATACTGGCCGGTACACGTTCCGCGCCACAGGGCAGACTGTTCTCTTCGATGGGTATTTCCGTGTGTACCGGGAGGGTCACGACGAATCAGAAGCGGCAGACCGCAATGGCGGAGAAGAGGAAGCGAATGGAGAGAAAATACTCCCCCCGCTTTCCGAAGGGCAGAAACTCACGTGCGAGGAAATAACACCAGAGCAGCACTTCACCAAGCCACCACCCCGCTACACCGAAGCGAGTCTCGTGAAGAAAATGGAGGAGGAAGGCATAGGCAGACCGAGCACGTACGCACCAACCATCAGCACCATCCAGCAACGTGGTTACATTACGAAGGATGGCAAGCAACTTGTGCCTCAGGAGATTGCCTCCACAGTCACAGATCTTCTCGCCGATCATTTCAGCGATATTGTGAACCTCAAATTCACGGCAAAGATGGAGCAATCCCTCGATGACATCGCAGAGGGCAGCCAGAAGCGCAATGTGTTTCTCAGGGGTTTTTACAACCCCTTCCAGGCACTGGTGGAGAAGAAGAACGCAGAGGTGAGGAAAGAAGATGTCATGCAGGAAAGAGAGCTCGGTACGGACCCAAAAACAGGCCTGAGAGTGGTCGTCCGCACCGGGCGCTTTGGACCGTACGTGCAGCTTGGCAGGCTTGAAGATCTCTCAGAAGAGGAGAAGAAGAAGAAAGTGAAACCCAAAAGTGCTTCTCTTCCAAAGAGTGTTCCAAAGGAAGAAATAACGCTGGAGCAGGCCCTCAAGCTGTTTGAGCTTCCGAGGGAACTTGGGAGGATGGAAGGGGAAAAACTGGAAGTGAATACCGGTCGTTTCGGGCCCTACCTTCGGCTGGGGAAAACGACAGTGTCTCTCCCCAAAGATGAAGATCCCTATTCCCTTTCGCTTGAAGAGGCAAAACAGCTCATTCAAGAGGGACGTGAGAAGGCCAAGAAGGCTGCAGAACCCCTGAAGATCCTTGGGAAGGATCCCGAGACCGGAGGGGAAATTCAGGTGAAAGACGGCCGCTATGGTCCCTATGTGACCGATGGGAAGACGAATGCATCCCTCGGGAAGAAGCTCACGCCGGGAGATATCACATTTGAGAAAGCCGTGGAGCTTCTTGCGAAAAAACGGAAGAGAGGTCCTGTGAAGTTTAGGAAGCGCTAGCCAAACAGCCGCTCTATCCAGGTTTTCTTTGGCTGCTTCTCATCCTTTTCGCTATCCCCTTCTCGCCTGTCTAGGTGAAGGGCATCCGTTCCGGCTGGCAGTGCCAGGTGCTTCTGGAGCGAGGCCATGAGCACATTCCCCTCTCGCATTCTCTCGTTGAGCGAATGCACGATTTCTGTGAGGGCCTGTATCTGATCGTCTTTCACTTTCATCTGCTCTTTCTTACCCTCAAGTTCGCTCTGCAGGAGAGAGAAGAGTGCGGAGTCCTCCTTTGTTTTCTCCTGTGTTTTTGCCACAGCTTGGGACGCGGTATTGTGCAGGAACTGCTGCGAAATCAGTTCTTCAGATATCTTCCAGGAGAAGGGGCGTTTCTGCTTCTTCAGGGTTCGCACGTCCGCCGGTGTGGGCTGAATGTGTTTGCGCTGCGAGGAGCTGGCCTGCTCCTTCACGATGGACTGCACGAATCTGCGGATGGTAATCTCTGCTTTCTCAGCCCGCCCGGCTGCTTCTTTAATGGAGAGGAATGTCGGCATAGGATGGGAGGGAATAGAGTCTGATCATGCTCTGATCATGCTCTGATCATGCTCATTTGTTTCGCAATGGATGATAGTGATCATTGTGGAGAATGAGCATGCTCATGTGCACGCATCATTGTTGCAGAATCCGTAGGTGCTCAAAAGCACTCGCTGTGGCAGGAACCACATTTTATTGTTCAGTAAGGGCTCGAAAAATTACAGGTGCGCCGTGAGCGCATCGGGGTCATCCGCACGATCCCACTCAAATGAGTATGTGCTGATCTTGTTCATGAGCATGTTCTTGCGTAGTGCATTTTTTCCTCCTTCTCTACGGTGATCATCTCATGATCATGCTCATGATCACCCGATGAGCATGCCCGTGGGTGCATCCAAACTTTGGATCACGTATTCTCTCTCATGGAGATATCCGATAGAATAGAGCAGTTAAAGGCGCTTAGCTCAGTCGGTAGAGCGTCGGTCTCCAAAACCGAAGGTCGTAGGTTCGATCCCTACAGCGCCTGCCAACCTCCGCGCAGCGGAGGTTGCCCACCGTAGTCCTCTGGACCACGGTTGCTGTACATTCTCCGACCATGCTGCGTCTTCGGTTGGCAAGCCAACCAGAGGCGAAGGTGGACTCGTCCAGGGTATCTCATTTAGTGGAAGCCATTTGAGAACGCTCAGCCCCGTAAACCACAGAACGAACCGCCGAGGTCGCAACATACCAATTGCGGCCTCGGTTTTCGGGTACGTCTCACAACCACCACGATGGGACTTAGTTCCCAGTAGAAAAGGGTGTTCTACCCAATATTCTCCCAGAAGCACTTCTGGCAGTAGATTTTGTACGGTGCTTCCTGCGGGTACACTGAGAGCATATTCTCCCCACACTGGTCGCACACGCGCTTGTAGAGCGCGCGTTCCGATCGCAGGGCCATGCGCTGCCGGTGCCGGCAGGAAGGGCAATGATCCGGCAGCGGGAGACCCTTCTCATCATAGAATTTCGCTTCCTGAGGAATGATATGGAACTGCTTGCCGCAGTCGTTACTAGAACAAGTCAGTGTCTGAAGCCCTGCGTTTGTCATGATTAGAGGGTGGGAAAGGAGGAAGACAGGACAGGATCTGTTTCAGTGCTCAGGCGATGCTTCTCGTAGTCCGAAACCATGAAGAGACTGAGGTTGTAGAGGTGCGCATCCTGCAGTTCCTTCCTCATGCGGGCCACTTCTTTTTTGTACTCATTGGGAGCGTATGGCTTATTTAAGATGTGGTACTCCTTATTCTCCAGATAGACGCATCCGAAGCAGTTTCTGAGATTCCTGCTGTAGGCACAGAACTCGCAATCTTTGCTGCTGTCCACCTGGTAGAGGAAGTTGCAGTTGTGGCAGAGCGGTGATTGCACGCACTGGTAGGACCATTCCGTTTCAAAACATACCGTGAGGTCGCAGCAGTTCTTGTTGCCGTTGGCTTCCACGTTATACAGGCAATCTTCCGATGCAAAGATATCGAAGCATTGGAGGCAGTTTCCGCTCTGGCTGATATGGTTGCCGATGCAGTTCTCACACTGCACCTGGTGGATACCCAGATTCGGTACGCGTTTCCGCAGCTCCTTGATCTGTTGCAGGACGAGCGTGCGGTGGGCGGCGTTTTGCATGTCAAGTTCCCGCAGGCGCAGCTCATATTCCTCTCTGCCGAGTGACTGGTTGAAGAAATGATATTCTTTCTGGTAGAGCCCGACGCAGCCGTAGCAGTTCCGGCAGCCGTAGCAGTCGTAGCAGAAGGCGCAGTTGCTGCAGTTGCTGCAGTCGACGCAGTAATCTGCATCGTAGCATTTCACGCAGTCGACGCACTCGGTGCACCACTCGCATTCCGCGCACAGGGTGAGGCCGTTGCAGCTCGAACACTTGCGGGAGTAGCGTGCATAGTAGACGTCCTCGCAGTAGAACGTGCCGAATGAGTAGTAGCAGTTCTTTGACTTGACGGCAGTGTCGCTGAAGTCGCAGTTTTCTGCCATCACGTGCTTTACGTTGAAGCGCGGTTTCTCAAGCAGCAGCCTTTGAAAATCATCTTTAAAAGACATTGTCATAAAAATAAATTACGTCAATAATGTAGATTATCTATAAAATTATGTCAATTTCTAGTTGCCATTCTCCATGAAGAACCAGAATCTTCTTAAGAATTTATGATCAAATGTAGTATTTACTTTGAAGTGCATTTAGTAGAAAATTATTCTACATATGGTGACTCCAGCCGATTGGCAGCGCATCACTTCTCTCCTCGGATCACTGGGATGCAATGAGAGGGAAATCCAGATATACCTCCAGTGCCTCCGTGCGGGGCCCGAGACTGTCCGGGAAATTGCACAGCAGATGAAGCAGAACCGTATTACCGTGCACAGCGCGATTGACCAATTGATCGACAAGGGGTTCCTCACCGAGACGCGCCGTGGCAAGAAGCGTATTATCATCGCGGAAGAGCCATCTTCCATTCACGGATTGCTTCAGAAGAAACAGAATGAACTGAAACTCCTTCGGGCGAATGCGGTGTATGTGGCAGGCATTCTGGAGTCGCTCAAAGCACCCCATGCCAGCAGGCCCACGGTGAAATTTTACGAGGGGGTGGATGGATTCAAATACATGCTGGAGGAAACACTGAAGACAAGGGGGGAAGTGCTGGTTTTCACGTACGTCGATCTGTTCTCACAGGTGCTCGGACCGGATTATCTGGAGGATTATTTCATTCGGCGTGCTGCGAAGAGGATTCATACCCGGCTCATCTTTCCGCCGTGCCAGTTTGCGCGGCGTGTGAATGCCAAAGCGAAGCAGTACCGCATTCAGGTGAGACTCCTTCCTCCCGAAATCCGGTGGAAGTCAGGCATTTTCTCGTGGGATACCACAATCGCGCTCATGTCCTACACTGAGGGCAGATTTACCACCACGTTCGTCGAGAATCCGGATATCGCGCACTTCTACCGTTCGGTCATTTTTGAACTCTGCTGGCGGCAGGCAAAACCGATGGAGGCCGATAAGAATGATAAGGCTCCGTAGAGATCGCCCATAATCACTGTGGCGGATCCTGTTCCCAGGTGGATAACTGTGCTATTGTCCTCCAGAAGGCAGGGGATTGACAATTGCGATTTTTCTATCATAATATCAATCATATGTCTAAGAGACTCTCTCCACTGGATCGTACGCACCTTGAGGAATGTGGCCTGGATCCACAGAATATTGGTCGTTGGTGCGGTGCCGGCGCCGGACATGATGTGTATGAATATGGGGAGATACAGGTAGTGAAAATCCCCAAAATCCGGTGGATTAAGGAGAGGCTCTCCATCATCACTGCGGAAGACGCGAGGCAAAGCCTGCGGGTACTTGAGATGCATTTTAGGGAATACAGTCTGCGGTCAAGCGTTCATCCGAGTCGCAGGGGGAGCTCCTACTGCATTCTTCAGCAGAGGCTCGGAAGTTTTGAGAATCTCACAAGTGCACATTTGCGCGCGAACAAGAGCCTTGCCAGCCAGTTCAATGACATACTGCTCCGCAACAAGAGGCTTTCGCAGCAGCACGGCAAAGCTCTGGATTTCCTCGGAAAGGAAGGATGCATACAGACGGCACTCTCCTCTGTGTTTGCGGGGACTCCGCAGATGTCCAATCTGGTGGTGGTTGGGCACGGGGTGAGTGCGCGCATCGTTGTTGTAGATTCCAATCTGTTCTCTCTCAGCAGCAGGCGAGAGAAGCACCTCCCACGCAAGTGGATGAACGATGCGGGAAAATGCAGCCACATGCTCAATACGGTGTTGGTTGAGGGGGTATTCGGTGCAGATGCCAGGAGCAGTTGAGTGGCTAGACACGGCGCCGTTTCCAATCAAACTTTCACCCGACTCCGCCCCGCATAGGCGGGGCTCCGCCGGGTTTCGCAAATGAGGAAGTGAGGTATCTGAGGAGATGCTCCGGTCTTGAGGTCGGGGAGCTTCACCCGACTCCGCAGGAGGCCACGGGCGTAAGCCCGTGGAGGAATGCGGGTGAAGCCGCGAAGCCCGAAGGGCGAAGTGGCCTCCCGCTACGCCGGGTTCCGCCGCCGCCTTGCGGTGGCGCATCAAAGAGATGCCACGGCCGTAAGGCCGTGTCTGCACGCCGGAGTGCGTTTCGGCACGCAGGCGTGGAGCTTCACTGGTTTT
Organism: Candidatus Peribacteraceae bacterium; assembly: GCA_035290085.1. Lineage (GTDB taxonomy): Bacteria > Patescibacteriota > Gracilibacteria > Peribacterales > Peribacteraceae > GWB1-54-5. The sequence continues at coordinate 11,787 of DATDVK010000104.1, forward strand.
GCGCAGCCGTTTTCGCAGCAATGATGTCCACCGACAAACGACGCTGTGTCTAGTTCAGCAGTGATGCATACAAAAGCATCTTCTTCACTCCGGAAGACTTTTGAGCGTTGTTGTGGATGTCGCACACACTCCTCATTTCCTCGTCGGGTTCATAGAGAATCTGCCAGATTGCGTCCTTTGGGATGCCGTTGCAGCTCACCAGGGGGAAGTCGGATTGTATCTGCTGCGGGTACGCGTTTGTTCCGTCACTCATGTACATCACAATGAGCTTGCGGCCGTGCTTATGGGCTTCATCCCGGACTTGCTTCACAACGACCGGATCCCTCAGCCCCTCCAGCAAGATGGCGCTTTTGCTCCGGGAGCCGTACAGGCCTTCGTAGAAGTACGTCCCCCAGTTGACCATGAGAATGGTGAAGCGTTCAGGAACAGTGCCAGTGTTTACGATGCTGTGTGCCAGGAGTTTTGAGGGGTGTTCTGATGCTCGAATTGGCTGCTGTGGGAAGGCAGAGAAGAAGAAGAGGTTGATGCCGAGGAAGACACTGCAGGTGACGGCGAGAGCCCTCTGTACCAGGCGCCGGGGAAGCTGACTGTCGAGTGCGCACCGCACGGCTGAGAGAATGGCAAGAACAAGGAAGGGCAGGGAGAGTACGGCATGGTGCATGACACCTGCATTTTTCGTACGCGCGATCATCACGACCGTTATGAAGAATGCAGCGTATAGGGCAAATGGCAGCATGAGGGAACGCAGGGAAACTTTCCTTCGCCAGAGACCTGCGGCAAAAAGAAGGGTGAGTGTCACGGGGACGAAGAGGTACAGCATCCTTGCGTACAGCCGTTCCGGAAGCCCGTGTATGACGACGAGAAAAATCCGGTGAGTTGTTTCAAGGGGTTGAAGCAGCGCCCACACCACACCAGAACGTAGCCATGCCCCTCCCAGGAGTTCCCGAACTGTGTAGGACTCACTGATCATGAGCTCATGCAGGTACGGTTTGAATGCGGCATCTGTGGGTGATGTAGAGAGCAGCAGCGCTCCGACGAGAACGGTGAGCACTGCGATTGCTTCTAGGGATTGGCCGAGCAGCCGGAGGAGATTTTTCCGTGACCAGAGGAATGTTCTGTGCCGGCAGGCGTGTATGAGGAAGAAGATGGCAAAGCCCGGTGCCATCCAGAAGTAGGAAAACTTGGTCCAAATACAGAGAAAGGCAAGTACGACCATCGTGCCGATGTACCGTTTCTGCAATGTCGCGCACCAGCGGTCCATGAGGACATACATCAGGTAGACGGAGAGGATTTGCAGTCCTACGGGGCCCGTATCCACCACGTGCTGGAAGACGTAGGGGAACCAGAGGAGCAGCCCGAGTGCTACATACTTGAATTTGAGTCTGAATGTGCGTGAGGCAAAGAAGGCGCTGGTGCAGAGAAACACAAGACCAAGTGCGCGTGCAGACATTGGGCTGCTCCAGAGAAAGTAGATGGGGTAGTAGTACAGGGCTGGGAAGCTCCCTGCGTAGTGAAATGCGCGGAGCGGGAGAATAATTCCCGTATTGAGGAAGTTGAGTTTGTAGGGGTTGGAATCGCCCCAGATATTGTTCCCGGGGAACGAAGAAAGAATGGCGTTGTAGTGAATGAATTCGTCCATGTTGTATGGAGCGAACGCACTGATAAACGCAAGGACACCCACACTCATCAAGAGCACGGCATGCTGCAGTATCAGATGTTTTCCCCTGATGAAGCTCTCACTGAGCCAGTGCGCGGAAGTGGTGGGTTGTGTGTCTATCAATCTTATAATTATAATATAATTTGCGTATATTTGCAAATTCAAGCAATATATATTATAGCTGCACAGCTGTTCTCGGCCCTGTTCCTCATATGTGACCGCGGGCATTCTATCTGTATGGGACCTCCGGAATCTGCTATAATGAACCGAATGCGCGTTATGAGACCACTAAAGCTTCTGGCTCTGCTCCTGGTGCTTGGGGGGACCGGCACAGCATTTCTCGTGTATGATCAGCAGTTCCTCTCAGAGGGCTGGAGGACACAGATCGCCTCTGCGCTCGGCGGGCCGGGGGCAGTGGAAGTGGAGGACATAGAAGCCACTTTGGAGGCCGAGAGTACAATCCGCAGCCTTCGGACGAAGAAGGCGGTGTTGGGTCGCCGGGAAGAAATTTTGCGCTACCAGCTGCGGCTTCTTGAAGAAGAGCGGCAGCGTGCAGGTACGAGCGTGGATCCTGTGCTGCTCGACGAGCTTCGTAAGAGCAGGAATATGCTCGTTGTTCTTCTGCGCGATCAACAGGAGGCGGACACGCGTGTCACGGAGTATCTCAAGCAGATGTGGGAGGCAGAAGGGCGTGCACGTGTGGCAACCATGGGTATGGCCGGCGACAGCGTGACCGTGCTTGTCTCCTGGCCGATTCAGCCGGGGTACGGCATATCAGCCGGGTTCAAAGATCTGGAGTACGAGCGACTATTCGGGTTCGAACACAATGCCATCGATATTCCTGTGAAGCAGGGGTCCCCCATTCATGCGGCTGCAGATGGCACTGTGGAAGCGGTCGTAGACAATGGCATGGGGTACAACTATCTCATTCTCAAGCACCCCGGGTATGCGACTCTCTACGGGCACGTTCTCTCCTTTGAAGTGGAAGAAGGACAGGAGGTCAAAGAGGGGCAGGTGATTGGGCAGAGCGGGGGGCGCAAAGGCACTCCCGGTGCAGGAGAAATTTCCACCGGGCCGCATCTGCACTTCGAGATCATGGTGGGAGGAGAGCATGTCGATCCTCTTGCGCACCTGCCATTCATGGCTGGTCTGGAGATTGCAGGAGAAGCAGCGTACAAACTTCTAGAGTAGGTGCGATTCCTCTGCCTGTGCGAGTGCGAAGCGGTCAGTCATGCCGGAGACATAGTCTTTTACGGCTTCTTCTAGGGCTCCCTGGGTTTTCTTCTGGAGCTCTTTCACTTTGGCAGTCGGGTGGCTGAAGAGGTGTCTGCAGAGAGCACCGACCACTTCTTTCCCGGAAGTACTCTTCTCAAGCACCTTCGGATGCAGATACATGTGGTCCCAAAGGAACTGCCTCAGAGCGCCCAGTTCCCGGGTCATCTTTTCTGAGAATTCAATGAGTGGTTCCGCCGATGCGTAGACTGCATCCAGTGTCCGCACTCGATTCAGTTTCTTGGATGACATGTCATAGAGGTCACTAACGAGGATATGGATGATGGATCCGCGGAGGGAGGTTTCCCGGTCTCTGCTGCGTTCGTATGCATGTGCTGCAAGTGGGATGCTGCAAATATTTTCCAGTGTGAAGAGCCCAGCCTTGAGGCCGTCGTCACAATCATGTCCTGTGTACGCGATTTCATCTGCGATGTTCACGAGCTGTGCTTCAAGAGAAGGCCCCCGATCCATCATGTTTTCCGGGTGATCGTGAGGAGTCCGGTGTTTCAGGAGTCCCCCCAGCACCTCTCTGTTTAGGTTCAGGCCGGGGTACTGGTTTGTCCGTTCCTCCAGAAGAGTCACGATCCTGTATGACTGATGGTTGTGCTCAAAACTGCCTCCGGATTCCTGCATCCAGGTGTTGAGCGCTTCTTCGCCTGCATGCCCGAATGGGGGATGGCCAAGATCATGCGCGAGCGCGATGCACTCAGTGAGGTCTTCATTGAGGCTCAGGGTACGTGCAATGTCCCTGCTGATTTGTGCAACTTCCATGGTGTGTGTGAGGCGTGTGCGGTAGTGGTCCCCCTGGCCGGTGACGAACACCTGTGTTTTCCCCTTCAGACGCCTGAAAGATTGCGTATGGATGATCCGGTCTCTGTCCCGCTGGAAGGGGAACCTCGTGTCATCTTCCGGCTCGTTGAATGTGCGCCCAAGGGTACCTGCAATGGGCACTGCGTATGGGGCAAGCAGAGCAGAAGCCTCCTTCAGTCTCTCGGCGAGTGTTCTCATGGAGACCTCAGTGTACCGCATGGGGAGGTGCGCTACGACAACGTTATTGAGCTCATGGAACTTTGAACAAGGGGAGAAAGATGCAAGATGCAAATAAAAAGTTGTTTCAAAGAAGAACCGATTTCCAATCTTCACTCCTTAAATAAATTGTCTGAACGTTGGAAAATGTGGTTTGAGATTTATTTGCATCTTGTGATTTGCATCTTGGATTTTGCAGTGGAGTGATCAAGAAACACTTCCATCAAAGATCAGATAGCACGTCATTCGTTGCCGGTAAGGCATCCAGACAGCCGTTGAGTAGAAACGCTCGTCCCTGGATAGTCCAAGGTGGGTGGCCGCAACTCAGGTCCACGGGCCGGAGTGATTGAGCCTCCCTTCATGATGTGATAGAGAAGAAACGTAACTACTCTGACGCGAAGTCGAGATAAAAGTCACTCTATCAGTTCTGGCGCTGCAAAACATAGCTTTATCGCTTGCATGAGCCCTTTCAGCGTGTCGAGTGCACGTCTGCACAGTGCGATGTACGCGTAAAAAAACTTTGCATGTAGTATAAAAAACTTTACATCATCTTTTTGGGATTTTCCCATGGGTGAGAACTGTGTGAATAATACTTTACTTTTCTTGCAGCAATGCACAGCAGAGCATGTTGGTTTTCCCTGCAAGCACTTGTTCCCGATGGCCGCCTCGGTATGTCCAGTACGTTTCTTTATGGCATCTCGTGCAGTCAGGGTGCCGCTCAGTGTGCTTCAGAAGTACACCACAGCTCCTGAGCTGGTCTTCTGCCATATGCTGCAGGTCGATGCAGCCGTTGCGGACATAGGTGCTGCTCACCCTCCTCCGCAGCTCATGCTCGGGGTTGGCATACTCTGCACATGTGAGGCAGAGAGAGGGTCCCGCACCAACGAGCACCTCGGAGGCTGGTATGCCCCATTTCTTTCGCAGAACAGAGAAGAATGTGGGAATTGCATTTGCGAGGAGCCCTCTCCACCCCACATGGAGTACACCGGCGACGTGTGCAGCCGGTGCGTACATCACGAAGTTCTGGCAATCGGCCCAGCGTACGGCGAGCAGGAGCTCTCTGGTGTCTGTGAGCATGCCGTCTGCCTGTATGGTGCGGTTGTGAGCTTCCTGCAGTACCACTGTCTTGCCTCCGTGTACCTGGTGCAGCCCCGCAGCGTTCTGGAAGCCGAGGCGTTTCGCTGCGTCTGTGTCTGAGAGGATGGCATCCTTTTTTGTAAGAAGTGCAACACAAATGCGATCTGCGTACGGGGCAAAGAGAGAGAATGGCTGGTCAATCATGTGCGAGCAGATGGGGGATCTGTGTAATCACATCTCTCGCTGTGTATGCGTATCCCCTATCCTGAAAGAGTAGTTCCCCTGCTTTCTTGATGGTGGAACTTGCCCGTGTACAGGCCTGGAAAGGGTGTTGTCCCTGTGCGATGAGACCAGCGATGAGACCAGCGAGTGCATCCCCTGTTCCTCCGACTGTCAGCCCTGCATTCCCCCCAGAGATCCGCTCGGTTCCTCCTGTGCCTGCAATATGGTCGGTGATTCCTTTCAGAAGGAAAGTAACACCCCTCTCCGCTGCGATGCCGGGGAGCTTTTCCTGTGTGAGTCCCATCCGTTCCAGCTCACCAAGGTGTGGTGTGAGCACGGCATTCTTCCCACGGACTTTTTCCAATGTGTCTTTCTGGAGTGCGGCAGCATCGAGCACCAGAGCACACGTTGCTTCTGCGATAATGTCTCCTACAGCAGCAATGCTACTGCTTGTGCGAGCAATGCCCGGTCCAATAACTGCGCTGTCCATAGTTGCGAGCAGTTCCAGAATGGGCTCGCGGTCAGCGGCCTTCAAATCGTCACCACGGAACGGGTGCACCTGTATGTTCAGGCTCGTTTCTTTAGCCACCTCTTCATGGCAGGCTGGCAGGCAGACGAAGACAAGATCCACGCCGCTTGCCTCTGCGGCGAGGGCCGCGAGAAGCGGCGCACCATGCATGTGCCGGGAACCACCTACGACGGCT
>DATDVK010000105.1:0-3330 GCA_035290085.1 Candidatus Peribacteraceae bacterium
GATTACGTCGTCTGGCGGAATGTCACGGTGTACCCGGGACAAACCCGGAAGCTGTATGTGAACGTGAATATCAAACCCCGCGCTGAGCAGGATCTGATGGTTGTGGCAAAGGTCTATGCCGAGGGTGAGGAAGCAACAGACATCACACGCATTGAAGGAATAGCGGATGACCCGACCGACCAGAGTGTCCCACCTCTCAGGCTCTCTGTCAGTGACGGAAAGGCGTATGCGGAGCCGGATGAGAAGCTCACCTACCGCATCGTTGTAGACAACACAAAAGGCCCAGGCCGCGTTTTCCGTCTGCGGACAGACCTCTCGGTTTTCCTGAGCTTCATCAATGCAACAGAAAACCCACGAGTAGACAGAAGTACTGTGGAATGGAGCAGCCAGCAGATCGAAGCGGGAGAGACACGAGAATACTACCTCTCGGCACGCGTTGACCGCGGAGCGCCCGATAACGTCGCTATTCAGTTCAAAGTTTCTTCGGGCCCCTCTCTCGCAAAGGACACAACCGGCGTGCTCACAGGCACCCTCGGATCGACGATCGATGTCTCCATCTCCGATGGACTGGAGAGTGTGGTGAAAGGCGATACAGTGACATACACGATTGCCATCCGGAACAATTCAAACAACCTCGCAACTGAGGTGAACGTGAATACCGCTCTCCCGAGTTACATGGAATTCGTCTCTGCAGAGGAGGGGGGACAGTGGACAGGAACGAATGTCCGCTGGGTAGGCCTCACTGTGAGTCCGCACGGCAGCAGAACCTTGCGGTTTTCAGGGCGGGTTCGCAGCGATGCACCCCTTGGAGAACGCATGCGTGCAAGCACGGAGGTACTGGGCCATGTTGCCGTGGATACGACACACGTCTCCGATGAACGCCGAACCGGAGGAGGCGGCATTGCCCTGGCTCCAATGGCAACAACCAGCAACACACCCATTCTGCTTCGCAAGACCGCAGACCGCAGTGAAGTGCGCCCGGGAGATACCGTGAGTTACTCCATCTTCCTTCGCAATACTACAAACCAGCCGTTCCACAACATTGCAGTTCAGGATCGCATCGATACCCGGTTCATGCAGGTGATAGGTTCCCCCTATGGTCAGCTGCAGGGAGACCGCCTGTCGTGGGCAGTGCCGCAACTTGCACCCGGAGAAGAGTGGAGCGTGCGGTACACCGCCCGCGTCTCACCGAACCTGCCGAACGGACAGATGATCAACAACGTTGTCTCTGTCAGTGGTGATGGCATTGAAACACTTTCCCTGAATGAGCGTGTCTATACTTCCAGCATGAGTGTCATCACGGAACTCCCCCCATCAGGTGTTGGATTTGGGAGCATATTTGTGAGCCTCACAGGAATAATGAGTGCTCTTTCTGCCGCACTCCAGAGGCGGAAATTCCTCCTCTAAACACATACTTCTCGCTTTTCACATAAAACCCGGGTTCCCCGGGTTTTTCAGAAACAAGGAAAGACGTTTCCTCTTAGGAAAGAGAAGCAAAAATATCTCTCATGAGATCGACGATATTGGAGAAGCTCAACTCAAAAGGAATATCGAGCAAATTTGTGATGAAACGCACGAGGAAAAAAGCAATGAAAGACACAAAGAGGCCAATGACTGCAAACCGGATGGTATGTACCGCACGTTTTATTTTCTCCTCATTTCCAGCGGAGAGAATGAAGGAAATTCCTCCAAAAATAATGTAAATGAGACACAGAATTGTGGCAGCTATGAGACCTAGCGCCACAAAGGTCGCGATTATTTCGATGACACTCGCATTCTCTAATAGATCTCGAAGCATACGCGTGGGGGAAGGAATTAAGAAGAAGCTTGAGAAGGCTCTATGACCTTCAGATTAATACGTTTAGAAGAATTGCTTCCAATGATGCGCAGCAAAGTGCGAAGAGCTTTGATAGTCTGCCCCCCTTTCCCAATGAGTTTCCCCATATCCCTCTCGCTCACCTGAATAGTATGCAAAATGCCCAGATCATCTTCAACGGATTCAATCTTGAGCTCATCCACATCCTCAACAAGCGACTCAAGAACGTACTGGAGGAAACTTGCGCCTGGGAGCTCAGCAGCTGTCATACTTTGCGTAGTGTATTACTCTTCCTTCCCTTTGTCACCCACATCCGCCTGCCCCTTGCTTTCCTCTGGAGCCTTCTCGCCTTTTGCGGGTTCCGCAGGTGCCTTCTTGGGCTTCCGCTTTGTGTATGTCTTAAAGTACTTCTCCAACCCTTTCATACCATTCTTCGAGAGCAGACGTGCCACTGTGTCGCTCGGGTGGGCACCCAGGGAAATCCAGTGAGTGATACGTTCCTCATTGAACTTTAACTCCACTGGATCGTGCGCGGGGAGGTAGAAACCGAGCATTTCCTTAAAACGACCCTTCACCGGTGCAGAGTGTTCGGCAACCACAAGCCTGAATGCAGGTTCATTGCCACGGCCGGTGCGCTGAAGTCGGATAACAAGCATTGGACGTCTTGGCTCACTCTGAGCCAGCCCGCAGAGTCTAAGCAAGCACCAGACGGTTCGCAAGCCAAAAAGATGTAAATTACGCTTTCCGTTCCATCCGGATCATCCGAATCTGTTCCACGACTATCCCTTCGCAGACAATATGCAGAAACGAGAGAAGATCCGCCGACCGCTGCTGGCACTCCTGGCTGGCAATAGAATGAGCACAGGCAATCGTCAGGACACCATCCCTGAATTTCTGAGGATGGAGATCGTTCTCAAAATCCTGTAAATGGCCAGCAATCCACTCCCGGGCTTTGAGTATCACCAGAGCAGCATTGGCATGCTCTATGAGTCCGCGCTTCCTCAGCACCTTTGGCAACAGAGAGCGAATGTGTTCCACAGATGCAGCATACATCATCTGCAGGCCTCCTGCAGAAGAGAGAGTGTTTTCTCGGCAGCGCTCTGCCACGAAAAAGAATGCGGAATTTTTGAGGGGGGCGGGGGATTCTTCAGGGCATGTGTAAATGCATGGACATCGGGTTCAATGAGCAGAACGCCGGGGGGTGCAAGTTCGGCAATGGCCGAACTGTTTGTAGCGATCACAGGGCAACCGCACGCAACTGCCTCCAGCAGGGGGAGACAGAAACCCTCATAGAGGGAAGGAGTCACCATGGCCAATGCGGCACTATAGAGCGCAGGGAGATGTTTGTCCGGAACGGAGGAGAGAAGAGTGGCACCGTCTGAGAACGAAAGATTCTTCGTTTCCTTCCCCTCCGAGACAAGCACGAGATCTGCCTGAGGATGCGCCTCTGCGTAGGCATCGAGAAGAAGCTGCACATTCTTGTGCTCTTTGGCATTGCCGACGTAGAGGAAGAA
>DATDVK010000106.1:0-10667 GCA_035290085.1 Candidatus Peribacteraceae bacterium
GAAAGAATCAGTGGAAACCTGCATCACGCAGCGAACAAAAGCCGTTATCTGCCAGCATACGTTCGGCATACCGGCTCCGGTAAAAGAGCTGCGGTCACTCTGCGACAAGCATGGCATTGTCCTCATCGAAGACATGGCCCATGTGATTCCTGACCGCTTCGGACCCGAGACAATCGGGAAGTATGGGGATTTCCTCATTTTAAGCTTCGGGCGGGACAAAGCCATTTCGGGCATTGAGGGAGGAGCGGCGATGAGCCGTGATCCGGCAATGGCACGGAAGATCGCCGGGATGGAACAGGCTGCGATCCGTCGGCAATGGTGGGAGGTTGCCCGGTTGCTCGAATACCCGGCGCGGATGTACTCCATTGTCCGGCCCTTAAGCAGCACAGACCTCCTTCGACCGGTCCTCTGGACAATGCGGCAGCTTCGACTGATCGCGCCGGTCCTGACAGCGGAGGAGAAAGAAGGATCGATGTCTCCACTGCTCAATACAATGCCCAATGCCTGTGCGGCTCTCGCCCTCGGAGAATTGAAGCGGCTGGAGACGATCAACAATCACCGCCGCACGATCACAGACTTCTTTCTACGGTATGGAAAAGAGCATGGTTGGCCGATGCTGCAAGGAGTGACACCGGGATTCCCTCTTCAGAAATTCCCGCTCTTCGTGAAGGATGCACAGAGGAAGCGTGCAATCCTCAGGAAGGAAAACATCCATCTTAACGACGGGTGGACGAACTGTGTCGTGTGCCCGGAGACCGTGAACATGGACATCATGGACTACCACTGGGGCAAGGATCCCGCTGCAGAAGAGGCTTGCGAGCAAATCCTCTCTCTGCCAACGCATCCGACAATGACAGCAGCCCAAGCAGAGAGCCTCGCGAGGAGGATGGATGAACTGTTGAAAAAATAGCCTCAGCCTGGCATGTCTCAGTGTGTGAATCGTTCACAGATCTATACGCCTCCACGCCTCTGCGTCTATACTCCAAACGTGACTATTTCCGAAGCCAAAGACCCATCCTCCTGGGACACCTTCCTCGCAGCACAGCAATTTCGCCCCTTCCTGCAGAGCTGGACTATGGGCGAGGTGTACCGGAGCACGGGGCAGGAACCGCTGAGACTCGAGGCACGCAGCGGAAATGAGATCGAAGGGATCTGCCAGGCCATCTCTGTCCCTGCACGGCGAGGCAGGCACCTCAGCATCCCGTACGGCCCACTCCTCAGACGGAAAGAGGCGCTGGAACCGCTCCTTGCGGAGCTGTGCAGATATGCAAAGGAGCAATGCTGCCTCTTTGTACGCATCAGCCCGTTTTGGACGAAAAACCAGAGCATACCCGGCGGTAAACCGGCTCCGCTGCATCTGCTTGCTGAGCATCTCTGGTACCTGCCTCTCACACAACCGGATGTATGGCAGGACCAGAAGGAGAACGATGAATTGAAACAGCGGAAGGAAGAGGAACTCTTCATGCAACTGAGGAAAACCACTCGGAATCTCGTGCGGCGCGCAGAGCGTGAAGGGGTGACAGTGGAAGCATCGAGAGATCCCCTCCGGGATTTACCGCTCTTCCTCGCACTCCACGAAGAAACACGGAAACGGCACCACTTCACACCGTACACAGATGCATTCTTCCGGGCTCAGGTGGAACTCTTCGCACCACGCAGCGAATGTACCCTCTACCTCGCCCGCTACGGAAATGAAGTTATTGCATCCTCCATTCACATGCACATCGCCGGCGAGACGAGTTACCACCATGGAGCGAGCACAGACAAGTACGGCAAAATACCGGCAAGCTACCTGCTGCAGTGGACAGCCATTACTGATGCACTCAGGCGCGGCGATCACATCTACAATTTCTGGGGCATTGCCCCGGAAGGTGCGAAGAGACACCCGTTCCACGGCGTCACGCTGTTCAAGACGGGATTCGGAGGAAAGATGCTGGAGCTCACGCACTGCATGGACGTTCCCCTCTCCCCCCTGTACCATGGAACACGCGTCTTTGAGTACATCCGCAAGTGGCGCCGCGGGTTCTAACCTCCTCCGCTATGTTCAGGAAGCAGAAAGAAGAGAAGAGACTCACCGTCGAGGATAAGCTCGACATCATCATCGAGCATCTGCACCGTCTGGATGCGCGTGACCGTCTGCGCACATGGGGCGGGTTCTTCAGGGGATTAATCGGCCTCATACCCATTGTCGTGCTGCTCCTCAGCATCTGGTACATGTATGAACATGGCGATGAGTTGCTGCAGAAGATCACGCAGCAGGCTGCCAAAGAGGCAGCTGCGATGACGAGCGACAACACCGGGGAACTCATGAAGAAGATTGAACTCATCTTCCCCGGAGGGGAGCAGCAGTAACATCCACAGTGAAAGAGAGGAAGTGGAAGAAATAGAGGACGAATCCTCTATTTCGTTCGTTGCCTATGGTTTTCCTCCTTCCTTCAGAACTACTCCTGCCCGTCCACAATATTGAGCACATCTTCTTCGGACATGCTGCCCGTAATCTGGTAACTCGGCATGCGCAGCAGCTGAGAACGCTCGAACGAACGGAACGGCGAAGAGCCCACACCGAAGAGATACCCCGCTCCTGCTGCAAGATCTTCCACACGCTCGTTGACTCCCCCACTCGGATACGCAATGGCATACACGGGCCTGCCTGCCATCTGCTCGAGGAGCTTCCTGCTCTGCTTCATCTCAAGATCCACTTGCGCATTGGTGAGGGAACGCAGGTCATCTCCTGTGTGTCCCGCCGACTGAACATCGTGCCCGTTCGCAACAAGGGTGAGGATGTTCTGTTCAGTGATGCCGTTTATGCCGACTCCCTGCGTCTGGATGAAGAACGTGGCACGCACACCGCTCGCACGCAGGATATCGGAAATCTCCTTCACATTTGTGGCAGTAAGTCCTGAAATGCCAAGAAGAACACTCTTTGGTTCAAGACGCACATCGCGATCCTCCTGCCGGATGAGCAGGTCTTTGAAATCCTTGAAGGTCATGATGTTCACACCTTCCTGCTTCATACGGCTTATGTGCTTCACCAGCACATCTTGCATTCCTTCCTGATCCATACGGTAATGGAGCACAGGGATATCGTAACTTTCCTGCCGCACAAGGAAATTCGGCAGGAAAGGCTTGAGGTACTGCACAGCCACATACCCTTCTTTGCCCTCAAAAGGAATGCGCGCCCAGACCTGATCCATGCTGAGCGGCTTCACGATAGCCTGCCCCTTGAGCTCCCCCACCTTATCACTCTCCGCATCGGGTTCTTTGCGGATGTTCAGAAAGCCGAAGTTCACAAAGTACTGGCCGTCAAATTTTGCCTTCTCCTCAGCCAGTTTCTCCTCCGAGGTCATTTTTGCGATGTATCGGGTGGAAACGTACCCCTCTCTCCCATTGGCCACACGTATGTGCGCCCATGCCGCATCATGAAACCCCATGACCGTGAACGCATCGCCCTTCACGAGACGTTCCAGTTGCTCTGCAGTCACCTGCGGAGCTGTACGCACATTCACGAAGGTATTGGTGACGCGGTAGACGTCTTCCCCCGACGTACCGGAACGCACCGCGTTATAGGAATCCACTTGCGACAAATCGAGTACGGGAGGCCCTTCTTCCTCCGAACCTTCAACCACAAGATGCGGAGTTAGCGTGGCAGCTGTGCCCGTTTCATCCCCCATCACAAGCTCGCGAAAACGAGCGACATCATCTTCGGTGAACGCAAATTCCTCCGCTGTTTCTTCCTCGGGTGGAGTGCCTCCGCACCCAGCGAAGAGGATGCCGAAACAGGCAACAAGGAGGAAAGCGACGACAGACCTATTGCTCACAGGGTGCCGGGAGCGGCGGCGGGACCGATAGGGGGGCATGAGAGAAGGGGGAAAGATGAGTTACATGCGGTCAGGAACGCGGATGGTCAGGAGCTCCGCGCCTGTCTTGAGTACAGCTGCAGTGCACTGAGTGAGGGCCAGCCGCAGACTGCGCACCGGCTCCTCCGCTTTGAGAATGGGAATGTCGTTGTAGAACGTGTTGAAATCCTGGCAGAGCTGAAAGAGGTAATTCGCGAGAATATGCGGCATATGCCCCGCTCTCGCTTCTTCCAGTACCTTCGCAAACTCCAGGAGCGACTGTGCGAGCGCCCGTTCTTTCCCCGTGAATTCTCCAATGGAATTGGGGAAATCCACCCCACCTGCATCCGCCTTCCGCAGTACTGAATGCGCACGCGCATGCGTGTACTGGAGGTACGGCGCACTGTTGCCCTCGAAACTGAGCATCTTGCCCCAGTCAAACACCATATCCATCTTGCGATTCTGGCTCAGCACTCCATAGACCACCGAGCCGACACCCATCATTTCTGCAAGCGTGTCTGCATCGTCAGTCTGTATATGCCCCTCGTGCTCAGCAATCACCTCTTTAGCCCGAACCACCGCCTCATCCAGCACATGCTCGAGTCGGAGAATATTCCCTTTGCGGGTGCTCATCTTTTTGTCTTTAAAGCTCATTCTCCCAAAAACAATGTGCTCCAGCTCCGGAAGATCCCAACCCAATTGTCTGAGCGTGGCAAAGAGCTGCTTAAAGTAGTACTGCTGTGCGACATCAACGACGTAGAGTATTTTTTGGGGGTGGAACGTATCGATGCGATAGCGCGCCGTAGCCAGATCGCGCGTGAGGTAGATCGTCGCATCATCAGCCTTAAGTACGATAGCCGGAGAGAGTTGTGACTCCTCAGGGAACCGGACGACGAGTGCACCCTCTTCCCCCTCGGCAAAAACACGCTTCTTTTTCCCTTCCTCAATAATTGGCTGCATTTTGTCTTCATAGAAACTCTCGCCGTGCGTGTAGTCGAACGAGACGTGGAGTCGCTCGTAGAGTCTCTCGAGCGCTTCCACCGTAATATGAACAACCTCTTTCCAGAAAGCCCGAAGTTTCGTATCCCCTCCCTCAATCTTCTTAAATGCCTCCCGCGCCTGATCTTCCAGAGACGTATCGCTCCCCACCTCATCATGAAAACGAACATACAGTGCAAGTAGATCGTCCAGCGAGCACTCAGCCAGAGGTTTCTCTCCCCATTTCTGGACCGCGACCGCCAGTTTCCCAAATTGCGTTCCCCAATCTCCTAAATGATTGATGCCAATAACCTCATATCCCTGATGGCGATACAAATTGGCGAGAGACTGCCCGATCACCGTGGACAGAATATGATGAATCCCCAGGGGCTTCGCGATGTTTGGAGCCGAGTAATCGATGACGACTGGCGGTTCCTTCCTTTTCACCATCGCCGTGCACGCCTCCCGGGCCCGGGAGAGCTCACGGAGGAGTGCTGTGGGTGTGAGCCAGACATTCACATACCCAGGACCGGCGACTTCCGCCCGCTGAACATCCGGAAGCTTCGAAAGCGCATCGCAGAGCACCTGTGCCATCTCCTGAGGGCTCTTCCCCACCTGCCTGCCCAGACGCAATGCTGCAGCAGTGGAGATATCTCCGTGTGCATGATCCTGCGGCCGATGCCAATCGAGCAGCGCATTCGTGAGTCCGAATGAATGGCTCAACGCTTGGATAGCCGCATCTGTCACCACCTCATACATCCGTGAAAAATCGCATGCTGAACAAAAGAAATACTCAAAGAACAAGGCCAAATGTAGCACTGAAACTAACTCATGCCACTTGAAAACAAAATTTGATCTTGCTCACATATTCTACTCATTGTTTGAACACAAAATGTGTGCACGTTTGTCCACCCCAATCTCAGACAACTTTTGTGCTCAATAGTCCCAAATATTGAACTCTATTGTTATACAGATGAAAAAACGGTACAATAATCCGATGAAAAGGATCGCTGCATCCGCACTATTCGTTGGTTTGTTCCTCTCTGCCTGCAGTAGCGAAGCAAAAAATGCAGAAACAGCAGAGGGACCGCTCAGAGTGTTCAGTCCCCAGTTGGGGGTTGCTTCCTCATACGTCCTCGCAAATAGAGTACAGAAACTCCCGCATGCCACTCGTCCCAGTCCCACTATGGGTATTTTTACAAGCAGCTACCTCGCACAGGGGGCATTTATCTCCGTCCAGGCCGC
The DNA here is from genome assembly GCA_035290085.1 of Candidatus Peribacteraceae bacterium. Classification (GTDB taxonomy): domain Bacteria; phylum Patescibacteriota; class Gracilibacteria; order Peribacterales; family Peribacteraceae; genus GWB1-54-5. Next base: position 6,060 of record DATDVK010000106.1, read on the forward strand.
TATGATCGGCATCCAGGCACAGCAACGACTACTCACAGGCCAATCGCTCCCCGCAACGAGCGAAACTTTCGCCCTCCTGCAGGAACTCGGAACAGTGCTCCAAGTAAATATCGCCGACATGCTGAATAGGTCCGGCAACCGGGGAGAAGCACTGGACACGTACATAGAAACCCTCCAGGGAATTGGGAATATCTCTGTGCGGAAGCAGAAGGAATTAGAACAGCAAACTGACTCCTTCAGCACACAGGTAAAAGAAGAACGATCCACTGCGCGGGAACTGGAATCTTCCCTCCGGGAAATCCTCAGGAATGGAGACTACGGCCGCGCAGCCACCGTACAGGAACAAATTACCGAAGCCCAGGCTCAGCTTGCCCAGACGGAAGCGAAACTAGACCAGGCGAAAGATGTCCTGGACCGCTTTGACGAGCTGCTGGAAATAGCGGAGGAGAGGTTGACAGCAATCGGAAACAACCGCGAAGTGCTCATTGCAGGCCTCCGGGTACTGGATGTGCCAGGTATAGAAGACTTAGGGATTCTCGACCAAGGGAAACCATTCCGCCGCAGCAAATCAAAAAGCGGCGAGACCGACGATATCTTCGGATCCGAGTTCATCCAAAAGAAGTAGGCAGAGTACATCCACAGATTGCCCCAAAACTCTATTTCTGGTACAATAGAAAGATTTTACTGTCCGTGCATTCCCTCTCCCATGGCTGAAACTACACCCATACAAAACGTCAAGAAAGAGCTGGAGAAGAAATCCAAGAAGCAGAAGCGCAAAAATTCTCTCATGGCCGCGCTAGACGAGCTCCTGGGACTGAAGAGTGCTCCGCAGAACGCGGCAGTCTCGGCCCGGAGCCACATGAGCAAAAGTACCCTCTCAGCAGAAGAACTCCTCGCGCTCAAGCACTACGAAGAAGGAATTCAGAAAACGCTGGATCTCATTGCGCCAGCGGGCATGGAGGTTCGGCGTAATGAAGTCATACTCAACAATCTCCACGCACGGACGTACTTCGTGTACAACTGGCCGAGCTATATTTTCCCGAACTGGCTTTCCCCGACCATCAACTACGACGCAGAGATGGACATCGCCCATTTCATCTACCCCATCAGCAACAAAGCAATCATGAAAATGCTGCGGAAGAAGGTAGCAGAAATGCGGTCGTCCATTCGTATGTTGGAACAACGTGGCATTGTGCGTGATCCTGGCCTGGAAGCCGCGCTCCAGGACGCGGAAGAACTGCGGGATCTTCTCGCACGCGGCCAGGAGAAACTGTACCAGTTTGGCATGTATATCACCGTCTACAGCGAGGATGAAGAAACGCTCAAGAAATTGGAAGCAGATCTGGAATCTCTGCTCGGCGGGAAGCTCGTGATGACGAAACCCGCAATGTTCCAGATGGAACACGCATGGATCAGCACACTCCCCTTCTGCCAGGATGAGATTGAGATCACCCGCAACATGAATACGAGTCCGCTCGCGACGAGTTTCCCGTTCACGAGCTCCGACCTCACGGATGACCACGGAATTATGTACGGCATCAACCGTCACAATGACAGCTTGGTGATTTTCGACCGGTTCGACCTCGCCAACGCCAATGCGACGGTATTCGCCACATCGGGCGCAGGTAAATCTTTCACAGTGAAACTGGAGATCCTCCGTTCGATGATGTTCGGAACAGAAGTATTCATCATCGACCCGGAGAACGAATATGTGAACCTCGCAGGAACGGTGGGCGGCACGTTCATCCCCGTGTCACTGCAGAGTAGCAACAGCATTAACCCCTTCGATCTCCCAAAGGCAGTCCGTGGAGAGGAAGCAAGACCCGGTGAAGTGCTCCGGGCAGCTGTCATTACGCTCCACGGGCTCTTCAAGCTCATGCTCGGAACACTGACCCCCTCAGAGGACGGCATACTGGACAAAGCGATTCTGGATACCTACGCGCTCAAGGACATCACACTGGATTCAAAGGATTACACGGAGAAAGAACCGCCGACAATGCATGAGATCGTCGACGTGCTTATGACAACGGACGGCGGAGAGAACATGGCACAAACTCTCATGAAGTTCACCGAAGGAAGCTACGCGGGACTCTTCGATAAGCAAACGAACGTGGAACTGGAAAACCAGCTTGTCGTCTTCCAGATCCGGGATCTCGAGGATGCGCTGCGCCCTGTGGCAATGTACGTGGTGCTCAACTTCCTGTGGAACCGGATCCGCGCAGATATGAAACGCCGGTTCCTCGTCATCGACGAGGCATGGAACCTCATGCAGTACGATGACTCCGCAAGGTTCCTGTACGGACTCATCAAACGCGCTAGAAAGTACTACCTCGGCGTCACCACCATCACACAGGACGTGGAAGACTTCGTAAACTCACCGTACGGAAAACCCATCGTCACCAACGCTCAGCTGCAGATACTCCTCAAGCAATCCCCCACGGCGGTCGACAACCTGCAGAAGCTCTTCTACCTCACCGACGGGGAGAAGTATCTCCTCCTGAACTCCGAGGTGGGACAGGGTCTCTTCTTCGCCGGGAACAAACACGTAGCGATACAGGTCGTTGCAAGCCCCGAAGAGTCGGAAGTCATCACCACGAAGCCGGAAGAAGTGCTCGCTGCAAAGAAGGAAATCGCGACAGAAGCAGCAGAAAAGGCAGAACAGGCGGCGGAAAAGGGGAAGGGGGCAGAAAAGAAGGAATCAGAAAGCAAGCAGGCCAGCGAGAAGAATGCAAAACAGGACAAGCCGCCTGAGCAGAAGCTCAATGCACAGGAGGAATTCATACTGGAAGCGAAGAAGAAAAAACTCGCCGCAGCCATTGGACATCACCCGCAGGAAACAGCGGAGGGAAACCCAAAAGTGGAAACAAAGACGCCAAGGAGAGCCAGCATCGGCACCGACAAGGAGGCAGAACTCATCCAGAAGCAGATGGAAGAAGAGCAGGATGCAAAAGCAGAAAGAACGGAAGGAGGAAAAGAAACGATGCCAAGCAGAAGCGAGGTAGCAGGAAAGGGGACGCAGAAGGAACAACCATCTGGTTCTCCAGCCACCAGCCGGTCGCCGGATCTTCAGACTGCAGAGAAAGATATGCAGGAGGAAGTACTGGAGGATCCGTTCGATGCCATAGACCCCATGGATGAAGAAGACACCGCAATCCCCCCGCCAAAAGAAACGCAGGAAAAACCTGCCGTCCTAACAAAGCTTTCTGTCCAAACAGCACTCCCGCCATCAGCACCCGTGAAGGACGAGCCCCTGCCGGAGGATCCTTTCGATGCAATAGACCCCGTAGACAACACACCGGCGCCTACTGCACGCAGTGCTGGAATACTGAGCGAACAGAAGAAGACAGCAACTCCTATCGCAGAGAAGGCAAAGGAAAACACAATACTCAAGAAGAGGAAAGAGGAAGAACCGGAGGAAGAGAAACTTGACCAGTAAGAGGCCGCCTCGGCTCACTTGGATGGTTCTACCACCCTCCAACGCACTTCAGGCTGCAGGGTTCCGGGCACAGAGAACCCCGCCGCTTTACGGTGCCCCCCCCCGCTGAATTTGCTCGCCATTTTCGCCACATCCACATCATCACGGAGCGTGCGCAGTGACCCCTTCACAATACCGTCCCTCTCGGAAAGAATGAGTGAAAAGCGCATGCCAGGCACGGCATTCACGTAATCAATGGCACCGGTCAGCTCGCTGTATCCCGCTCCTGTTGCCCGGAAATCGCCCTGGGTGATCGCAGAGATCGCTCCCCCCTCCTTCGTGAGGGTAATATGCTCAAGAACACGGCCCCACAAGCGCAGAGTGCTTAATTTTGCTGTGCGGAACACTGCAGCCACTATGGCCTGTCTGCGGGCACCTGCACGCAGGAGTCTCGCAACAGTCCTGTAGACCTTGGCTGTGGTATTGCTGTGGAGAAGCCCTCCCGTGTCGGTGTACACACCTGTGAGCAGGCATGTGGCAATGTCACTGTTCATTTCCCAACCGAGAATATCGGCGAGCTCAACGACAATCTCACAGGAGGAAGCTGCATCCGGGATAATGAAATTGAGATCCCCAAACCGGGTGTTCGAAGGATGATGATCAATATTGATCGTGAGGTATGTTTTATCGAAGAGTTGGGGATGCGTTTCATGGAGTCCCGTCTGCTTGGGCTCCGCACAGTCGAGAAAGACGATGGTATCTCCTCCTTTCAGCTCCGGCAGCCCCTGCATGCGCTGGACATTGGGGAGAATACTGAACGTATCCGGCGCAGGATCCTCGCAGAGGAAAAAGACCGGTTTCCCGGGAAACATCTTCTCAAGGAGCATACCCATTCCAAGCAACGATCCCACCGCATCACCGTCCGGGTTGCGATGGCACATGCACAGTATCCGTTGCGCCTTCTCGAAAATTGTCTGTGCCTTCCTCGCGTCCTGAAAGGAGATTGCCATAAAGGGGATTATTGTAGTTTGCAGGGAATTCCACGGGCAACACTGTAGTCTTGCAGGAAAGAACAAGGTGTCTTCTGATACCAAGATGCAAATGAAAGACGACCATTCCAGCCAACCAGATACTCCCTCCTCTCGTGCTCCGTAGCCCCTCGTCTCCCTGAGACGCCCGGGATAGGACGAGGG
>DATDVK010000107.1:0-5792 GCA_035290085.1 Candidatus Peribacteraceae bacterium
GTTGAATGTACCTTGGCAAATAATTTCACTTCTTCGCTTTCTCTAGGGCTCCTTGAGATCCAAGACAGGGAAGATATTTGTACTGATTTCCCGTGATCTTTTCCATCCTCAGCAACGAAGAGCGTATTTGTGTGGGGTTCCACCCGTGAGACGTGGAGTGGGATGCGTAAGCCCCCAATTCCCAGACCCTTTCTCTGTCCTATGGTGTAGAAGGGGAGTCCTTTGTGTGTGCCTACTTTCTTCCCGTCTTCCGTGCGGATGTCACCTCGTTTCACTTCGCCGAGGTACCGCCTGAGAAATGCTTCTTTGTTCTTCTCGGGATAGAAGCAGACATCCTGTGTTTCGCGATAGTGTGAAGGTATAGAAATGCCAAAGGCTGTTGCCAGTCTGTATACCTCCTTCTTCTCCATGGCACCGAGAGGAAAGAGAATGCGTGCCAGTTTTTCCTGTGTGAGTGTGTAGAGGTAGTAGCTCTGGTCCCTGCTGGTATCCACTCCCTGCAGGAGCAGATACCGCTGGCCGCCATCTGCCTCCTGTTCCGTTGCAATACGTGCGTAGTGTCCTGATGCAACCTTGTCACATCCGAGTTCCTTTGCTTTCTCAAGGAACGAGCCGAACTTGATGTGCTTGTTGCACTCCACGCATGGGTTGGGAGTTTTTCCTCTTGCGTGTCCCTCCAGAAACGGATCCACGACTTTCTCTTTGAATGCGCGCTCTACATCTACCACGTAGAACGGTACACCAAGTTTTTCTGAAACCACTCTTGCACGTGCGATGTGTTCCACGGAGCAACAGGACTTCGGCGACGTGCGCACCGGTGGCGCAAGGGGGTCGTTCCACATCTTCATCATCATGCCGATAATCTCATGTCCCTGCTCTCTCAGCAGGTGTGCTGTGACGCTGGAATCCACTCCGCCGGACATGGCAACGACTACTTTCATCTTCGAGTTGCTATCTTAATGAATCGGACGGGATATGGGCTAGAATTTGCCCCTGCAATTGCATACAATGCCGCCATGCCTTGGACAGTGGAACAGGCTCTTGCGCATTGGCAGAAGAAGCAGCTCCTCACCAAGGAGCAGGCTGCAAAACTCAAGGCTGCCCTGGGAGATGCGGATCACTTCGATCAGCATGGTATGCCACGGGCTGTCACGATCTTCGCCACGGTTGGGGCAGTATTGATTGGGTTGGGAGTGATTCTGTTCGTCGGGAGCAACTGGGCAGATATGACACCTTTTCAGCGTATTGCCATTCTGTTCCTTGGGTACGGTGTTGTTGTCGCGGGGGCATACGTGATGGAGCAGAGAAAGCTCATGAGGACTTCAGAATCTCTCTGGCTGCTTACGGATATTCTCTTTGGAGCAAATATCATGCTGCTGGCACAGATCTTCCACTACTCCCTCACATTCTGGCAGGGGCCTTTTCTCTGGATGGTCGGTGCTCTTGCCATGGGCCTTGCGCGCCAGCAGAAAGTGCACGGGTATCTTGTGGTGCCGCTTGGCATTCTTGCGCTTGGCTGGCTTGATAGCGGCAGGGGATGGGGATTCGGAGGGCAGATGGAGTTTCTTGGCAGTCACGACAATCTTCTCCCCGTACTGCCGCTCCTTGGTTTGAGCCTTGCATCTCTTTCCCTCCTCATCCGGAAAGAGAGGCACTGCGCATTCCTTCACGATGCACTGCTGAATTTCGGTGTGCTGCTCGTCGTTGTTCCGTTCATCATTTCCACCGCAGATGAGAGCATCCCGGAGGAAATATTTGCGATGGGTGGAACGCTGAAACAGTGGTGCATCGCTGCCGCCTCTCTCGTGCTTGTTCTCCTTGCGTGCGTGAAAGGAATGGGACGAATGGAAGTGAGGAGTTACGTGCTGGTGCTTCTGCTCCTTTCTGCGGTGCTGCTCATCCAGCGGCAAGACACGGTGCTCATTGGCTACGTTTTTGAACAGAATGTGCTCCTGTACTTCCTCTATATTCTTGTGCTCTTCGTCCTCTCGCTCTGGGGTGTGTGGATCGGCATCCTCGTACAGAATGGCAGACTGGTGAATGCAGGAATTGTTGCGGCATCGATCATCATTATCATTCAGTACTTCTCGTGGTCCTTCGCCCTGCTCGATAGGTCCATCGCATTTATTCTTGGAGGGATTCTTCTTATTGCCATGACAGTGGGCATTGAGAGGAAGCGGCGGAAGATTCTCTCTTCTTTCACAGCCTCATGAAACGCACGCTCTTCATTGCCGTGGCGCTCCAGGTGTTCATCATGGTGTTGGTGCTTATCCCGCCGCTGATCGTGACCGGAACGGGTACGCATGTTTTCCTGGAGACACGCAGAGTGGATCCCCGTGAGCTCTTCCGTGGGGACTATGTGATCTTGGATTACCCGATTGGGGATCAGGTTCCACTGGATCTTGCGCGTGAAGCGTATGAGGGCAGGGATTCCCTCTACATCACGGTCACAACGGATCGCCCGGCAGCGTTTGTGCAGGCAGGACTGCAGAGACCTGAACTCCAGCCAGGTCAGGCGTGTATTGTCGCCCGAGCGGACGAGAGTGTGCAGTGGGGTTGGGCGGAAGGTACGGGCAGGAGTTCTGTATTTTTCCCGCAGATATCGCAGTATTTTGTGCCTGAAGGGGAAGGGAAAGAGTTAGAAACCAATCTTGAAAACATGGTTGCGGAGGTTGTAGCATCTTCCAGGTGCAACGCTGTCGTGGTTGATCTGGCATTACTCTAGCGTTCTCTGGTGTGTTTTCATGTAGCATGTTTACATGATTGAAAAATTGCGTGCACTGGCAGGGGAGATGCAGGTCCTCCAGGATTCCATGCAGGATCTTACGGTTCTTTCTAATCCGAAGGAGATCGCCCGTATCGGCAAGCGCATCGCAGAACTTGGGCCGTTGATTGAGATGCTGAAAGAGTACGATGCCTGCCAGGAATCCATTGCATTTGTCCAGCAAGCCGGAGAAGATCCGGAACTGAAGGCGCTTGCGGAAGAGGAAGCAAAGAGTGCGAAAGTTCGTCTGCAGGAACTGACGAAGGAAATGGAATTATTCCTCATCCCGCGGGATCCGAACGACAGCCGCTCTGTCATTCTGGAGGTCCGGGCGGGGACAGGAGGGGAAGAGGCGGCACTCTTCGCTGCGGAACTGCTGCGCATGTATCTGCGGTATGCGGAGCAACAGGGCTGGCGGACGGAGCTGCTCAGCAAGGCGGATGCAGAGAGCGGGGGCATCAAAGAGGCGGTGTGCAAAATTGATGGTGCAGGAGCGTATGGAAAATTGAAGTTCGAGTCGGGTGTTCATAGGGTGCAGAGGATCCCGGTGACAGAGAGCAAGGGGCGTATTCACACTTCCGCAGCTTCTGTCGCTATTCTGCCGGAGGCTGAGGAGGTCGATATCGAGATCAAGGAGGGTGATCTGCGTATCGATGTCTTTCGCAGCAGTGGTCCGGGTGGGCAGTCTGTCAACAGAACGGATTCCGCAGTGCGCATTACTCATCTGCCGACGGGGGTGGTGGTGAGTTGCCAGGATGAGAAGAGCCAGCTCAAGAACAAGCACAAGGCAATGGGGATTCTTCGTTCCCGTCTGTATGCTGCGGAGCAGGAGCGTCTTTCGAAGGAGAGGGGGGATTTGCGCAGCGGCCAGATAGGATCCGGGGATCGCAGTGAGAAGATTCGCACCTACAACTACCCGCAGGATCGTGTGACCGACCACCGGTTAGGGAAAAACTTCAGCAATCTTCCCGGTGTGCTGGATGGAGACATAGGGGACATCATTCAAGCGTTGCATCAGAAGGAACAGGAACAGAAGATTGCGGCATCCTAAGGAAGGTCTGAAAAAACATCCCAAATTGTTCAGTGAGCTATGTCATCCCGAGCCTGTCGAGGGGCGAACTGCGACAATTTGGCGCATGCCATGGATTCGACAGGTTCACCATGACATGCTTTCTTGTTTTTCAGACTTTCCCTAAACAATCTCTCGTTTCTTACTCGGCATGCTGGGTGCTTCCTGTACTTCTGCAGAGGGTGAAGTATCACTCGGAAGAATTTCCTCTGCTGCGCGGATGTCCGGGAGGAACCGGAGGAGCGGCATGGGCAGAAAGCTGGAGAGGATGGCAATCCAGAGCACTTTGTCGATGTGCGTGTAATTTGCAGCGATTGTTTCGGTTGCCTGGTGGACATCGAATATCGAGACGAGCCAGGCGCCTCCAAGATCGCTCACCGCAAGCCCGATATTCATGATGCTTGCGAGCAGTGCGAACATGGTCGCTTCTATGCCCTTCGGGCAGACGCGGGCAACGAGGACGAGGAGCGGGAGGAAGGCAATCTCCGTGAGCGGCCCCGTTATGAAAGTATCTGCCATGGCGAACATTTTCGGGCTCATGCCGAGGTACTCGTACCACCTGTACACGAGGCCGATGCTCGGAAGCGAGAGAACGACACTTGCAATAATGATCCAGAAGAGGAGTTTTCTGAGAGAGATGCTGATGAGGAACTTCCGGAAGATCACTACACCCACGATGCCCATGGTGTTGCCAATGAGGCTGAGCCTCCCGAAGAATTCTGGATCGAACTGCAATTCGTCGATCATGAAGTAGCTGAGGCTTCCGCCGCTGTTCGGTGTTGCCCGCCAGATGAAGAGGAATACCGATGACCACAGGATGGCTGGGGTGAGACCAAGTTTCATGTTCTGCCAGGTTTCCCTGAGAGAGAATTTCTTCACAGTGTCTGGCGGTTCGGTGATGAGGATGGCAAACAGGCTGGTGAAGAGCGGCAGGATGGCTGTGGCGAGGTACACGTTGCGTATGCCAATCATTTCAACGAGCAGCCCGGAGGCATACGCGACGAGGAGTGCTCCCGTCATGATGGCCCCCCGGCAGATGCTCTGAAGTTTCCCTGCCGTCTGCTGGCTGCGGCTGCGTTCGGCAACGATACCGTCTACGATGACATCGGCAAGCGCGAATCCCAATCCGGAGAGAATGAGTGCAAGCATCGCTCCCCAGAAGCTCTGTACCCAAAGAGCGAGCAGGAGGTACCCGCCGCATCCGAAGAGGCCTGAGAGGAAGAGGTAGGGCTTCCTGCGCAGCTTGAAGATAGGTTGTCTGTCTGAGAGCAGTCCATACAGGGGTTTAATGCTCCAGGGGATGATGGAGATGGAACCGAGAATCTGGACCTGCTGGATGGTGAGATTGAGGTTTTCCTTGTAGAAGAAAGTGGAGGCGACACTTGCGAGGCCCGTTGTTCCTGCAATGAAGTAGACGAAGGGGATGAGGAAGTTCGTGAAATCGCGTTTTATACTCATTTGTCAGTGGGCTGAACGGATGCGTGATAGCGTTGTAATACGTTGTGACAACAGTTCTTCCGTCCCGATATCTGAGCGGAATCTCACAGGCCCTTCCACCTGTTCGCAGAGGTTTTGTGCGATCTTCTCCGCTTCCACAATGCTGTTCCCAATGCCGACGATCCCTGCTGTCCGGGAGCCGCCAAGCTGCAGTGATCCGTTTTCCGCTTCTGAGATGTCTCCGAAGAAGAGCCGGGCATTCTCTGGAATGTTCGGGAACTTCACTGGCTGGTCCCGTTGATCCTTGTTCTCGGGGTACCCCTTAGGAGTGATGTACTTACAGACAGTGGCTTTGTGATCGAAGGTAACGAGATCTTCCGTGAGTTCACGGGAAAGCATTGCCTGGCAGATATCCACGAAGTCTGAGGAGAGGAGGGGAAGGATGTTCAGGGCTTCCGGATCCCCAAATCGTGCGTTGTACTCTATGAGGCGCACGCCGTCTTTCACCGCAATGAAACCCCC
>DATDVK010000108.1:0-5855 GCA_035290085.1 Candidatus Peribacteraceae bacterium
AGGCAGCTACGAATACACTGCAGCAAGCAACGAAGATGCTTCGCCACCTGCTGTGCTGCAGTTGATCGTCCAGGAGGTGTAGGCAGTATGCGAGGGTAAAGGGAACCCAAAGAATTGCTGGTGAGATGTATTTTGCTTTCATCACTGCCCACTGCCACGCAGGATACCGGAATGCGAAGTAGACTTGTGCTGCGCAGAAGAGGATGGCAATGATGAACAGTATCATCCCGAAATCAAGTACAGGGGTCTGTCGTTTGTTGAAGTGATACAGGAAGAGGATGGTGCCTATGCCCAGTGGGACAAAGAAGAGAAATATATAGACATAGCTCAACGCCTGTACCAGGGGTGGAGAAGTTGTTTTGACGCGGGGTTGTCCAGGATGTTTCCACGTCTGGTACCAAGAAACATGGAAGAACGAGTCATACTGAGGCCATGAGAAATCAAGGTTCGGTAGTCGCAGGATGTGGAGAATGAACAACACGGGATGGTCATCGCGTTCCTCACGTAGCTTGTACATGCGTTGCATCACCTCTTCCCCGCCGGAAAAATCCATACCGGAAAAGAATAGCTTTCCTTCGGGCTTCATGTTTCGTTGATAGTAGAGGGGGGCTGCTACGAGAGCTGCAACGATGCAGGAGAGGAGCACGAGAGCATAGAGTCGGTATGATCTCTGTGGCCTGGTCCGGGTAAGCAGGACGATGAACGGGATGCAGAAGTTGATGACACCTGAGTAGCGTGTGAACATGCCGAGTGCGAGTACCAGTGTTAACCCGCTTGCCAAGAGCAAGGCACGTCTTTTTTGCACAGGTCCCCAGAGGAGTTCTATGCTGAGGAGCAGGGTGAGTGCAGCCCAGAGGAACGTGACAGTTTCATAGGTGATTTCAAGGGAGAGAAACACGTAGAGAGGGATGCCTGCTCCCACGTAGAGAAACACAATTCCAGGCAGTGTATGCAGGAGCCCGATATGTTTCAGTGTTTGGCGGAGTGCAAGTATCACGCCAATCATGGAGAGTGTGGAGAGCACCTGCACTGCCGTAATGATGTTCCCTGTGACTTTCTGCATTGCCATGGCAAGCAAGAAGCTGAATGGCGGGGTGTAGCAGGCATAGCAATCACGGACCCCAGGATAGGAATCTGACATCCGGATAGTATCGATAACCGTAAGGAAATGTTCTATGTCAAATCCCTGTGGGATACCCCACCGTGAGAGGAGGAGATGAGCTTTTAGCACAATGACGAGAGTGAGGAGCAAGTAGTCGATCCGTCTGTAGCTCAGTGGGTGGTTGGACATGTCAGCAGACTGGCAGGGATTAGTGCGCATCCATTCGCGAAGGAGGACATGCATCGCATGAAGAGCAGCACAAAATGGAGGGCAAGGAATGCCCATAGAAGAATCTGCTCATTTGTGCGCAGGGACGTGGCTCTCACAGGTGGAGTGTAGTGTAGCATTCTTGCGTGCAGGTGGGTGTTTCCGGATGGCAATCATGTTTGCATATTCCTGTGTGCATTCCCGTATGAAAGCAGGAAGGTCCCCAATGGGAACGGGCTTGCCGAGGGATGAAAGACTGTGGAGCCCATATCCGAAGTTGTGCAGGAATGTACAGAGATCGGCTGCGTTGTGTCCCCCTTTCAACATTTCTTGCGGGTTGAGCTCGATGGCTATCCAGGCAGGTGGATGCGATGTAAGAAGATTTTCTGCCCCTCGGAGCACGGTTGTTTCTGCCCCTTCAACATCAATTTTGAGAGCATCAATTCTGGAGAGATGTTGCTTGTTGCAAAAGGAATCAATAGTCGTCATTTCTACCTCTATCTGGTCCTCAGAAAATGGCCCTGGGAAGAGGCTACTGTTTGCCCTGTTCCGAGTGTTGGGGAAGAAGCGAGATTGTTGCACAGTGTCCCCGACCGCCGAGGGTATTTGTTGGATGTTCTCCCGATGGCGTGTGTGGTTTCTCAGTACTTCAAATGACCAGGGATCAGGTTCGAAACTGTAGACGCGGCCATGTGTGCCAACAAGTGAAGAGAAAAGGCAGCTGTAGTAGCCTGTGTGTGCGCCGACATCTAAGATGGTCATTCCTCCACAGATGTGGGAGCAAAAGAAATGATGTTCGCGTTGTTCGAAGAAGTACTTCACACAGCCGTAGAGCAGTGCGTATGTCTGTTGCATGACTCTGCAATGGCGAAATGGTTTCAGGAGGGCAATGCGTGTGACGAGATGGCCTATGGCGTAGGTTGCTTGTTTGAGCATTTTTCTGCTTTGAGGAGGGCAAGGAGACAGAGGAAGTAGACCCACAGCAGCTGCACGCCGCCTTTCCAACGGGCGATGTTCGTCACCCCATACTGCCGAGCTCTGTAGTGGATAGGTATTTCCTTCACGGAGCAATGGCAGGATGGAGCAATGAAAAAGAGCGCGAAGTCCCCGAACGGATCTGCTGCGAAGATGCGGGGGTGTTCCTTGCGTGTGCGCTCATAGTCTTTTCGCAGGAACACTTTCGTTCCGCAGAGGGAGTCAGTGATTTTCCGGTGGAAGAAAGGGCACCAAAGGAAGGCGAAAATTTTGTTGGCAATCAAGTTCCAGAACCGCATTGCCCCTTTTTCCATGGGATACACAAGACGTGATCCGAATGTGAATGTGGCAGAACCATCGGTGAAGGGCGTATAGAATTTCGGGAGTGAGGCAGGAGGAACAGTGAGATCTGCATCGAGAATGAAAATGATGTCCCCCGTGGCATGTGCTATCCCCTCCCACACAGCATCTGCTTTCCCATGTCCCTTCTGTTGCAGGAGGGTGACATTTGGCCATTTCTCTGCATGTAATCTCGCGCATTGCTGCAGTTCTTTCCAGGTATTGTCCGTCGAATTCCCCTCCACGAAGATGAGTTCCATCTGTTCACTGAAGTGAGGCATCTCCTGGAAGATGCGCTCAATATGCCCTTCTTCGTTTCGGGCAGGAATAATGACAGTTGCAGATGTTGCACGTGCTTGCTGCATGACTGACAGTAAACACGTATTCCACGCTGAGTGCCAAGTGCCTCACCGGAGATGCTGTGGTTCCGGAGGATCATCATGAACACGAATGACAGTCTTCAGGACTGCAGCAGCGTGACTGTTTCGTTGCAGTGAGAGAGGATGTGTTCCCTGTACCATTCGTATGTCTTTTCGAGCCCTTTCCTGAGGGTATAGGTGTGCTGCCAGCCCAGCGTGTGAATTTTGCGGACATCCAGATAGCGGCGGCTCACTCCTTCGAACTTACTGTCATCGAATTCCAATCTGCCTCTGTAGCCAACGACGGTACAAATGGCCTCAGCGAGGGCCCGAATACTTACTTCCTGCCCTGTGCCGATATTGATGATTTCAGAGCTGTTGTAGCAGTGCATGAGATGGAGGCAGGCGCTGGCGCAGTCTTCGACGTAGAGGAAGTCTCTCGTCGCAAAACCGTTGCCCCAGATATCGACGGAGGGCGTGTTTGAGACTTTCGCCTCATGTATTTTTCGCAGGAGTGCCGGGATGACATGCGATGTCCGCAGGTCGAAATTATCGTTGGGCCCGTACATGTTCGTGGGCATCACACTGATGAAATTGCACCCGTACTGTTTCCTGAGGGCCTGGCACAGTACGATGCCGGCAATTTTCGCTATGGCGTACGCCTGGTTGGAAGATTCCAGGGTGTCGGAGAGCAGGGCCTCTTCTGCGATAGGTTGCTGCGCTTGTCGGGGGTAGATACAGGCGCTCCCGAAGAAGAGGAGTTTCTGCACTCCTGCATCTCTGGCAGAGAGGAGGACATTATTCTGCATGGCAATGTTCTCTGTGAGGAATTCCGTAGGCTGGAGCGTATTTGCCAGTATGCCTCCCACTTTTCCTGCCGCGAAGAAGACGTACTGTGGCTTAGTTTCCAGGAAGAACGCCTGTGTCTCCTGCGCGTCTGTAAGATCGAGTGCGGAGTGATCGCAAGTGATGAGCGAGCGGTACCCTTCGCTCTCGAGGAGCCGGAGGAGCGCGGAACCAACCATCCCGCTGTGGCCTGCTATGTAGATGCGCGCATCGCGTTCCATAGTGCAATGGAGTATACCTCAACTACATACGGCGAAAGATACCTGGCATGCCGATGGCAAGAGACTATACTGGGAACCACTATGGCATCTCTCAACAAAAAGCATTTTCTCCTCATCATCGGCATTGTCGTCCTCTTCTTCGCTGGTTGGATTACAGTCACGTACAACACGCTCGTAGGGCAGGAAACGGTTGTGGAAACAGCGTGGTCTGTAGTGGAAACGCAGTACCAGCGGCGCTTCGACCTCGTACCGAACCTGGTGTCTACGGTAAAAGGGGAGGCGGATTTTGAACAGAGTACTCTCACAGAAGTCACCAATGCCCGTGCACGTGCAACAGGGGCGACGACTCAGGGCGAGAAACTGGAGGCGTTCCAGGGGTTCGATAGCGCCCTTGCGCGTCTCCTCGTGACGGTGGAGGCATACCCGCAGTTGCGCGCGACGCAGGGTTTCCAGGACCTCATGGCGCAGCTGGAAGGAACGGAGAATCGCATTGCCGTTGCAAGGAAGGACTACAATCAAGCAGTGCAGCAGTACACTGTGAGTATCCGCCAATTCCCGACGGTGCTCATTGCAGGCATGCTCGGGTTTGAACCTCGCGGTTTCTTCGAGGCCGATGAAAGTGCCGAAGCTGCCCCGGCTGTCGACTTCTAATCACCATGCGCATTGCATTCCATCGTCCAATGTATGTTCTGCTCTTCCTGGCAGTAGCTCTTCTGCCTCTGCAGGCGGTTGCATTTGAGATTCCACCGAATGACGGATTCGTGACAGACGCAGCGGGTATTCTTTCCCCGGAGGAGGAACAGCGTCTGGAGTCTTTGCTCTCCGCGTACCAGGCAGAAACAACGAATGAAATAGCAGTGGTAATAGTGGAGACCACAGAGGGCGAACCGCTCATGGAGACGGCGGTAGAAATCGGCCGCCTGTGGGGAGTGGGAACGAAAGAGAACGACAACGGAATTATCCTGCTCATCGCGTACGCTGACCGGGAAATGTTTTTGGCAACCGGTTACGGTCTGGAGGGCGCGGTGCCCGATATCGTGGCGAAGGGTATTTTTGACCGCGAGGTGACCCCACGTTTCCGGGATGGGGAATTTGCAGCGGGCATAGAGGCGGGTGTTCTTGCCCTCCAGAAGCACATTGGGGGGGAGTACACGCCGGACCGGTATGCCGGATCTTCCTCAGGTTTTCCGCTGTCAGTTGTGCTTTTCTTCAGCTTTTTTGGTCTCGCGTTTCTCTCTGCGATTGTCGAGGGAATGCTCATTGCGCTCGCACCCTCCCGTTCCTGGTGGGCGGGTGGAGTGGTAGGATTGTTCCTCGGCATTTACCTTACGGGAGCCAGCGGATGGTGGTGGAGCATCCCTCTCCTCGTGATCGCAGGGTTCGTTTTTGATTTCGTTGTCTCACGTCTCTACCACTTCGATGAGCGCTTCGCCCGCTGGGTACATCGGCGGAAGAAGCACAGGAGGACGAGATGGGGCGGTCCGGGGGGCGGATCCTTCGGCGGACACTCAGGCGGAAACTCCGGCGGCGGGTTCAGCGGCGGCTCTTTTGGGGGAGGGGGCGCACGCGGGAGCTGGTAAGTTACTTGCTTTTGAAGAGAGGTCTTAAGGGGTTCTTCTGGAAGAGAATGGCTTCGATGCCTCTCTTGAAGAGGAAGATGCCAATGCCGATGCCTATGGCAACGGGGCCGAGTGTTGTGATGTTGTTCTCGATACCGCCGATGGCAGCTTCCGCCATGTGCCCGGTTTCTGCACTCAGCGAGAGCATGGGTGCTGCGGCAGGAGTGGCGGGGAGAGACTCTGGAGT
>DATDVK010000109.1:0-16457 GCA_035290085.1 Candidatus Peribacteraceae bacterium
AGCGGGGCGTGATAAAGAGCACTGCTCGGTTGAGAATCTGTTCATTCCACCATCCCACAGGATAACGCCGCCCTAGCTCAGGGGTAGAGCACCTCCATGGTAAGGAGGGGGTCGCGGGTTCAATTCCCGCGGGCGGCTCCATTTGTCTTCGTCTTACAACAATCGGCTACACCATGATGGATGCGGCCACAACTTCACCGTGCAGTGAACCACTCCACCTTCCGTACCTGATCAAGCAGTATTTGCTCAATGACAGCCTGGACCGCACATGAGTCTGCACTGCCAAGCCACTTTGGATCCCCACGATCATTGGTGAGATGAAATATTTTCTCCCAGCTCCTGCGTCGTTCCTGCTCGAGCACATCATGGGCAACATTTCCCGAGAGTTCACGCTGCTCCCATTCCATCTCCTCCTCCTCAGAGGCACCCAGATACTGGCCGGAAAGGATAATATGCCAAAGCTCATGATCGCTTTTGAGAATGGAATCACAGGGAACCTCGCACTCCACAACAACTCCCTGTGCCCCGGATGGATACCTCGTGCACTCGTGGGGATCAGGCTTGGGGGACCTGCGCTTCCAGCGTGGCCATGCCCAAACAGGATACCCGCCTCCGTAGCCGGGGATGCGTTGCCGCATCTGCTCCATGATCCAGTAGTATGCCGGACGATAATCATGGATGACACGACGCCCATCTCCCTTCATAACTCCGTTCTGTTCAAAGTGCTTCCATGCAGCCTCGTCATGGATGGTCCAGATGCGTTCGCACTGCTGCACTGTCATGTTGAGAAGAGAATTGGTTTTAATGTATAAAATTATATTGTTGTTTTGTCAACTATCAAATTCACCTTTCAGGGAACTGCAAGCTCCCCACCTATGAAATCCGTTCAGCCCATAATTCGTATTCAATCCTCTTGACGCTGCATAGGAGCCTAAAGTACAGTCGCAGCCCTGATTCCCTCGTACCCGAGCCCGCCTCGGCGGGTGAGTGGTACGGGGTTCACCCACGAATCAACTATGCCATTGCTCACGCCATCATCGGAAGATACACGCGTGTACGAAATCACTGTCCTCTATCCTTCGAGCATCAGCCAGAAAGAGGAACAGCAGGTTTTGAAAGAGATAGAGGAACTACTGAAGGAAGCCGATGCGAAGCTCATGGAGAGGGACACCTGGGGCAAGCGTGGTCTCGCCTACAACATCGGGGGGCACAGTGAAGGAAGTTATGCCGTCTACTACTACGATATGGACCCGGGCAAGCTCAAGGAAGTGGATGAGGCGCTGCGCATCATTCCCAACGTCCTGCGCCACCTCATTGTGAAACCGCCGAAAGGGTACCAGGTCGTGAAGTTTTCTGAGGAGTACGAGAGATGGCTCAAGACTCGTGAAACAGATGCAGAGAAGAAGAGGCGCGAGAAAGAGGAAACCCTGCAGAAGAGAGTAGCGGATAAGGCGAAGAGGCAGGCAAAACGCGTCACAGAGCAGAAGAAAGAAATAGTGGAGAAGATCACACCCATCGAGGAAGAGAAGCTCACCCAAGAATTGGAAAAGATCATCTCGGATGACGAGATCACTCTCTAACCGCCCCTATGATCCATCAAAAGCAACAGCGCCGTTCCGATCCCCGCCTCAAGCATTGCCCCTTCTGTGAGAAGGATGCCCAGTACATCGACTGGAAGGATTATCCCATGATGAAGCCTTTCATCGATTACTTCGGGAATATCCGCCAGCGTTACTACACCGGGGTGTGCCTCAAGCACCAGAAAATGCTGAAGACTGCCGTAGAGCGGGCACGCTTTATGTGCATGCTGGCCTACAGAAAATAATCTATAGTAGAGAGCGATGGAAAATGAAAATTGCATCGTAGGGTTCCTCAGAAAGCCTACGTAGCTTTGTTCTTCGTTTCTTTTTCTCTATGTCCGTTCACAGCAAATGGCACCCTTCGACTCGCCGCAAAGCCTGCACCACATGCCATCAGAGGGCTCCTCGCTCAGGGCAAAAGCAACAATTACTCCTTATTTCCCAAGTTAAGTATGTCAGGTCATTCTAAATGGCACAGCATTAAGCATAAGAAAGGAGCTGCCGATGCAAAGCGCGGCAAAATCTTCACGCGCCATGCCAAGCTGATTGAAATTGCTACAAGAGAAGGAAGAGGCGGAGACCCAAGCATGAATCCCCGGCTCGCAACCGCCATAGAGAATGCGAAAGCGGACAATGTGCCGAACCTCAATATCGACCGCGCAATAAAGAAAGGATCGGGAGAACTCAAGGGGGAAGCAACAGAGGAAGTAGTGTACGAAGCCTACGCACCAGGTGGCGCTGCATGCATTATCGAGTGCTTCACAGACAATAAAAAACGCACACTGAGCAATGTGAAGTCTGCCATCGAGAAGAACGGAGGGAAATGGGCAGAGAGCGGTGCAGTGATGTTCATGTTCGACCGGAAAGGCGTGGTGATCGCAAGAGGAAACCTCTCGGAAGCTGCCGAGCTGGCACTTATAGATGCCGGGGCAGAGGACATAGAGAAAACAGGAGACATCATCTCGGTGACGACAAGCGCAGCCAGATGGAACAAGGCACGGGACGTGCTCAAGGAGAACGGATGTGAGATTCAGGAGGCAGGCTTAAAGTACGTAGCGAAGCAGGAATTCCCTGTCGCAGATACAGCAACTGCGAAGAAACTGATGGATTTTATAGAGATCGTGGAGGAAGACGACGATGTTTCGGAGGTGCACACCAATGCAGACATTGCAGATGATGTGGCTGCAGCCCTTGGATGAAAGCTCATACGCTCAACTTGTCCTGTGCTTCTGCGAATGAAACAAACGCGCGAAGGCGGGAGTTTACCCTGAGCTTGCCGAAGGGCCCGCCTGGAGCGCAACCTCTGAGGGAAAGGGGTGTCCGTGCCTGCACGCCGAAGTGACTTTCATGGAATGGAAATCGGCGTTACGGCACGCAGGCGTGAGGGGGAAACCGACCTGTCGGCCATAGCCTTGGCGACGGCCGAAGGTTTGCCCTTCACGATTCAACGTACTTCAAACGGCCCCACACTATCCCATTCTTTCACCGTTCCGTCCCTTGCCTGGGAGAAGAGCCGGATGGTGAAGAAACCCGTACTCCGCGCTTTCCAGGGGCGGGAGAACGTCCCCACGCCCTCGTCGATATCAAGGAGCTCCTCTTCGTTGGCCCCCTCCGCATTAACCACTGCAAGCCTGAGATTAGGAGGATCAAGCTCCTCCACAGAAGGCGTCTGCACCCGCAGGTCTACGATTTCGCCAAACTGCACAAGTGTAAGCGACTTGGGAGGAGAGAGGAGCACAGGTGCTGTAACGTTCACTCCCTGCGAGGTACCGGTGCCGCTGCGCGGAGTGGGAAAGCGCCCGGCGGACCGGCCGTCACCGAAGCGGAACTGCACGGAATCGCTCACCTCATTGAAGTACTCATCTGTGAGAGTAATGCGCAGCGTGTGCACACCGGGTTCCTTCACGGTCCGCGGCACGCGCACCGCAGCCTTAAGGAACGGCTCCGCCGTCTCCACCCTCAGCCGTTTGTCATCCACCTGGTAGACAACCTCACGGATAGAGGAGCCCACCTCGTACTTCACCTGCGGCTTGAAAGAAGGATATGCAACAGTTTCCCCCGCGGAAGGAGCGATGATGCTCAGCTCCGGCTTCTGCAGGCGCCCGGGCGTGAGGGAGATGTCGCACTCCTCTGTTGGAGCAACGGGCAGAGGGATGATCGCTCCGGAGTGGTTCGGCGTGGCGTACCACAATTCCATCTGCTTCTTCACCCAATCCTGCACACCTCTCTCCCAATCGGGCCAGCGCTGCGGCAACAGACTGGTTGCAATGAGGAAACTCCCGCTCTCCTGCGCCTCCTTGGGGCAACTGTCAGAAGCGAGCAGCCGCGTGACCTTATCGATCACGAGCTGCTTGCAGGCGGGATCTGTCTGTGTGGGAGCGGACTCCCGCAGAAAGACATCGGAACGTCGCATATGGACCGGCGTACACTCCGCGGGAAGCTGACCGGAAAGCATGGAAATCTGTGTCCGGACAATGCCATCAGGGACGGCAAATGCCTCCTTGGGAGACTCGACGAGACGCTGCGCCCGGCTCATGTAGTTCCGCCAGAGGGGACTCCCTGTGTTGAGGCCGTCACCCTTCTCGTAAAGCGCAGAACCATCTGCATTACCCGCCCACACTCCGGTGAGGAGATTCGGCGTGTACCCGATGACCCACGCGTTATCCGGCTTGAGCAGCTTGCACTTGTCGTTTTCCTCGTCCCGCTCGACGCACTTACTGCTCGTACCGGTTTTCGCAGCGGTCTGAAACCCCGGTATGGTGAGCTGTGTCCGCCAGAATTCCCCCGGCCGGGCCTGCTCATCACTGAGGATGGAAGTAATCTGGTAGGCAATGCGCGAATCGAGAACTTCCTTCCGTTCCACGGGAGACTCATAGAGGAGGTTGCCGTGCTTATCCAGAATGCGGTGTATGGACACAATGGGTACGTACACTCCCCCACCTCCAATGGTGGAGTATGCCTGCACCATTTCAATGAGCGGTGTCTCTGCGGCCCCGAGGGCGAGCGGCCAGCCGTACTCAAACCCTTCGGGACGCTGGTCGGCAATTTCCTGACGCTTCCGGTGCGGAGTGGGGGCACCGAGATTCGTGACAAGCGCAAGAATGGAATCTTCCCCTCCCGCGAGGAAGAAAGCTTTTGCCGCCGGAATGTTACGGGAAGCCCCAAGGGCATTGCGGATGGTGAGCGGTCCCATGAAACCCCCATCGAAGTTCCGCGGCTCATCTTCCCCGATCCTCGTCGGAACGTCATAGAGCACCGTCGCCGGGGTGTACCCATGCTGAAACGCCGCGGCATACACGAACGGCTTGAAGCTGGAACCCGGCTGGCGGGGGGACTGTACCATATCGATTTTCCCTCCGTGTTCCGTATCGGTGTAATCCATATTCCCAACGTATGCGAGCACTTCCCGTGTATCGAGATCGATGGAGAGAAGCGCAATATTCTGCGCACCGAAACGATTGAGAATATCCTCCCTGTAGAACGCGACCGATTCTTCTGCGATCTTCTGCATCTCCCAGTTGAGTGTCGTCTCTATGCGCAGACCCCCTCGCTCAAGAAGACCCTCCTCCGTGGTTCCCGCGAAAAGCTTCTCCACCTGATCCCGCACCCAAAGCACAAAATGCGGCGCACGGATGTTCTCGCGGGAAGGTTTGAATGTCATGTGTTCCAGTTCCGCAAGGGCAGTGAGACGCTCCTGCTCCGTAATGAGTCCCTGATCTTGCATGTTCCGCAGAACCTGATCCGTACGACCGCCGACAGAGAGAACAGTGGAGCCTGTACCCACCGTTGCCCCAAGGAGGCCAATGGTCACATCTTCCTCGCGGAGCTGATTGGCACGGGTAATGCGTTCCGCCCGAATGTCTTCTTGTGCTTCTTCACTGACACGTGTGTAGAGATGCTCGCCATAGGGGCTGTAGTACGAAGGACGCTGCGGGAGTGAGGCGAGCACAGCAGACTGCGCAAGTGTGAGACCCTCGACCGGAACACCGAAGTACGTCTGGCTCGCCTGCTCGACACCGTAGGCATTGCGCCCGAAGGGAATCCAGTTGAGGTAGAGCTCCAGGAGATCACTTTTGCTGAATCTGTGCTCCATCTGGCACCCAAGCATCAGTTCCTTGATCTTGCGGTTGTAGATGTTCTCCTGTGTGAGATCCAGTGCATTGCGGGCAAGCTGGCGTGTGAGTGTGGAACCTCC
This sequence comes from Candidatus Peribacteraceae bacterium, assembly GCA_035290085.1. Taxonomy (GTDB): domain Bacteria; phylum Patescibacteriota; class Gracilibacteria; order Peribacterales; family Peribacteraceae; genus GWB1-54-5. The sequence goes on from DATDVK010000109.1 coordinate 5,776, forward strand.
TCCTGCGCGGCCGAACCGTAAGACCACACGTGCAATGGCGCGCACATCCAGGCACCCTCGCTCGTAGAAACGCTCATCTTCTATAGCAACCATCGCCTTCTCAAGAGCATCTGGTATGCGGTCCGCCGGGATGTACGTGCGATCCTGTTCGCCAAAGAGCCTATAGAGCTCCACTCCATTCCGGTCAACGATCACCGTGCTCTGCGAGGCAAGGAGGCTCCGTGGGTCACTGATGTCCGGCAGTGTGAACCAGAGAAATACGACGTAGAGAAGCACGACGACGAAAAAAATCCCCCCTCCCTTGAGAAGGAGGACTTTCCGTCCATGCGGCTGCCTGGACTGCTTACGTATCAAAGCAACACAAAACCGGCCAAAGGAACGAAAGAATGCAAGTAACCGGGCAAGAATGGAACGCTCCGCAGTGGATGGAAGAATGCGAGACTTCCTCCTGCCCCTCCAAAGAACATTTCTCATGCTCTTCCGCCGTGAAGAACCATACAACCTGCGCTGGTGGAACGAGGAAGCCATAGGAGAGGAGAAGTCTACGGAGGAAAGAAGAGAACTGCAACGTGCATCTGTTGCGGATCTGTGCTATACTAATGCGATGTACTACCGATTGTGTACTGCAATCCTCGTGTGGCTTTTCGCCCCCCGCGCCCATGCGACTCTCAGCACAGGAAACTTTGGAATAGAGCAGAGCTCAGGTGCTCTCACCATCCCTGTGATCGTGAACAATGTCGTCTCTGTGGCGGTAAATTCCATCGGATACGTCTGCACCGCCGTGTTCATCGCTGGCGCAGTCCTCTTCGCTGCTTCCGCCGGGGATGAGCAGCGGAAATCCCTCGGGAAGGATTTGATGATTGGTGCGGTCATCGGCATTGCCATTGTTGCTGGTGCACGAGGCATACTCAATCTCGCATACTTCTTCATGTACGCACCGTGAAGCTCTCCGACATTACCTTCAGGTTCTCTCTTTGACGTGCATGCGACGGGGCAAGCGGAATCCACCGAAGCCCCGCACCTCCGCGAATATGCGGGGCGAAGGCGGATGAGTAGGAGGGATGCATTGCGCGTATGAAAGTCCACAAAAAATACATGGACTTTTTCTGTACGCACGAGGAAAGAGCCACCTAGAATGAGAGACACATGGACAGCCGACCCCCTGCACTGAATGTCGTTGAGCGTCTGGAAACAGCAGAACAGCTGAAACTGACAGGGGAATATGAGCAGGCACTCGCTATTTTGGAGCAGCTCCTGGTGGAAGACCCAGAGAATGTGTCTGCTCTCGAAGAGGTTGCAGACAATGAGCTGAGACTCGAGCATTTCCAGCGCGCAGAAGCAGCCGCACAGCAGGCAATCGTCCTCGATGTGCAGAGCTATACAGGGCACTACATCCTCGGCTTCCTCCGATCGCAGGAAGAACAGTGGGGAAAGGCGCTCACACACCTCCAGGAAGCCAATAAATTGAAATCGAACAATGCAGAGATCCTGCGCTGCCTCGGCTGGGCACTGTTCCACGGCGGCAAACGAGCACAGGGCATTGTCACTTTGGAACGTTCAGTGAACCTGGACCACACAAATCCCCTTGCACTCTGCGACTTAGGAATAGCGTATCTCCAGGTACGCAACATCGTGAAGGCAAAATCCCTTTTCCAGCGTACACTGGACTTAGATCCGGAGAACGAGCGGGCAAAGGAGTGCGTGCAAGCCGTACAACGGCTTGAGGAGAGCATGCACAAAACGCGGGCACAGAGTTTGTAGGTGAGACTGGGGTGCCCAAAGGAAAAACATGCCACACCACTTGAAGAAAGCGACGTGCTATACTGCTTCCAATGTTGCAACTGGATCCGGATACATCGGTAATCGTGAAGCGTGGCATACGGCGGGGCATGACGACACTTGTTCGCGAGAGAGAGTGGGGCACGGCTCTGGGTGCCCTCTTCGGTGTCTTCCTCCTCGTGCAGCTCCTGCTCATCATCCTGGTAGGAGCACAGGGGGTACAGTCACTCCTGAGGACACGCACCGACATACGGCTGGAAATACGCGAGGAAGCACAGGACCAGGACATCCACAATTTCTTCGCAGTCCTCCAGCAGCAGGATTTCCTGGAAGATGCGGCATACATTACAAAAGAGCAGGCGTACGAGCGGGCGCGCACGCACGATCCCGAACTGATCACATTCCTCGAACAGTTCCACATGGGGAATCCGTTCCCGGACACGATCGGCGTGACACTGCGGTCACTGGATGATTACCCGCGCTTCCGGCGCTTCACAGAACAGAAGGAGTGGCACGGAGTGGTCGACCCTGCATTCCTCTCGGAAGTTACGGACCAGGAGAAACAGATCTATGAACTCCTCCGCTTCACCAGAGCGGGGAGATCCATCACAACCATCATCCTCTTCGTTGTGGCAACAGTACTGCTCTTCATTACAACGGAACTCGTGCGCAGGCGCGTGCTCGGGAGGGCGAACGAGGTTCTTGTGGAAAAGCTGGTTGGCTCCTCCCCTCTTGCTATGTTCGTCCCTTTCGCCACCGAAGCATGCATATTACTGCTTTTCGCCATCGGACTCAGTATCTGTACGAGCGTGATCATCATCGTCAGCTTCCCCGCACTTGTCCCCGCGCTGAAGGCAGGAGGAATCCTCTCCGCACTCAACGCAGAAGTCTCATCGTTGATCAGCGGCACGCTGCCGGCGTACTTCTTCCTGGAAATTCTCCTTGTCCCGGTGATCGCAACTGTCGGCACATGGCTCGGAATGCACCAGGAACTGCAAGCGCGCACCCTCTCCCTGCACACGAACTGATATGGGGCGCACACAACAGTACCAGAGCATCGTACTCCGGACTCATGACGTGGGAGAGGCAGACCGCTTCTGCATTCTCCTCACAAAAGAGCGCGGCAAATTAGCTGCGCGCGCCCGCGGTGTGCGGAAACCGAAGAGCCGCATGGGCGGAAGCCTCCTCGACTTCCAGGAAACAGTGGTATGCATCCATGAGAGCAGAGGGAACCTCAGTATCAGCAGCGCCAGCTGTACAAAAGACTACTGTGAGACTTTAGCCCTCTCCAATTTCCTCCAGGCATCACAGGCGACTGAGCTGCTGCTTTCTCTCCTGGAAGATGATCACCCGGTGCCGGATATCTTTGCACTCACGCAGGAATTCCTGGATGGGTGTATGGCACATGATCAGGTGCACATACTCCCTTTCACCATCAGGCTCCTGCAGCAGCTGGGAGTCTTCCCACGGCAGGAATCACACGAACTATTCAGCACCCTCTCGGAGGATGAGCGGCAATTCATCCGTACCTGCTCGCAGGACCAGTGGTGGATGGCAGCCCTCCCGCCACAGGACATAGACGAGCGGCTCACGCCCCTCTGCAGACGCATCATGGAGGAACAGACGAACCGGCCTCTGCGATCCGGCCCTATTGCGGATGCCATCCTGCAATGACAAATGGAAAATCGAAAATAGAACATGAGAAAGGGATCGTCCGCAGATGAAACTGCATAGATTCTAGGAATTGCATGCTTCATTTTCATTTTCTATTTTCTATGATCGCCGCCGCCACCGCTGGAACCAGACCGGACGCCCGGAAGGCTCTTTCTTCTTCTCTTCCACCTGTGGCGGAGCTTCTTCCTCGACCGGGGGATTGAGCTCCTCTGCCGTCACTCCGATCTGCGTGTAGAGCGGACGCGCCTCATAGAGAGAGTAGACCGTCTCCTGTTTTTCCTCTCCCCCTTCCCCGCGCACTACCCGCAGCCATCCCGCTCTTGATCCCGGCACACGCTCGCCAACTTTCCTGGAAGTACCCGGAGGGATATCCGTGGTGTATTCAACGCGGTCACCCGGCACCGACGTCTGCCCCCAGACGTACGGGCCCATGAGCTCCGTCTGCCGCCCGTCGCGGGTACCGTAGTAAATGAAGTACGCTCGTCCGTCTTCGTGGTGCGTCTGGATGAGGAGATCTCCCGGGCTGTCATTGAGAAACTGCATGTCCTTGTACGGAGGATAAATGGTGGCATCGGTCCCCTGCGGGAAGTAGTACCGCACGCTGTAGCTGTGATTGATACGCTGCTGAATGGGAAAACCGTATTCCCACACGCCGCGGTACGCAGTGGTACTCACCTGGCACAATCCGCCTCCGTAATCCGGGAGCGTTTTATCACCCTTAATGACAAGCTCCTGCTTGTATCCCGTCGAGGGACCCACCGGACCGAGCACTTCATTGAAAGAGAAGGTGGTGCCCTGCGGGATGATGTGCCCGTTGAAACGGCTTAAGCCCGTTGCGATATTATGCTGGCGGGCAAGCGGAGAACCACGGTAATCAGACTCGCCCACCGCCACCACTTCCAGGATTCCTCCGTCCTGAAGATCGGCATCGAGCACATCTACCTTCGGTTGCAGTACCGAGACCGGAAGGGAAATATCCGTAATGCCGCGCGTGAGCGCCTCCACCGTGAGCTGTGCTGCTTCCGAAAGATTCACTCTCCTTCCGGGTAACCCTACACCATCGAAGATCACTTGCTCTCCTTCGCGCCGGATGGTCACCGACCGGGACTCGCGATCGAACTGCCTCGCAATCTGCATATCGAGCGCGGCACGGATGGCACCCCTATCCCAGGCAAACTGGCTGTTGCGGACCACACCCTCAGGGAACGGAGGGAGGACATCACCATCAACCCGTAAGGAAGGAGGAAGTTGAAATGGCTGCCCGAAGAGTAACCATTGTTCCTCTGTGGAATGCCAGCCGGGGTAATCGTCCGGATCGAGCGTAAAAATAAAATGCTCATACCGGAATGTAAGGGGAGCATACGCAGCCACCACACGTGCCGGGGAGAAGGCAGTGACACCGAAAAGAGCCAGGGAACCGAGGAGGACACTACGGCTTCTCATAGTCGGGTGACGGATGCTGATCGAGCGCTTTGTTCACCAGTGCATCTGCCCTGTAGTTGTCCTCACGAGGGATATGTGTAAAGACAACGTCTGGAAACTCCGTGGCAAGTTCTAAAATCTCCTCGTGATACGGCCGCAGGGCTTCCATGCGCACCCGATACTCGCCATTGAGTTGCTTCACTATGAGCTCGGAATCGAGATGGCAAATGATATGGTTTGGATGGTAGCGCTTGGCAATTTTGAGGCCCTCAATGAGTGCCCGGTACTCCGCTACATTATTCGTTTCTATCCCAATGCACTCGTAGTGTTCCCGCAGAGTCACCCCCCGAGCCGGATCTTCGAGAACACAGCCAATTGCTGCCTGCCCGGGATTGCCGCGGGAACCGCCATCTGTGAAAAGATGCAGCGTGCCCCCCACCGCCTCAGGCTGGGAAGTACCGAGGGGAAGCTCCTGATCCAGCGCGGCGAGGACTACATCCGCAACGAACTGCTCACGGTCGCTCGCCCGAGGGAAGAGTTGCTTGAGCCGACGCTCGAGAGAAGCAGGAAGACGAACCATAGCCATAGCATAGAGGATGAGCACCGTTTCTGACAGATCGGCAACTGGCGTTAGCTTGCCGTTCCACACGAACACTCACCATCGGAACAACATGATTTCTGCTCCTCCGGCAAATCCAACTTAAAGCGGCCGTCGCGCATATCGATTGTTCCTCCTCCCACGCGCTGGAGTGCAAGCGGCGAGGCGAACACACGCACATCCTGGCGCCCCTCACAGGGAAACACCCTGTCAAATTCTCCTGGCTCCTCACAGAATTCCAGACAGAAACTGCCCTCGGCATCCACAGCGACGCGGAGTGCCTGATACTTGCGCCCCTCGGCCTCTGCAATAGCAACAATGCCCTCGTCGGCAGCGGGCGTGATGGTGAGAACCCATTCCCGTTTCGGAGACTCAGCAATGGCGGTATTGATGTCATCTATCAGCTCATCGATCATTTCATCATCCATATGGTGTGCCTGACACCCCTCTTCAAGTGTTTCTACCCCGACCAGATCGCAGGCAAAACAATGGAGACCATACTCCTGCATCACATCCGCGGCCTGGGGAAAGAGTGCAAGTACCTCCTGCACACGCATGTGCCTTGAGACACACAACTCTCTTTCATTCGCTGGCATCTTCTGAGGGACTGGCATAGGGTAGACCTGATCGTACTGGGGGTTTCCCCCCTTTCTCAACCATCTCCACACTTTTTTATGTCAAAAGTTATCCGCTTCACCACGCTGCTGCTCCTGCCGGTCATTACGCTCCTGCTCGGCCTCCAAATTGGAGGGAAACTGGAACAGCAGAAGTTGAGTGAGATGAGCGAGCAGCTTGAACTGCTCTATGCAGGACAGGGGGGAAGCGGCCAGACGCTCAGCAATGTAGAAGGAAACCTGGATTTTGCCCTTCTTGATGGCATCTGGCGCCTGCTGGGAAAGCACTACATCAAGCCGGAGGATCTGAAAGTGCAACCCATGCTCTTCGGCGCAGCAACAGGAATGGTAAACGCAATCGGCGACCGCTACACCACCTTCATGACCCCGCAGGTAAACCAGAATTTCCAGCAGTCGTTACAGGGCACGCTTGAGGGCATAGGCGCAGAATTGATCATGAAAGAGAATAAGGTGGTGGTCGTTGCCCCACTAAAGGGTTCCCCCGCAATGCAAGCAGGCCTTGCACCTGATGACATCATTACAGCAGTAGACGGCGTGGACATCGCAGAAGAGACACTCTCTCAAGTCGTGCAGCGCATTCGTGGACCTCGCGGAACCAAAGTGGTGCTGACAATCGTACGGGCAAGTGTCCCTGAACCGTTCGATCTCTCTATCGTCCGTGACGTCTTCACAGTGCCAAGTGTGGAAGGAGAAGTGAAAGAGACAGCGAGTGGTGCTATCGGATACATCGCCATCAACCAGTTTGGGGAAGCCACCGCACGTGAATTGGAAACCGTTGAGCGCGGGTTTACTGGCCAGAATCTCAAAGGCATCATCATCGACCTGCGTTTCAACGGCGGCGGGTACCTTGAGCGCGCCGTGGAGATAGCGTCGCTCTTCCTCCAACAGGGGAAAGTCGTCTCTGTGGCACGCCGGGAGGGCGAACCGGAACACCACTACGTCAATGGCCGGCCACTCGATACCGAAACGCCGCTGGTGGTTCTCATTAACGAAGGATCTGCGTCCGCCTCGGAAATCCTTGCCGGCGCCCTTAAGGATGCAAAACGCGCAACGATCATTGGCAAGCAGAGCTTCGGGAAGGGCACCATCCAGGAAGTGTTTGAGCTACCAGGAGGGAGCAGCCTCCGCATCACCACAGCACGGTGGCTCACGCCGAACGGCACAGACCTCAGCAAAGAAGGCATCATACCCGACCTCGTCGTAGAGCGTACAAACGAGCAAATGGGGGCTGGGGAAGATCCACAGCTGGATGCCTCGGTTGAGTTCCTCCTGAAGGGAGAAGGTGGCAACCAGGGATAGGGTTTGGGTTGGGGTTTGGTTATAGCTTTCAGCTTTGATTACCCGGGTTTGTTTCCTTAAGGCTTTGAGCTTCCTGAAAGCTATAAGCTTAAAGCTTGAATCTCCAAACCCTAACCCCAACCCAAACCCTATCAGTTCAGTACTCGAAGAGCTCGTCCGGAAGGAAGAAGCGCCGAATCTCTGCCTCAGCCGTCTTGGCGCTGTCGGAGGCGTGCGCAATATTGCACATTTTGCTTTTGCGCTCTTCTTTGTTCCCCCATTGTTCACGGATGGTACCGGGTGCTGCCTGCAGGCAATCGGTCACCCCAAGCATTTCACGCATCTTGTTGATGATGTTCTTCCCCTCAAGCACCATGGCAATCACGGGAGTGGAGCTCATAAATTTCTCCACCTCGGGGTAGAAAGGCTTGTCGGCGATGTGCGCGTAGTGCTCCGCGAGTATTTTCGGCTCGAGCTGGATCATCTTGCACCCGCGGATGACAAATCCTGCTTCCTCAAAACGGGCAATCACCTTGCCACAGAGCTTTTTATTGATGGCATCAGGCTTGAGGAGAATGAGCGTGCGTTCCATGCAGAGAGAGGAGGAGAGCGGCGACATCGTAGGGAAACTTCCCGGAGGCGGCAAACCAGAAAGTCAAAAAAACGGCTCCGAGGCGTGCAGTGAGTGCACTGGAGAAACCCCGAAAGGTGGGAGAGAAAGACTGAAGACACCTAGAGAGTACACCAAGAATTCTTGACTGGTTACGCGAGCAACTTCTCCATCGCCGCCTTGTTGTCCTCTTTCCCTATGACAACCAGTCGGAAGTTCTCCGGCGTGAAGAGTTTTGCAGCAAGCGTATCTACCTGCTTCTTCGCCACCGCATCAAATCTGGCGAGATAGGCATCTATGTCGAGCACTTCGGGGTACAGGAGCTTCTGCTTGCCATAGAAGTGTGCACGCTCCTCGCTGTCTTCCAGTGAGAGGGTAAATTTCCCACGCAGGTAATCTTTCGCACGCTGTAGCTCTTCATCACTCACACCCTTCTCCGCACAGAGGAGGTACTCCTGCGAAATGAGCCCAATGGCTTCGTGGAGACGGGATTGGTCCACACCAGCACGGGTGGAGATATCACCTGCATCCAGATAGCTGTCGGAGTCTGTGGAGATGTAGTAGCAGATTCCCTTGGCTTCGCGGATGTTGAGGAACATACGTGAGCTCATATTCCCACCGAGAATGATGGAGAGGAGTTTCTGGGCATAGCGATTTTTATCCAGGGCGCTCACAGCAGGGACACCAAGCACTAGATGCGATTGTTCCGTCTTCTTGGAGCGGAGGAATACCTTCTCTTTGCCGTAGTGCTCAAAAGGAACAAACGCACGTTCCTTGGAACCGGCCAGCGTCCCAAAATACTTCTCTCCCAGCGCCACTGCCCTGGCCTGATCAATATTACCTGCAAACACCACAGTGCAATTATCCGGTGAGTACAGGTATTCCTTATACTGCCGGAAATCCTTCTGCTGCACACTCCGAATAACCTTCTCTTCCCCTATGGTGTCCCACCCGAGGGGATGATCTCCGAAGAGAAGTTCCTCAAAATCCCACCCGGCTCTGTACATAGGTGTGTCCTGGTACATGCGCTCTTCTTCTATAATGACCCCCCGTTCTCTCTCGATATCCTCCTGGGGAAAGAGAGCATAGAGCAACATATCGCTCAACACATCGCACGCAAGCTCCGCATGCTCGGCAGCAACCTTGACGAAGTAACCCGCATACTCTTTGCCTGTGAAGGCGTTGCAGTCCCCGCCTTTGCTGTCGATGGCAACACTGACCTCTTTGGTACTGCGGTATTTCCTGCCACCCTTGAAGAACATATGTTCCAGAAAATGGCTGATGCCGCGCTCGCTCCCCTGCTCATAACGAGATCCTGCACCGACGAATACATGCACTGTGACAGACTCTGTCCCCTCCGATGGGGAAGTAACGACAGAAAGACCAGAACGGAGCACATCAATGGAAAACATACCTGCAGGAGAAAAGAAGATTGCAGCGAGTGTAGAGGAGAGGTGCCCCGGGCGCCAGCAACGAAGAAATGCTGAATAACTGCGATATATCCTTGACCGTAAAGCAGCGTTTTCTGTAGCCTCTTGCGGCAATGCAAGGAAAGCTCAAATGGCGTCGGCGCCTGCGGAGGCACGGTTTCCGCTCCCGGATGAAGACCGGGGACGGTCGCCGCGTGCTCTCACGCCGTCGCGCGAAGGGGCGGGCACGGCTGGCTGTGAAAAGAAAACAGAAATGAGTATGTGAACTCCGCTCGGAGTTTCCTGAGAGCAATCAGCCAAAAGCTGATAGAAGAACATATTCCCTTCACAAAAACGCACATGTAGGATAGTTGGGATGACCAGACATCTGCACCGGCTCGCGGCAGTACTCTTCTACACATTGGGCTTGAGTTTCTTTGGAGCATACCTGCTCAACGCAAACGAGCTCTACGCACCCTGGCCGCAGTGGTGGCTGAGCATTGCAGACCTCCCGCTCATCCTCTGTGGCCTGCTCTACGGCGGGAGCAGCCTCTACCTGAGCGTGACAATCCCACAGAAAAAATCACCTATCCTCGCACTGGTCATCATCATCCCGCTCCTCGCACTCTTCACCTTTCTCTTCCTCCTCAATTACTGGGAACTCCTGGGGCTCCCGGGCGGTGCGGCGTAATTACTGTGCTTTCCCGCTCCACTCCTGCTCCCTTACACCCGCTTGTTTATTTGCGATGCGTGCCGCAAGGAACAGATAGTCGCTCAGGCGGTTGAGAAACACGATCACGTGCCCGTTCACCTGCTCACGCTCCGAGAGAGCTACCGCCCAGCGTTCAGCACGGCGGCAGACGGTGCGTGCATGATGGAAGAGCGCTCCTGCCTCCGAGCCCCCCGGAAGAATGAACTTCGAAAGGGGGGGAAGCTGACTCTCCAGTGCCACTCCCCGTTCCTCCAGATGCTGCACTGCCTCCGGCCGGAGACGATCGACATGCGCTGCACTCTGGAATGGCGTGGCAAGATCCGACCCGATGCAAAAGAGGATGTTCTGAATGGAGGAGAGATCATCCGCCACGAGATCCGGAAGCGCCCGCAGGGCAAGGAGCATGCCGAGAATGGCATTGAGCTCATCTACCGTCCCGTATGCATGGAGACGGTCCGAAGCTTTGGAAACCCGCTTACCTCCAAAGAGCCCGGTACTGCCGGAATCACCAGCCCGCGTGGAGAGGGAGGGACGCACCATGAGAAGCCGAGTATACCACTACGCA
>DATDVK010000110.1:0-33411 GCA_035290085.1 Candidatus Peribacteraceae bacterium
GGCAGGAGCCCCGCCGTACGCGACCGGGGTGTTCTACCCCGATACCGACGGGAACGGATCGGTTGAACCGCTGGACGTCCTGAAGGGCATTAACCGCTTGAATACGGTTGGTTCCCGGGTGGTGGACATCTTTGCCGATGCGCCAAACTGGTACGATGCCAGTGGAGACGGATACCACTCCCCGTTGGACGAGCTGCTGAAGATAAACTGGCTCAACCAGCATGGGTCCGGACCGTTCCCGAAGCCGCCGCTCACCAACTTCGCTCCGCGAGGACAGGACATGGTCATCCCCATGCCGGAGCAATCCAGCATGGCGTTCAGCGCCCCATTCCTCGACCCCGAACAGTTACCGATGGACTTCTGGGTGATCGATGGGCCGCAGCACGGCACCATCACCCAGGCGGTTCCGAACGGCAATGTGTTCGTCTATCGCCCCGAGTACGGCTTCTTTGATGGCACGGATTACGTCATCATCGAGGCCATGGACAGCGGTGCCATGACGGCGACCGCACGCGTAGAATTCACTGTTTCGTTCGATCCCTCCTTACCCCACCCGCCAGTCGCGGTTGTGGATGTCCTTGAAACGTGGGATGACATTACCGGATGGATAGATCCAACGTTGAACGACCGTTCCTTCAGTGGGGCGTTGCAAGTTGTCGACAATACGCAAGCCCAGAACGGTCAAGTCAATAGGATCTGGAATGGCCTCTTCTACACGCCGAACCATGGTTTCGTCGGGCAAGATGCGTTCGAGTACACCATCGAGGACGGGGCCGGGTTGCGCGCTGAGGGACGGGTTGAAGTCACAGTGATGTTCAACAACCCACCAGTGCCGAGCAGCCCGACGTTCCAGATGGTTGAGGACAACGCTTTCGCGTTCGTTGCCCGAGACCTCGGAACGGATCCTGATGGCCATGCCCTTGATTTTGTGGTCCTGTCGTCTCCACAGCATGGTGGCTTCTCCACGAGCCAAGATCCGTGGTCGTATGTCCCAAATCCGGATTTCATCGGGGAGGACAGTTTCACCTACCTGCTGGTCGACGATTTTGGGAAGACCGCGGCCGGTGTGGTCACGATCAACGTCCTGCCGGATCTCTTCGAGGGTCCGTACCTCACGCGTTCCGAAGTGGTCTACTCGCTCGTGGAAGCGTATGCGGGCGGTGTGATCATCGACCACACCGGAGTGCAGTCGTACAGCGACGTCCCTTCCACCTACTGGGCGTGGGCCCATTGGGAGGAGCTCTCTTCGGAGGGCTGGGACGACTCCGGGTTCGCGGTCGGCACCGAGGCCTACCCCGAGCGGCCGGTCACCTACGGGGAAATCGTCCTGCTGGGCGAGATCCTCACCGGGCGGCCGTACGCGAACGGGATGCACCTGGCCACGGCGGTGGATCTGTGCTGGGTCACACAGGACGAAGCCAATCGTCCAGCGGATTCCGTGGCTACCCAGCGCGGGATCGCGCTCATGGCCGTGATGCACGAAGAGACCGCTTGCGGCCTCTCGCCCACGGACGTGGACCTGCTCGTGCAGGACTTCCTGCAGCAGATTCACCAGTAACGCCGTTTGAAAGCCGAAACTATTTTTGAACCCCCAAATCGCAGAGGCACTTGGAAACCCCTCTGCGATTTTTTTGCATAGTTGTCGTTTGTATTGACTGCTTATCTTTCAAACGGGTAGCGTTCATAGCGGCTGGAATCACCTTCTTGGTGGGGCTGATACTCGCGGCTCCGGAAGGAATGGGTCCCTTCTTAAGCCAGGAAGGCTCTAGCTGCTTCGGGGCCGGGTGCAAAGATCGTATCGATGCACCTGGCCCTTAATTTTTTTTGTTCCCCTTGGCTGTTGGCTGAGAGAACGTTCGAGTAGAGTACCTCCATGTCCATCTCCCGTGACCGCATCCTCTACGAAGACGCGTACCTCCTCGCAGTAGATAAGCTCGGCGGGGAATTGGTGGTGAAAGGCAAAGGGGAAGTGGGGAAATTGCCTCTTCTGGATTTCCTGAAGAAGGACTATCCCGGACTCCGCACGCTCCATCGTCTGGACTTTGAAACATCGGGGGTCGTCGTCTTTGCGCGTACGAAAGAAGCGTATGAGCAAGTGATGGCTGCGCATTTTGCCGGGTGGAAGAAGATCTACCGCACTCTCGTCGTAGGGAGGATGGACCGGGAAAAGGGAGAGGTTCATAAGCCGCTTCCGGCCCGCAGCGGGAAGGGGACTGTGGAGGCGGTGACCCGGTACACCGTGCTGGATCGGTTTGCGAACTCCAGTGACGTCGAAGCCGAAATAGAGACCGGCCGCCACCACCAGATCCGGCGTCACTTCGCTTCCATCGGGTACCCCCTTGTTCTCGATCATGTGTACGGGAACGAGAAGTTCAACCGCGTGTTCACACAGGAATTCGGGTACAGGAAATTCTTCCTTCATGCTGCAAGGGTGGAACTTCCTCATCCCATCACAGGAAAAAGCATCGTAATCGAAGCACCATTGCCAAAAACATTTGAGAAGATCATCAAGACGCTCAAATCACTGTGAAAGTGCCAGGGGGAGAAGCTGACATCGCTGTACCCATCGGTACAACCGCACCGACTGCGAAGTTGGGTCATTGGTGCGTGTGCAGTCCGCAGAGCGGACAGCGCAGCGAGGAAGAAGCCTCCTCCCTCACCTTGGCGCGATTGGCTCAGAAAGAACCGTGCGAAGTATGCAAAGCGTTACCCGTTCGACAAAGCGTGGCTGCTCTGCGGCCGCGTCATCAGAAAGTCATTCCTTCAGGGGCGGGCTCAGGGCGAAGCGCGGGGGCTCTGCCCCCGCGTGCTTCACGGTTGCCGACAATCATTTTCAGGTTGTTTTGATGGAGCCGGGGTGGGAAAACTGCTCCATGTCCTAGGCCATGTTCCGGGGGCTTTTTGAGATGCTCCCCGATGCATGCCGCAGACTGCGACATGAGAAGCCCGATTGCTTCTCGAGAATATGCCGCACAAACTGCGACTTGCAGTGAGACCAGGAATGGCCTCCTCCTCCCACCTCGGCGTTGTTCTCTTACACGAAAAGAACGTGGGAGAAATTTATTCCTCTACTATGATTATGCAATAATTTTCCAAAGATTTTCTCCAGTGGTTATTTCTGCCTGGAAGCGCTAGACACGGCGTCGTTTGTCGATGCCGCAACGTATGTACAAAGTATGTAAAATTTTGACTGCAAACGGCGCTGTGTCTAGCATACGTTCATGCGCGTGCTCTCCGCCATGCAGCCCTCCGGGCAGCTGCACTTGGGAAACTACTTCGGTTCCATGAAGCCGAACCTCGATTTCCTCGCGCAGTCGGAGGACAGCTACTTCTTCATTGCCGATCTCCACGCCCTCACCTCGGTGCAGGATCCCGCACTTCTCCGGCAGTACAGGGAAGATGCCATTCTGGGCTATCTTGCGGCGGGATTTGATCCCAAGAAGGCGGTGATCTTCTACCAGTCCGAGGTGCCGGAACACACGGAGCTTCTGTGGATTCTCTCCACGGTGTCCCCCGTGGGTTTGCTGGAGCGTGCGGTGAGTTATAAGGAGAAAGTGGAGAAGGGTATTTCCGCTTCCGTCGGCTTGTTTGCGTATCCTGTGCTGCAGGCGGCGGACATCCTGCTGTATGGTGCGGACAAGGTCCCCGTCGGGAAAGATCAGAAACAGCATGTGGAGATGGCGAGGGATATCGCCATCAAGTTCAACAACCAGTTTGGGGAGGTTCTCACGGTGCCGGAGCCGGTGATTGGTGAGGAAGTTGCGGTGGTCCCCGGTATAGACGGGCAGAAGATGAGCAAGAGCTACGGCAATACCATTCCGCTCTTCGGGGATGAGAAGGAAGTGAAGAAGGCGATTATGGGGATCGTGACCGATTCCAAGGAAAAAGATGATCCCAAGGATCCTGAGACCTGCATCATCTATCAGATTCACCGTCTCATGCTGGGGAAGAAGGAGGCTCTTGCTTTGGCAAAGGAGTACCGCAGCGGGCTCCCGTACGGGGAAGCCAAGAAGAAGCTCTTCCAGTCGTACATGGAGTTCTTTGGGCCTATGCGTCAGCGCAGGGAGGTAATTTCTCTGAAAGAGGCACGGCATGTGCTGGATGAAGGGGCCAAAAAAGCCCGCTTTGCAGCCCAGAAGACGATGGAGGAGGTGCGCAGGGCCATTGGATTGAGGTAGAGGCAGAAATTTGGTATAATGGTATGAAAATACCAACACACATCATGAAGAACCGAAGATCCGCACACGTTCTCATCACAGCGCTCCTGGGGGTGATGACTATTCCAGTCGCAGTGCAGCATGTACTGCTAGGTTCTGTTGTGAGTGACGAAGGAGACTATGCCATCTTCCGTTCTCTGGATGACGACGGAATGAATTTCCAGGGAGAGGATATTCGCCAGGATGTCATCGATTACCAGAGTACGTTCCGTGCCCAACGGCGGGCATACTCACGTGCCGTTGAGCGCTGCCGTGACCGCCGCAGGGAGGACGAGAGCATCGAATGTCCGGAATTCAATGATGCCGATGCGTATGAGGCAGATGTGATTCAGCCTGTGCATGCGGCTGCGGAACCCGGGCAGGGAGTGCGTGAGGCTCCGAGCAGCCGCGAACTTGTGCGCCAGCTGAGCACCGAAGAAAGGGAGCTGCTCCGCACGTATACGCGTGCAGGGTTCTGCAGCACCACATTGGGCGAGTCTCTCTACGAGCTCTGCCGTGCCATTGTCGGCGAGGAGGACACCAAAACAGCACCCTCGGGATTTATCAATGACAATGTTCTACTCCACAGTCGCTACGCCGCGCCGCGCCCAACTCTGAAGTTGCGGCTGCAGATGCTGGACGAAGCTATCTCCGGTTCACGTGGCCGCCGCACCGACGTGGGTGGCCCCATGCGGTACCAGGGAGGCTTGAATAAGTAGCGTTCCAAATACTCGCTTCTTCATTGCGACTTGGTAGTACTATGCTGGTGTATGAGCACTCCGTTCGTGCTTGCATCGGCGAGTCCGCAGCGCAAAATGCTTCTTCAGGGTCTTGGTGTGGATTGCATCGTTTGTGCGAGTGAGAAGGCCGAGTCGGTGTGCATGGAGGCAGATCCGGTGGAGCGTGCAAAAATACTCGCACGCCTGAAGGCGGATGATGTCGCCAGGCAGTACCCTGATGCTTGGGTCCTCGGAGGCGATACGCTGGTTGTTTCTTCTCGGGGAGAGCTCCTTGAGAAGCCGCTCGACGCGGATGACGCCCGGCGCATGCTCCGCTTCCACAGCGGTTCGGCTTCCACTGTGCACTCAACACTGTGCCTCAGGAGTCCTGCCGGAAAGTTTTTCGAGGGACTCTCGACGTCGAACGTGTATTTCCGGGAGCTTTCGGATGCAGATATTGAATGGTGGATAGCCACAGGACTGTGGAGGGACCGTTCGGGTGCCTTCCAGATCGATGGCCATGGCCAGCTCCTCATCTCGCGCCTCGAAGGAGACTGGTCGGGTGTTGTGGGGTTGCCGGTGTTCTTGTTCGGAGAGCTCTGCAGGCAGGCAGGTCTTGATTTGTTTCCAAAGAGATGAGAATAAGAGAGTAAGAGCACCCTCTTATCTCACGTGAGGTTCTTCTCAAACACAAATGAACACAGCTCATCAAAGATCGGTGCAGTGGAAGCGACGGCCAGGAGCCCTGAGCGCTTGTTTTTTGGCTCGAGAAACTCGTACCGGTACTTGCCCCCAGCTTCTTCCATCATAAGGAAGCCTGCAGCGATGTCCCACAGCCGAATGCCTCTGAAGAAAGCTCCGTCGTTCTGCCCAAGAAGAATTTCTCCAAGCTCCTGGATGGCGCAGCCATAGTTTTCCATCGAAGCGCAAAATGGCATGGAGGCGTACCAGGCACCATCTTTTCCCTCTTCCGCGCGGCGCAGGATGTTCGATGAGAGAATCGCATCATGCATTCCCTTTGTCTGCCGCAGCGAAACCTTCCGCCCGTTGATGGTGGCTCCTTTCCCGAGTGCCCCCTGGTACAGCTTCTTGAGAAGGGGCATGTACATAACACCTGCTTGGAATGTGCCGTTTTTCTGGACGGTGACGATCGTACCGAAGTTCTCTTTGCCGTGGACGAAGTTCGTCGTTCCATCCAGCGGATCGATGATCCACTCGTAGGGGGAGTCGGGATTTCCCAAATCATCTGCTCCTTCTTCCTCTGCGATGAACCGGTGATCCGGGAAGTGGTCCTGAATGGCAGAGATGATGGCATCCTGCGCGAGTCGATCCGCCTCTGTAACGAGGTCGATAGGGGAGCTCTTTGTACCTACTTCCAGCCGATCAGTTGCATGTGCTCCAAAGACGGCATGGTGCTTATCCACGAGTAAATCTGCAGCTCTCAGTACTGCCTCATTCGCGATTTCCAGCAGCGTTTCAACGGAGGGAGTACTCATGTCACCTCGTCTTCGACAGGATCATGCCCTTCGCCGATCATCTCTCCAATTTCGTCACCCATGTTGTAGGTTCCTTCTTCCGGCTGACAGGTGTTCTTGTCATCATCGTCATCATCATCGTCATCAAAGAACATGATGAATGTGGGGAAAGAATGTAAGGCGATTGTAGAGCGCCTTGTGGGATATTACAACGTGGGTAATCGGTGATTCTGCAGTTGGTCCCGCAGGGCACGGTACCCTGGCAGAGCCTCTTCCACGAGGCTCCAGTAGGCCGGGGAATGATCTGCATGCTTTCGGTGTGCGAGTTCGTGGATGACAATGTAGCGGAGCAGGGAGGGTGGCACGCAGAGCAGTGCTGCATTCAGCATGATGATTCCCCGCGGGGAGCAGCTGCCCCACTGCGAGGAGGCGAACCGCAGCCGCACACATTGTATGTGTATGCCGAGCGTCTGCTCATTCGCCCTCTCCACGAACCGGCACAAGCGGTTGCTCTCCCTCTCTGCGATGATGTTCCAGAGAAACCGGTGCAGTGCAGCGCGCCGCGTACGAGGACCCACAGAAACGATCCATCCTTTCCTTGTGCGCGTTGCAGAGAGTTTCGTGCCTGCTCGAAGCACAATCTCATATCTTTTTCCATTCGCAAGTTCTATGACATCTCTCTGCTTTCCACTGAGCAAGCCTTTGAACGGATGAATGTACACAATATGTTTTTCCTCTCTGAGGAGCTGCTTTGTCATCCTATCGAGCAGGTCTTCCACATGTTTGCGCTCTTCTGTTTTTGAGAGGTTCCGTGCGAGGCGAATGATGATCGTGTCTTCCCGAAACACCGCGCGCGAGTGTTTGTTGCAGGTCCTTTCCACTCGGTGCGGATAGAGGTTCTTCGCCATAGAGGCGAGTAAGTATAGAACAGGAGGAAGCGGGTTGTCCGGATACTTGCATGTTTATGTAAATGTGTTTATGTAATATACAAGAAAGCTTCTTTTGGCTTTCTGAAGCCTAAAATGTCTACTCGATAAGTATCGCATTTCCCCTCATGAGTTTTTCCACCGTCTCCTCGGGGAGAGCTCCTCCCGGTTCTCCTGTGGCTCCTCGGGTGGAGGAGGATTCTCAAACAATTGCTGGAGCCTGTGTGCTTCCCTGAGGAGGTCTGTACAGGTCTGCAGGTGTGCCAGGGATTTCCCCAGAGCGGCATTGGCATCCTCGAATCCTTCTATGGTGCTCAGTCCCATCAGCTGGGTTTCTCCTTCCTCAAAGCAGGTGAATGCTTCAGAGGTTTTCTCGAACGCTTCCGGTCCGAGTTCCGTGTTCTGTGTTATGAGGAAGAGCTGGTGCAGGAGGTGTGCCACCCACGTGAGGGAGCGGTCAGCTTCTACACGGAGCTCTGCGAGGAGGGCGGGAACTCTGTAGGCACTATGAAGGTTTTTCTTCGCTTCTATGAGATCTTCTCTGCTCGTGAAGACGTCATTTTCCACTCCCTTGAGCAGCGCGTCGAGCGCCGAGAGGAATGCATCCTCTGCGAGGAGCGCCTGATCCCGCAGCACGCTTGATATGCCGGGGATACTCTCCATGTACTGGCGCTTCTTCTCGTGCAGTTCGCGGTCCAGCACCAGTTCTCTCTGGTGGCAGTGGAGGAGCGTGGAGAACTGCGCGTCGCGGTTCGCTCGCCGCAGATCCTCCCGGCACCTCTCACGGTTCGCCAGAAGATCCTCTGTGTTTTTTTTCTGGAAGCTGTAGAACAATTCCACACCTCTGCGTGTCTGCAGCATGATGATGCGGAAACCTTCTGCACGGTCGAATCTCCTTTGCCAAACCTCTTCCTCAGCGGTGGGTGGTTCCTGCAGCGCAGGCTCCGCTGTTTCCTGCGCGTACGCTGCAGCTGAGAAGCTGAGGAAGGTACAGAGGGTAACAGTGGTGAGGTGAAAACGATTCATGGAGGAGAAGGGTAGCGGCACTCTACCATAGGATACTTCTGTCTCATCTTGTGTCCTTTACATCATAGTTTCCTTTGAGGATCTCCTTCTCTTTCTCGACGAAATCAAGGACAGTCTCCACGAATGTCGCATGACTCCATGTGAGAGGGGCAACGGAGAGAGGTTCTCCTGTGAGCGGGTTGAGCTGTTCGGCGAGTACGCCTGCCGGCGATGCGGAGCGGACGACCCAATCGAGCATGGCACGGGCTTTCTCCAGGTCTGCGATAGTCTGTGCCCGCCGTATGTACCACTGTGCATCCCAGAGTGTGGTAATAATCCACGGGTTTCCGGGTATGTCTTCCCTTGGTTCTGTGACGGAGTGATAGAGGTCCCCGGGGTATCGCGCGAGTCCTCCTATCGCTGTCCGTACTGTGAGAGCCTCTTCCAGCTGCTGCATGGTGGAGATGGACCGCGGGTCTTCCGGCGAGAGAACGTCGAGCTTCCAGATCACGGCCATGCTCGCATCGGGTGTGGGGTCTCTGTCCGTTGTCTGCCCGTTCTTCCGCTTGATCTTCTTGAGAAATCTTCCCAGCTTCTCATCATACAGATGGAAGAGGAGGGCCTGCTTCATTTCGTCTGCTGCGGTCTGGTACCGTTCCGAGTGCGTGTAGTGCCCGAGGATGTGGCAGATCCGGGCGGCTGCGTGCAGACCGGCGATCGTGCATGCCGTGGTGTATGTGAATACGCCCTTGTGCTCTTCCCATGGGTCGTAGCTCTGGAGCGGCAGTCCTGTTTCCGGTTCGCGGAAGTCACAGAGGAACTGTGCAGCCTTTTTCACGAGTTCCTCGTACATTTTCTGGAGGAATTCGAAGTCCTTCTCCCGCTCAAAGTGGTGCCAGAGCGCGTAGAGGACCAGGGCCGTTTCATCTTCCTGAATTGGCAGCTGCGCTTCTCCGTCACGGAACCACGGGTGCCAGGAGGATCCGTACGAACCATCCGGGTTGTACTTATGCAGCATGTAACCATCCGGCTGCTGAATGCGGCAGCAGAATTCGAAGAAACGCCGAGAAACTTCCATGAACCCCGCCTTATCGAGTGCGAGAGAAACAAACGCACCATCGCGCGGCCAGACGTATGTGTAGGTATCTTTGTTGAACATCATGATGTCCGCGTCAGCTGCGGCCATGATTCCTCCGTTGTTGTCGGAGTGCATGCGTATGAGCAGGAGGCTGCGTTTGTAGAGATCAATGATGCCGGGGCTGAGTGAGCCGAATGTTCTGTGCGTTTTGTTCACCCAGCTCTTCCAGTAGTTGTGGCAGTTGCGCTTCATGCGCTCCGGCGTCTCTTCCAGTATGAACTGCTGCAGCTCCACCACTTCCTCGAGGTTTTTCCCGAAACAGACCCAGAGGTGCAGCTCAGTTTCTTTCTCCGGTGACACTTCGCAATGGATGGAAACAGTGGAGTCCACGGATCCCTGGTCGATTGTCGTTCCTGCAAGTTTGCCGTCTTCCGCATCCTTCCAGGTTCCCACATATCCCTGATATTCGGATTTGCCAATGCTGTACTCGTTGATGCCGCAACTCTGGATCTTTGTTTTGCTATGGAGGACAGACTTATATGCCTCCACGCTTTTCTCTCTCCGGCATGCAATGGGGTCCGATGTCTGCCCGCCGACCAGAAAGTACCGTTTCAGGCGGTAGTGGATGACGGTGTTTGTGTATGGCTCGTAGAATGCGGTGTCCTTCTGCTTGTCTCCGTAGATGTGGAAGTCGTGATGGAAGTAGAATCGCACTTCTTTCTTCTTCCCGTCCGTGCTCACCACCTTGAACTCACGCATGAGGATGTTGTACACCGGGTGCACGTAGTCTTCCGCGGTGATCATGAGACCGAGCTTCTTGTTCCTGAGGAGCGAATGCCCGACGAGTGTCTCCGGCTTGTAGTTGGGCTGGATGTCCCAGTCATCGTCTTCAAACCAGGAGAATCCCAAATCCTCTACCCACACGCCCACGCGGTGCACGTCTCCGTAGGCAGTGTGGTCCTCCATTCCCACGTAGGGGTAGTATAAATCGCGCATTTGAAGGTTATTGTCGAATGTCGCGAGGAGGGAGCCGTTTCCGAGGATGATGGAGCGCGGCATAGGCGGTTACAGGTGGAGCCGGGAACGCAAATCGCAGAGCGCATGGCTGAAGCGCCGGTAAGCTTCGTATGGCGATTCATACGGACTGAAGTACTTGTGCACGTCTCCGTCGTTCCAGTACTTCGTGCACATGTAGTAGAAGTGGTCGGAGGTCTGGAGCAGTCGCCAGGCGCGGATGAGCTGTTCATTCCCACTCGCTTTCACTTGCTTCTCCAGTTCGTAGAGCGCCTGCAGTGCAGCCGACTGGATCTGGTTTCCGTTCCATGCGGAGAGATCTCTCTCCGTGTCTGCCCAGGAGATGGAGAGGTGTGCGTCGAATGTCTTCTCCTGGAGTTCCAAAGGGGACTGCACAGTTCCGGGTCTCTTCCAGAGTGCGGAGAGTGCGGCAAGAATGGATGCCGCTTCCTTTTTCAGGTGTTCTTGCTCTGCCGGCTCTCGTGTTTTCTTCTCCCAGTCGTCGAGGACCTGCGATGGCGTGAGTGCCCGTATACCCCGGTCCTGCCAGAGTTCGGGGAGTTTGCGCAGGAACTCGAATATTCCTGTGTCTTTCCACTGGTGTTCACCGAACGTTTCATAATCCATGAAGAGGTTGATGTTGTGGCCTCCTGAACCGATGACCCAGTCCGTGAATGTTTCTGCTCTGAGCGGGAATCCAATCCAGCTTCTGTCTGAGAAGCGGAATGCCACGTCGTCACTCAGTTTGTAGTTCTTTAGAAGGACGAGGATCTTCTTCGGAGGGTACACTCCGGGGAAGAATTGCTTGATGACATTCCAGTATTTGTCTTCCGGGAGGAAGAACTCCGGCGGAGCGTACGGCTCGTTGGGGCTGCGCCCCTGCAGGATATGGTCTGCGCCCTCTGCCAGGGTGCCGCGGAATCCCATCATACGGGCAGTGTGGGCGATTTCGTTGTTGAAGATGAGCTCTGTATTGCGGAAGATCTGTGGTTTCTGTCCGAAGAGTTCCTCTATTTTTCTGACGTGCATGGCCACCTGTTCGCAGAACTCCGGAATGGAGTGGATGGCACTCAGGGAGTGGTAGTACGTTTCGGCGAGGAATTCCACTTTCCCGGTTGCTGCGAGCTTCTTGAATGAATCGAACACGTCGTGCCCGTACTCATTGCACTGTTCGAGGAACACGCCTGAGAGGGAGTAGGAGACATGGAATTCCGGATACTTTTTCAGGAGTTCCAGCATGAGGGCATTTGCCGGGAGGTAGCATTTCTCCGCGACTTTCCGGAACACATCGTGATTCTTCTGCCAGTCGAAGTATTCGCTCCCGTGGCCGATATCTGTGATACGGAGATCCCTGAGCCGGTAGGGTTGATGCACCTGAAAATAAAAGCAGATATTGGGGGTGGTGTTCATAGAGTTAGGAGTGGAGTATCTGTTGGTAGAGGGAGCGCACGGCCATTGCCTGGTGTTCCCAGGTCAGCCGGTCAAGTACGCGCGAGGCTTCGGAGCGCAGCTGCCATGCGAGAGGGTCTTCGCGCAGGAGCGTGAGGACGCAGTCGGCCATCTTCGCCGTATCCCAGAAATCCACTTTGAATGCGTGGCCGATGACTTCACTCACGCCTGACTGCTTGGAGATGATGACGGGAGTTCCCTGCGCTATCGCCTCGAGGGCCACGAGTCCGAACGGTTCCGAGAGCGAAGGCATGACAAAGCAGTCTGCCTGTGCAAAGAGTACCTGCGCTTCGTCGTTGCTCACTTTCCCCGCGAAGATGATGTTGTTCTTCAGCCCTAGTTGCAGCGAGTGCTCAATGAGTTCCCCCAGCATGCCGCCGTCCCCTGCGACTACGAACTCAACATCCGGCCGGATACCGTGCACTGCGGAGGCCATTTCCAGGAATTGGTGCGGGCCCTTCTGCAGGGTCAGGCGTCCGAGGAAGAGCACCATCGGTGGGTGATTTTTCCTGTACTCCGAGTGGATGACTTCCGGATTGATGTCTCTTGTGATGTTGTTCCCGTTATGGACAACGGTGATTTTCTCCGCAGGGATTCCGTAGTGGGACACGAGGATCTGCTTGGTGTAATTGCTCACAGCAATGATTTTGTCCGCCTGTTCAAATCCCCACCTCTCCCGCTCGTAGATCCACTGGTTCGGGCTGAAGTGCGTGCGGTCAAGCTCTGTGGCGTGGATGTGTGCGACCAGGGGTTTGCGGTGGTAGCGCGCTGCCCTCACTCCTGCTTCATACGTCATCCAGTCGTGGCAGTGCACGATGTCCGGGCGGACGTCTTTTGTCATTTCCACGCTTGCTGCCGAGTAGTTGGCTATTGCTTGCCCCAGATCTTCCCCGTAGATTTGCTGCCGCTCTCTCGGTACGCTCTTCACTCTCTGGTAGTACTGCTGGGCGCTGTCGTACGGAGAAAGCATGCTTGCAATATGCATGTGTTCGAGCATCTCTTCCGTCGGGTAGAGAATATCCAAGTCTCCTTCCCGATCGGCATCCGGGTGGGGGAGCACGAGTGTCACTTTTACGCCGTTCTTCATCAGTCCGCGCACGAGTCCTTGGCAGGCAACACCCAATCCGCCGAGATGAATGGGGGGGTATTCCCAGCCGAACATGAGTGTATGCAAACGAGACATGATGGAGTCTGTGTGTGGGTGTTTGTGGGATTTTCTACAATCTTTAGATTATAGCAGAAAACTGCCATTTTTGGAATGTGTAATACCGGTTTGGTGCCACCGATCACCAAGCGCCGGTTTCGGCTGAGGGAAGCCGAGAAGATGTCACACAAGTACGGCGACAGCTTCCTTCCCTTTCGGCGTGAGGCGGATGTGCTTGTTCCTGGCTTCTATGAGTCCTTCCTGCTCAAGCTTCAGCAGCTGTTTCGTCACGGTTTCCCGCGTGAGGCCCGTGGCGTTGGCAAGTTTTTCGTGCGTCATTTTTGTGGGTATTCTCAGAATAGGCGGGAGGATGCTCCGTTCCTCCTTTTCGCTGAAGAGGCGCACGGCGGAGAGAATGCGTTCCTGCGCGCCGAGCAAGGAGAGGAACTTCACCTGTGACTCGTACTCAGAAATCCGTTTGCTGAGCAGCCGCAGTGCCCGGAGAGCCACTTCCGGTTTCTTCCTGAGGAGTTGCACCATAAAATTCTCCGGCAGTGTGCAGATGAATGATCTCTGCGTGGTTTCCGCGTAGTGTTTTTCACCTGTCATGAAGCCGATGCTCCCGAAAATGGATCCCGGTTTCAGGATGTCGAGCAACACCTTTTTCCCCTCCGGTGTGGTCTGGTAGATGATCACTTCTCCCTCTTTGAGAATGTACATGTCTTCCACCTGTTCCTGCGGAGTGTAGAGGATATAGTGATTGGGGAACTCCCCGTGGTTGATTTTCTGTACGATCTCATTGATCTCTTCGTCCGACATAGTGGCGAAGAGCTCCACTTTCTTCAGGTACCAGACGGGAGGGCGGTGCATGGAATAGACATTGTATCAATGCCTCTGTGTTCGGCAAGAATTCTATGACTGTTCTGTGCCGAGAACGTGTCCTTTGAGTGTTTCCAGTACAACATCGAGATCCTCGTTCACAAGAATGTGATCGAAGAGCTCGCTCCGCTCCTCGAAGAAGTCGAGATCTCTCTCCGCGTTCTTCATGCGGTCCTGGATGTGGCGTTCGGTGTCCCGCCCGCGGCTGCGCAGGCGGTGCAGGAGCTGTGAGAGCATGGCTCGCCGGCTCCTGCCCGGGGGGAGGAGGCCGAAGGAGAGAATGGATCTTCTCCCGTAGTAGGCACTGAGTCCCTGCAGCAGGTGCTGCTCGGTAATGACAACGGGAATTTTCCCCTTGTCCCATATTGCCTGGATATCTTTCTCCTGGTAGCCGTACCAGCGTTTCTCGGAATGTGAGGGGATCTGTGTAGCTGCAATAATCTTCTGCTCCTTCTGCATGCGTGTGAACTCTATGGTGCTCGTGTGGTTGTACTCGCCTTCATCACCTCTCTTCTTCCTCCGCGTGGTCACGATGGGAACGTTTTCCACGTAGTCGCCCAGCACCGTTGTGAGGAGCCGGCTGACGGTGGATTTGCCCACGCCGGACGGGCCGTACAGCGCGACAATGTACCCCGGGAATTCCAGTTTCTGTTCCACCGCGAGAGGCTGGGAAACAGCAAGTTCATAGACGACATCGTAGATGCGCAGCCCCTGCGCGTTTGTTCTGATCAGCTGCATGCGCGGCAGGACCTTCTGCCCGATGCGGAGGGTGCAGTTTGCCGGGATGCGCATCTGACCCATGACGCGATTTCCATCTTTCAGTTCAATGAGGCCAATGATGAACGGGCCTGCACCAAACCCCTCGGAGGGGTGGTTCACTGTTGTGAAAGAGATGATGGTCCCTTCCTGCATCTTGCGTTTGCATGCAGTTTTTGCCCTGTAGATGACGGAGGGATTAGACATGGATATGTTCCAGAATGTGGATACCGCAGCTGGCGCACGCGCCGCCGAAATTATGGGAGAGCCCCCAACGGTTGCCTGAGTTCCTGAGTTGCTTGCTGACGTCAATGAGCTGCTTGATGCCGGTGGCAGCAACAGGATGGCCGCACGCCTTCAATCCTCCGCTCGCGTTGATGGTGGGGACTGGATCTGCCTGCTCATACAGTTCTATGCCTCTCCCCGGTTCCGCAAAACCCAGATCCTCCACATTGATGACTGCTGCAATGGAGAAGCAATCGTGTACTTCGATGTGTGAAATGCTGCTCCGGTCGGTGTCTGCTTCCTCCAGTGCCTTCTCCATCGCTTTCTTCGTAGCAGGGAACGAGGTGATGCTCTCGCGTTCAGTCAGACTTACAGCATCTGAAGCGAGCTGGGAAGCGGCAAGCTTCATATCACTCTCGAATGCTGTCGAGAGGATGCAGGCTGCCGCACCATCACTGATGGGGGAGCAGTCGAGCATGCAGAGCGGGTCTGCCACCTTGGGACTCTGAGAGATCTTCTCTGCGGGAATTTCTGCGCGGAACTGCGCGAAAGGATTCGCCACTGCATTGTGGTGGTGCACTGCGCTCACCGTATTCAGCCGTTCGCGTGTGAGACCGTACTCGAACATGTACCGCTGTGCGACGAGCCCGAAAATGCCGGGGAACGTGAGGCCACAGGGGGCATCTTTCTCGCTGTCTGCCGCTCCCATGAGCGCAGTGGATACCTCTGCGGGCGTTACGTCTGTCATCTTTTCCACGCCGAGTACCAGCACTGTTTTCGCACGGCCGCTTTCCAGGAGGGCGCAGGCGGTGTGCAGCGCGACTGCGCCGGATGCGCATGCGGATTCCACGCGGAGAGCGGGGGGTCTGTGCGGGAGGAGTGACGAAGCTAGCGCACCGAGGTGAGCCTGCGCGTTCGTCCGTTCGGCAATCATGTTTGCCACGACGACCGTATCAATATCGAGTGCGGTGCAAGGGGCGTTTTCGAGGGCGTCGTCTATTGCCTCGTACATGAGGTCGCGGATGCCTTTTTCCCACCACTCTCCGAAGCGGGTCTGTCCTGAGCCGATGAGGAAAACATCCGTGTTCATGCTTGTGCTGTCACAGCGTGCCCTCGCAGGCTGTACTGTCCGTACGTGAGGTAGCGAGGGGTGCGCGTATCGGTTGGGAGGAGCACTCCATCGCGGAGCATGGTGAAGAGGAATGCATCGGAGCCTGCTCCGGAACCGTAGGATACGAGGAGAATTGTCTCTCCTTCCTTCGCTTTCTGCAATACATGTGCGAGTCCCAGGGGGGAGCAGGCACTGTAGGTGTTGCCAATGCGGGGCACGATGAACCCGTGTTTCATCTGCTCTTTCGTGAATCCGAACTCCTTGGCGATCTTGCTCGGGAACTTCGCATTCGGCATGTGCAGGATGACATGGTTTACATCTTTCACGTCGCATTCCGCCGTATCCAGTATCCCTTTCGTTGCCTCGCGCACGTGGCGGAAATACGCAGGCTCGCCGGTGAAGCGCCCGGCATGGCTGGGGTACTTGTCATGGGCGCCGCGCCAGAAATCGGGAGTGTCGGTGGTGAAGGAGAGTGTGTAGTCAATACGGCAGAGTGCGTTTTTTGAGCGCTCCGGTCCTATGACGAAAGCAGCGGCACCCGCGGCGGCTGTGTATTCCAGGGCATCGCCGGGGGCTGCCTGTGCCGTGTCGCTTCCGATGGCAAGCCCGTAGCGGATCTGCCCTGCGCGCACCATGGAATCCACGATCTGCATGCCGGCCGTACCCGCTTTGCAGGCGAATTCCAGGTCTGCACAATGGCAGAACGGATCGAGATCCAGCGCATCCGCCACCATGCCGCTCGTGGGTTTGACGGCGTACGGATGGCTCTCGGATCCGACGAATGATGCGGAGATCTGTGACGGCTTCACTCCGGCGATTTCTATCGCCTGTTTGGCTGCCTCGTACGCCATGGTGAAAGTGTCTTCCCCTTCGCCGGGGACCGTTTTCTCCTGCACTCCCAGCCCACTCTCAATGGCATGGGCATCCTGCTGCCATTCCGCAGCAATGTCTGCGGTGCGGATGCGGTCACTCGGCAGGTACATGCCAAAACCGATGATGGCAGATTTGCTCATTTATGGCAGTGTAGCAGACCGCAGCGAAAAATCAGCCTATCTGGCATGTTTTTTGTGGGCAGACGCAAGGGTCTGGTTGGCCTGCGCAGCGAGAAGTGAGATTTCCCCTGCGAGGACTGCTGCTCCTATACTCTCAGCAAGCTGCCTGCAGGGGTGGAGAGACGTGCGGTTCTTCAGGAGCATCTGCAGGCACTGGTTCTGTGCAGGGAGGGCCGTGCCGCCGCCGCGGACGCCGATGAGCAGAGCAGGGAGGCGGGTGGAAACAGCGAGATCATCACCTCGGAGCTCCACAGTCGTATCTGCGAGCGAGCCTTCTACAACGTGTGCCGCGTCCTGGCCGGTTGCCAGGTACAGCGCAGCAATGACATTGGCAGCATGGAGGTTCGCTCCGAGTGCTCCTGCAATCTCCGATCCTTCTCTCAGTTTTGCGTCCGCGACTGCCGCCATATCTGTTGCAGTTGTCTTCAGCATGGAGGAGATCACTGTACCGGGGATGAGTGTCTTGGCTGTCACTTCGTACCCGCGGCCGCGGTCATGCGTCCGTCGGCTCGGCTTCTTATCACTGTCGACATTCCCGGCGATGGTGATGAGGCGGGGGGAGTAGTCCTGCATGTTTTGAACGATCCAGTCGCCCACTGCCTGTGCTGCAATCGTCACCATGTTCATGCCCATGGCTTCATCTGTGTCACAGAAGAGTGTGAGGAACACGTACTGCCCCCTCACATCGACATCGGAGTCCATCACATGCAGATGGCTGCTCGTTGCCTCTGCAATTTGGCTCCATTTGGCTTGCAGATCCTGTAATTTTTTGGTGAACATTTGTACACCATCCGTGCTCTTTTCCCTCTTATTCTCACCGGAAGCTCCACCGATCTGAAAAGCGATGGACCGGGTCATGCCGTGGTGGGTTGAGAGCGTGTGTACGTCCGTCTCGCAGAGCACTTTGCACCCCCGATTGATGCTCGCGACGAGTGCGCCCTCGGTGGTGGCGAGCGGCAGGTGAACGGTTGTCTTCTCACCGGAGCTGCACAGGAATGTGAGCGGTCCGGCGTACCCAACAGGCAATGGAACCATGCCGAACATCTGTTCACAGTTTTTTTCGTCTGCTTCGCCGGCATGTTCATCGTCTGTGCGCGTGTGTGTAAGATCGAGTTCCAGTTCCTGCTCCAAGCGTCTGCGTCTTTCATTGCAGCGTTCACCGGGGGAGAGGCCGTCTCTGAGGTTCCGTAAGTCCATGTTCCACTATTGTGGAATGGAAAATGAAAAATGGAAAATGGAAAAACAGGCAATTCTGAGTACAGCCGCTCGAGCATTTTCCAGGGGTTTCCTAAGAAAGCAGCTTCAGCATCAGATGCATGCGATCGATGTATCCTGCTCTGGCATAGAATTCGTGCGCGGAGATGTTCGGGGCGAAACAATCGACAAACGCGCAGGTGCACCCCTGTGTGCGGAAATATTCTTCCATTGCCTGCATCAGGCGCGTGCCCAAGCCGGATTTGCGGTGTTCCGAGGTCACGATCAGTTCGAGGATGGAGCCACTCTTCGACGGGTATGATTCCAGTGAGTCGATTTCGTTCTGTTCGGAGATAATGCCGACGATACATCCTGCAATGCGGTCATCCTCCTCTGCGACGAAGATATTCCCGGAGCACTTTTCCACCCGCTTAAGCGTGCAGTCGATGTATGCGTCACCGTTGAATGCCGGAAGATCCCGCGTCCGTTTGAGCGTGTCAAGATCGGAGACGTACTTCTGTAGCTCTTTGATGCATGACTTGATGCTTTCTCTGTCCGATGGCCGGTACTCGCGGATGACCGCTTCCATACCACAATGATAGCAGGAATATCTGTTGGATTTCTGTTACCTGATACCACTTCGCGTTTAAAACCGCACAAATCATTTTGATGTATCAACTCGCTGTTCTAGGCTTGAGTAAACGCTACGTGGCACGAGAGGAGAGAGTAATTTGTTCTCTGGTGAGTGTCTTTTTTGTTGCAACTTGGTATGAGAAGGAAACACTCGTGCTCCGATTTCTCAGTGATTAAGGGATCAAGCATGCACCTGGTCCTGTCTTTGTCTCGAAGAGGGCGCATCCTTCCTGTGCCCGTGCGAAGGCCAGCACCCGGTCACGTGCTTCCTCCGTGCAGAGCAGCTGGACCGTCGGGCCAGCATCCATGGTGTAGAATACGGGAAGGTGCTCGCTCCTGCGCAGCTCCGTGATGTCTCTCGTGATACGGTGCGTGTCCTCCGTGAGGTAGTCGAGGGGCGGCGTGCTCGTCCGCATCACATGGTGCATGTCGATGCAGTCTTCCTCTACCACGCGCTGTAACTTCTCAAAGTCCTTCGCGAGGACCGCATCGATGCACTCCTGTTGCCGCCAGTTCCTGATGGCTTGCACCCGGGCAGCGTAGTGCGGGCTGGTGTGTGCGGTCGCGTGCCCCTCCGTGGAGCCGATCTTCTTTTCCTGCAGGGAGGGGACCAGGATGATGTCGTGGAGAGCCCAGTGATGCTCGTCTGCATACTGTCTGCCGTAGGCGCTCCCGATTGCATCACTCTCTCCTGCGAGGAGTGCGGAGAAGCCCCCGAAGATGCTGCGGGCGGCTGAACCGGAGCCGAGCCTTGCAAGGACGCTCGTCTGCTCGTCTGTGAGCTCGATCGTTGGAAGGATAAGCCCCTGCAGTGCGCGGGCGAGGCAGCTGAAGACGGCGGAGGAGGAAGCGAGCCCGACAGCTGAAGGGATCTGAGAGCGCACGGTAATCGTTGCGGATGCCGGGAGGGCATCTCCAGCGCCGAGCGTGCGCAGGTACTGCCTGATGAGCTCCAGCGTCTTCCCAAAGCGCTGGATATGCGCTGTCCCGAGCTCTTTCTCCGAGCCGTCCGGGCTGAAGGAGCGCACGCTGAGGACATCGGCATGGTCCAGTGTGATCTCCACGGTCGGACTATCGAGCGTCATGGAGAACGAGTCTGCCATGGGGAGCCGTAAGGCATTATTCCGGTTGCCCCAGTACTTCATCCAGGCGCTGTTCGGTGTGGATCTTGCAGTGACACTCATACATTGAGAGTGGAAAAGTGTGTGGGGACTGCGCGCAGGATCTTCTTGTGGTCTTCGTGGAGCACCAGGAGCATACCCCCGCCTCCCGTACGCCCTCCGGCTCCGATGATCTTCGCGCTGCCGCCTGAGTTCTCTATCTTTTCCACGAGTTCCTGCACACTCTTCGGAACCACGCCCAGTGCCACCTGAGCGCGATGATGCTCGCGCATCACATTCCCAAGGTCTTCTCCTTCCATCAGTTTCTCTGTGCAACGGCCGATAGTCCTCAGTGCTGGTTCAAGTTTTTCTCTGCGCTCCGTAATCCATGCAATGAGTTCCGGGGTCGTCTCGTTCGGTGCCCCCGTATCTATGAGCATCGTGTTCTTGAGGAGATTTCGAGGAAGCTTGATTGTTTCCGGCTTGTTGTCTTTCTGAAAGAGGGTGGGGGTGTTGTTCCATATCACAGAGAAATCCAGACCGCTGTGCCCGGGGTTGAGCGCATTCTCAATCTCCAGTGCTTTTTCCCTGCAATCTTTCCCAAGCAAACATCGGGAAACAGCAATGACAAGTGCGGTGGACGAACCCATGCCTTTTCTCAGCGGGATACTGTTCTCAATGGTGAGATCTCCGGAGCATTTGCCGCACTGTGCGATGATGTGTTTCAGGTACTCCTGCCACTCCGGTTCCCGTGCGATTCCATTCCAGTGGATCCGCAGGTCTCTTGTGTCTTCCTGATTTTCCAGCGTTACTTTCATCGTGAGCGGCGATGGTACGGCGATGCCGGGGTAGCCAAAGAGGACGGCAAACTCTCCTGAAAGAATAATTTTCCCCGGTGCGGATGCTGTGCGTTTCATCTGCCTTCGCAGGATACCATTTCCGTGCTTGTATCTTGGAATACATTCTGTGGAATTACGATACTGCTATGGCAGATTGCGCATGTACACGATGGATTCTTCATGGTGTTATTTTATAGCTGCGGGATTTGAGAGCTTCATCCTCCGAATCGTCGGGAACGCTCCGTGTACGCATCCACCTCTTTCGCCAGGTCTTGCGCAGTGAACTCTGGGAATTTCTTCTGAGGGAACGCCCATTCGCTGTAGGTGGATTGCCAGAGGAAGAAGTTGCTCGTGCGCTTCTCGCCCGAGGTGCGTATGATGAGATCGATGTCGGGGAGTTCGGGGTGATCCAGATGTTTTCGTACGGAATCCTCTGTCGCATCTTTGGTGCTTTGCATTTTCCGGATGGCGCGGATGACCTCGTCGCGTCCTCCGTAGTCCAGTGCGAGGTGCAGCGTGAACGCGGTCATCTGTTTGCTTTCCTCTTCTATTTCACCGATGAGAGTCGCCAGCTTCTCCGGAATGCGGTCTTTGTGTCCCGAGTGCACAAGGCGTGTTTGCTTCTCCCGGAAGAGGTTCCTTTCCTTCATGAGGTACTCCTCGAGCATTCCCATGAGCATCTCGATTTCTTTCACGTCCCGTTTCCAGTTTTCGGTGGAGAAGCACCAGATGGTCAGTACGGCAATGCGGGGATCCTTATGGCACCAGTCCGTGAGGGACCGGAAATTGGCCACTGCTTTCCGGTGGCCTTCCCACGGGTCCAGCGCATGCTTCCTGGCCCAGCGTCTGTTGCCGTCCGGAATGATGGCGATGTGCAGGGGGGTCGTTCTTTTTTCCATTGCTGCGTGAAGTGTAGTGGCGTTCCGAAGGAGGAAGTAGAAGAAAGAGGGGATATCGGCTCTCCATTGCACCTATTCCCTCATTTGAGGAGTTGCCTGAGGCCGAGCGTGAACCAGGGAGCGTACGCATCCGGATTCCTTTTCATATCTGCGAGCACTTTCTCCACCGGCGTCCATTTCGTTTCAGCGATCTCGTCTGGGTCCGGTTTGGTGTCCTGATTTCCGTCCACATCTCCCCGGAAGAGCGTGACATGTTCATGTTCGACTCCCCGTCCGCCCGGATCCTCAGCGCGGTACACGAGGGTGCCGGCCTCCCGCAGGCTGCACTCGATGCCGCATTCTTCCCGCAGGCGCCTTTTCCCTGCTTCCAGTATCCCTTCGCCCGGGAGCGGGTGGCTGCAGCAGGTGTTTGCCCAGAGGAGAGGGAAGAGCATTTTCTTGCTGCTCCGCTTCTGCATGAGGATTTCTTTCCCATCCTTCCGGAAGACGTACACGGAGAAAGCCCTGTGGAGCTTCCCTTTCCCCGTATGGGCATCCACGATCTCTGCATGACCTGTTTCCTTCCCCTGTCTGTCTGTGAGTACGACGTTTCGCATGGAGCCACCATGCTCTCCTCCTTTGCTCTGCTACGCAAGTTGGTACTACTATTTTCACGATTTCCCCGTTCCGTCTCCATCCGTTGGCGCAGCAGCTCAATGCCGTTCTCCGTGAGCAGCATCCTCCGCTCTTCTCGTTGCTCTCGAAGAGGGGGAAGGCTATCTATTTCCCGTTCGATGGCATCCTCGGCCAGACTGCAGAGGCGAAGGGGAAGAAGTACGATGCAACCATTGGCATTGCCCTGGAGGATGATGGGACTCCCATGCGTCTGCGGGCGATTGGTGCGCGCGTCGATCTGCCGCCCGGAGAGGTGTTCTCCTACGCTCCCAGCTTCGGGAAGAAGGAGCTGCGGGAAACGTGGCGGCGGATGATCCTTGAGAAGAATCCTTCTCTCTCCGCGGAGGTCAGCCTGCCTGTCGTCACCGGTGGCATTACGCATGCGATGAGCATAGTTGCATCCATTCTGCTCGATGCCGGCGATGAGCTGCTTCTCCCGGATCTGTACTGGGGCAACTACGATCTCATCTTCTCCCATATGTACGGGGCGGGGCTCCGGACCTTCCGCACATTCAAGGGAGGCTGGTTCGATACCGGGGCGCTCCGGTCCGCACTCCGGCGGGGGAAGGGCAAGAAGGTACTTCTGCTGAATTTCCCGAACAACCCAAGCGGCTACACTCCCACGGAGGAGGAGGCGCAGCGCATCGTTTCCATCATCCGCGAGCGTGCCGATGCCGGGGATACCATCGCCGTGCTTCTGGATGACGCGTACTTCGGGCTCGTCTACCGGGAGGGTGTTTTCCGCGAGTCGCTCTTCTCTCTGCTCGCAGATCTCCACGAGAGGGTTCTTGCGGTGAAGATCGATGGTGCATCCAAAGAAGAGTATGTCTGGGGGCTGCGCATCGGCTTCGTCACATTCGCTGCAAAGGGGATGACCTCCGCAGTGCGTGAAGCATTCGAGGCGAAACTTGCGGGTACGGTACGTGCCACCGTCTCGAGTGCCTCGCACCTCTCCCAGAGCCTGCTCCTTGCAGCCTATGCTGACGAGTCCTATGAGCGGGAGAAGTACGAGAAGTATGCCATTCTGAAGGATCGTTTCGAGGAGGCACAGCGCGTCCTCTCCGATCCGAAGTTCGCGTCGGTCTTCACGCCCCTCCCGTTCAACTCCGGCTACTTTTTGTGCGTGGAGCTGCGGGAAGGACTGGATGCGGAAGCCATCCGCAAAAAACTTCTCTCCGCATTCGATACGGGAGTGATAGCGCTCGGCAACAAGTTCCGCATCGCGTATTCTTCCCTTCCTGTCTCCGCCATCCGCCCCTTGTTTGAGAATCTCTACCGGGCGTGTTCAGCAATGAAGCAATGAGCATGTTCTCTCTTGGAAGTCTGGGTTTTGAGTACTGGAATACTAGAATACTTGAGTACCTGAATACTTGATCACTTGAAATATCCGAGTATTCCAGTGCTCAAGTACTCAAGGGAAAAAACCCAAATACTCAATGCTGCATATCCCATATTTCCTCTATACTGCAGCTCCTGTGCAAGGCAGGCAGAACATTCTCGGCCAAGACTTCGCGAAGATGCTGAGAGGCGGGGTCATTATGGATGTTGTGAGCGCGGAGCAGGCATGCATTGCGCAGGCTGCTGGAGCGTGTGCTGTCATGGCTCTCGAACGCATACCGGCGGATATCCGCACGCAGGGCGGGGTGGCACGCATGAGCGATCCGCAGCTCATCCGCGAGATACAGGAAGCAGTCTCTATTCCCGTCATGGCGAAGGTGCGCATAGGGCATACGGCGGAAGCGCGCATCCTCGAGGCTCTTGAGATCGATTTCATCGACGAGAGCGAGGTGCTCACGCCGGCAGATCCTTTCGCACACATCGACAAAACACAGTTTCAGGTGCCGTTCGTCTGTGGCGCAACCAATCTCGGCGAAGGTCTGCGCAGAGTGGAGGAGGGGGCATCGATGATCCGCACGAAAGGCGAGGCCGGCACAGGAAATGTCATTGAGGCGGTGCGTCACATGAAAATTATCAGGAGTGGAATCGCATCGTTGAGTGAGATGAGAGAGGAGGAGCTTGCCACGTTCGCTTCCAGGGAGCGGATATCTCTTGGTCTTGTGCGGAGTGTGCGGGATGCAGGGCGTCTTCCCGTTGTCACGTTCGTTGCGGGAGGAGTGGCCACTCCTGCCGATGCGGCACTACTCATGCAGCTGGGTGCCGAGGGCGTGTTCGTGGGGTCCGGCATCTTCAAAGCAAAAAATCCGCGGAGAATGGCCGAGAGCATCGTGCAGGCAACCATCCACTTCAGCGACCCGAAGAAGCTTCTCGAGGTATCCACAGGTCTCGGAGATGCGATGCCCGGAGAGGAGATAGGGGCAGTTTCTGTCCGTATGCAGGACCGCGGCTGGTAAGTATGGCAGCCGGTGTGCTCGCATTGCAGGGGAATTTCGCAGATCATTGCCGCGTGCTCCGGAGCATCGGGTGTGTCTGCAAGGAAGTGCGCTCACTGCATGATCTCGTTCTCGTTGACCGCCTCATCATTCCCGGGGGAGAGAGCACGGTCATCGGGAAACTCCTCCAGGAGTCCGGACTTGCTCAGGAGATCAACCGCCGCCGCAGGGAAGGGAGGTTCCCGGTGTTCGGCACGTGCGCAGGCGCCATCGTCCTTGCGGACGAAGTCACGGGGACTCCGGTTCCCTCCCTCCGCCTCATAGACATGTGCATCGAGCGAAATGCATACGGGCGGCAGTTGCAGAGCTTCCAAACGGATCTTGTTCTCCACGGTCATGCTGCGCCTGTGCCAGTTTCCTTCATCAGGGCTCCGAGAATTGTACGCATGGGGCCTTCGGTCAATGTCCTGGCGACGCACGGCGGTTATCCTGTGCTGGTGCGACAGGGAGATGTGCTGGCGGCCACATTCCATCCCGAAGTGCATGAGGAAGCAGTGCTCCACAGATTGTTCATGGAGATGTGAAAGGCGGAGATTTTCGGTATACTTTTCTCTGTGTCGGCGTTCCTCACCATTGCTGTCATCCATTTTCTGGCTGTTGTGAGCCCTGGTCCGGATTTTGCCATCGTGACCCGGAATAGCCTGAGTTACTCACGGAGGGACGGTGTTGCCACCGCGGCGGGGTGCGGACTGGGTATCCTTGTTCACGTTTCCTATTCGCTCCTCGGGATCGGACTCCTGATCTCGCGGTCCATTTTGCTTTTCACCATTATCAAGTACATTGGTGCTGCCTACCTTATCTACATCGGGTGGAAAGCGCTGGCTTCGAAGCCAGAGAAGGTTTCTGCTCTGTGTGCCCAGAAGCTGCGACCGATCACTCTGAGGCAAGCGTTTTGCAATGGTTTCTTCACGAATGTTCTCAACCCGAAAGCGACACTGTTCATGCTGGCACTTTTTACGCAGGTGATCGAGCCTTCTACTCCCGTAGCTGTCCAGGCTTTCTACGGGATCTACATGGGTGTTGCTACATTCGTGTGGTTTTCATTCATTGCTTCTGTTTTTTCTCTCCGTGCCATCAGGCAGTGCCTCGGGGACATCCAGTCGGGCATCGAACGTTCCATGGGTGCGGTGTTGATTGCCCTGGGTCTGAAAGTGGCACTTTCGGCACAGGAGTAGGGAGAGGGAAGAAGCTTCTTCCTACTCTTCTGTTCCTTCCACTTCCTCTTTCTCATAGAGTGCCTCTTCCCGTTCCCGAACTTCCTGCCGGATGCACATGATGCGCTGTGCTCCCCGCTTGTAGCGGCACACAACTTCTGCTTCCTTCTGGAAATCCTGCCTCTTCTCGAGTTTTTCACGGATTTCCCGTTCCATTGTCTGCATATCTGCTCTGCGGAGGGACCGGATATCTTCGTACTTTTCAAGATTCTCGCTTCTCCCGCGGATCTGCTGGCTTACACGATTGCGGACATTATCGCCTGTGCGATTCTGTATGAACTGGTTACTCGATTCTATGGTTCTCTGTGTCTGTGAGGAGCGTATACGCTCCGTGCGTGACTGCTGTCGTTTCTCCCTCTGTCCAGCCAAACGGCTGATATCCTCCTGTTTTTTCACAGTATTCAGACAGCGGCGCACGTAGAAACGCAGAGGGTTATCCACTTCCCAGAGGTACCCGATGTTTCCTGTGGAGAATCGGATGGATTCCTCATCAATTCCCACTGCTTTCATGCAAGCTGCTTCTGCTTCTTCCTCGGTTGCAAACGGTCCCTCCACTTCCAGGTACTTTTTTACAACCGGGCGTGCGGCAAATGCCACGGTTGGAATGAGCAGTACAAAGAGCGTACCGGTGGCAATAAAGGAGTGGAGTTTCATAAGGAGAGGGGGTACCCGCAATTTTGCGCGTAGACTGCTTTTCGTGCAAACGCATCCTATTGGCACAGCCCTGAAACCTGACATAGATTCAAAGGACTGTCCCGGGAGAATCACCTCTGCCAGACACTGATTCCTGTACTGGCAGAAGGACGATTTTCCCGTCGGGATCCCCCTGTCCTGCGGGGAGATACTTCTTCCCTTCATCCATGAAGAGTAGTGCACAGAGGTGTTCCTGCTTTGCAAGCGGCAATTGTTTCTCTGTCATGCTCACGAACCGGATATCTGTGCCCATCTGTTTTGCTCTCACAAAAAGTGGATAGTGATAGTACGAGAGCACACCGACGTTGTGGCAATCCATTCGCATCAGTTCGTCGATTGCATGTTCGTACGCGGTTTGCTTCTGGGGGCCGAGATCGTAGAAATACTGCGGCCACCTGTCGGCTATAAGAATGGAAGGAGCTCCCTTCCCCATCAGGAGCGTATTGGGAACAATGGGATTTAAGTCGCTGAAAAGCAGGGCGGGGATCGCTGCAACGTACAGAAATACCGCAATGAGTCGCAGCCATTTTCTTGAGGTAGCCGTAGCGAATGCTATGCCGACTACAGGAGCAGCCAGTATGAGGAAGGGCATATGGAGTCTTGTCCCGTAAGGATTCCAACTGAGGAATGACCAGGTGATCACAAGACCGCCGAGGATGGCACCTAGGTACCAGTAATGCTGCTTTTTCTTGGGGAGAGAGAGCAGTGGCACACTCACAACACTTAGAATAATGATAAGGAAATGGAATGGGTTTCCGGCAAATACTTCATGCGTTTGTGATTTTGGGATATTGAATTCTTGGGATTCGGTGTTTGTACGGTCGATTTCTACGTGCATCACTGCATGTATGTTCTGGATACCTCGTTCGACAAATGGATTACCGACCATAAGTAATCCTGTTTCGAGGGAGGCATTCTTCAAAATATTCGAAGCGGCAATCGCCGGAGAAAATTCAGTGTTGATGTTTGTTGCCATATCTTTTCTTGGAACGAGGAAATGCCCAATACTTTCGATGTTTCGGAGGTACTGTGTGGCATTCAGGCTAAGAGCGATGCTGCCGACTATCAGTGCATGAGAAAGCAGGCGGGTTGGTTGCTTGCGGAGCGAAAGGATGTACCAGAGCACGAATGCGGGGGCGAAAAAATAAGCATTCAGTTTTGTGAGTAAGCTGAGTCCGAGCACTACTCCTATACGAAGAGCGTTTGCCGGGGATTGGCTGCATCTGTCCCTGAGGATGAGATATGCCAGCATGAGCAGCCAGAAGGTCACTGCGTGTGTCGCCGTTGCGTTCGTGGACTGCAGTATTCCTATGGGGAGTGTTGCAGCGAAAACCAGTGCAAAGCGTACTGTTCGCCGCTCCGCGCCGAGCTCTCTGGCGATGAGTGTCACCAGGAAGAGCGAGCCGGCGAATGCGAGCCACTGGGGCATGTGGGCCAGCAGGTCTGAGTCTGTGAGGAGATAGAGCTGTGCAATGAGGTACTCCGTCAGTGGTGGCATGTACAGCTGCCGCAAATCGAGCGCAGGGTAGTGCACAACGGATTGGTGCTGCACCCAGTACGCCACTCTTGTCATGTGGTAGCTGATGGAGTCGTGATTGTTCGGAGGTGTGGAGATCGCAATAGCGAAGGTGACGAGGAGGATTGTCCCGATGAGGATGACGGTGATCGTCTCTCCTCTGAGTATGTTTCTGGTGTACGAGAGGAATGATCTGCGCTGTTCCCAGAGTTTCTTTCCAAAGAGCAGCCACCCAACGATGCCCACGATGCTCCACAGGAACACCACCCATAGTGCGTTCAGCGCATGGAAAAAAGAGAGAAGTTCTGTGATGCCTACAATGGCCACTCCAAAGAAAAGTGTGATGTCAACGAGGAGGGGCACTTCGAACAAGTGTTCTTTCCCATCTGTTCGCATAGCCAGTATTCTAGACACGGCGTCGTTCCCAATCAAACTTTCACCCGACTCCGCAGGAGGCCACGGCCGTAAGGCCGTGGAGCTTCACTGGCTTTGCACAGCCATTATCGTGGCAATGATGTTCACCGACAAACGACGCCGTGTCTAGTTGGAGGTGAACGGCGATGCCACTTCTCATACCACTTCGCGTTTATAAACGATGCCAGTGCACTGCAGTTTTGCAGAAGCAATTCTTGGCTTGTGCAAACGCTACGCGGTACGAGGAGAGGAAGTCTCCGTTCTCGAGATTAGTATCTTTATTATTGCTGCCAAGTGTCAGAAAAAGATGATCGGCAGTGCACTCACGCTTCCGATGAAGAAGGAAGTCCGGATGCCATTGGTGAGGAACATCAGTCCAAGGAAGAGCATCGTACGTCCGAAGAGGAGAGAAAACTCTTTGAACGCAAAGAATTCGAGCGGCGATGCACTCTTTTTTGCCGATTCGTTGACAATACACTCAAATGGAACGTCCACGAGTATCTTCACCGTTGCGGCAATAACGGCTAGGTAGACGAGGAGTGTGGAATGGAGGGCAATGCCGAGGACGGCGAGCATGACTGCTGTCGCGACGACACCGATTCTGAGGACAGTACGTCTCCCGAGCCTGTCCACGCTGTGGCCGATTTTCATGGCGCAGAATACATTGCAGAGAGTGATGACAGACATAGCGGTACCCAGGAAGACAATGTCGCTTCTGCCGAGGAACAGGGCAATCGGAAGAACAGCGAAGAATATGAATCCTTTTATGCCGTAGAGATTGAGCATGAGGAACATTTTCCGGTGGGTGCGGAAGTAGTGCCGGAAGTTTGTGAGCCGGAAGTGCGGGTGGTCCATGTTGCCCTCCACGAATGCGATGGGCACGACGGAGAATATGAGTACGAGGGAGACAATGGTGTAGAGCATGGCATAGCCAAACGTCATGACCACCCATCCTCCGGCAAGTGGGCCAAAGATTGTTCCCAGTGTGGGGAGTGCGATAAATTTGCTGGTTTGTGCTCCTTCGTGCCTGCGGGACATTACCTGTGAGAACAAGGAACTGATGGAGAGGGTGTAGAGACAGGAAGAGGTTCCGAGCAGCAGGGCAGGGAAGAGGTAGTACGATTGCAGCGAAGTGTTGGAGTTCATGGCACCGAGGTAGACGAGTGCCCCTACGAGAATGGGTGTGCGCAGGAGCACAACTTCCTTGATACCAACACGGCTGATGATCATGCCGGAGAGAGGCGCCAGCAATCCAAAACACACCCATTCGACGAGGAGAAAGAGAAATGTCTGCCGGAGGGAAAATCCTAATTGCAGCAGCTGTATGGGCACGAAGACGGAGATCATGGAAATAGCGATGGATTTCACTACTAAGTGCACATAGATGCCCCGGAGCTCCTCCTTCATCTGGCAGATTTTACTGATGTGGTGCTGGTGTTGTTTGGTGTACATGTATCAGTGCATTTTACCATATTTTCGTTTTTTTGGGTATCTCCTGCACTGTCAGCTCTCAGGAAATCCTAAGGTTTGAGTGGGCTCATACCCGTGGTTTCACTGTGTGCTCCGGCTCCTTCCCGGCCAGGAACTGATCGATGGACTCGAAGCAGTCAATGAACATGTTCTTCATGCTGTCATCAGCGTAGAACGCGATGTGTGGCGTGGAGACGACGTTCGGGAGCTTGATGAGTTCTTTGTTCTCCTTGAAATTCTGTTCGTGCTCCAGCACATCGAGCAGCGCGTACGCAACCTTGCCGCTCTTCAGTGCCTTGAGCAGGGCGTCGGAATCTATGAGGGAGCCGCGGGCGGTGTTCACCAGCACGACACCTTTGCGCATAGCTGCGAAGGCTTTTGCATTGATGATGTGCTCCGTCTCTTTGAGGGCCGGTATGTGCAGCGTAATGATATCGCTCTGCGAGAACAGTTCCGGAAGTTCCACGTACGTCACACCGAGGAGGTCTTCCAGTTCTGCGACGTGTACATGGTCACTCGCAAGGATTCTCATACCGAAGCCGTGCGCAATCTGTGCCACGCGGCGCCCGATCTTCCCCGTGCCAACAATGCCGATAGTCTTCCCGCGCAGCGCCATGCCGCGCAGGCCGTGGTAGTCGAATGTGCCTCCCTCCACGCGGTCGTCCGCTTCCGCAACATGGCGGAGAGCACTGAGGAGCAGGGCGAAAACATGCTCTGCAATGACATGCGAACCGTAGTCCGGAACATTACAGACGACGATGCCCCGTCTCTTACATTCTTCCATGTCGATGTGGTCGTACCCCACGGAGCGTGCTGCAACCAGTTTGAGCTTCGGGAGTGTATCAAGATCTTTCTTCTTCAGCTGTGAGTAAATGAATGTGGAGAGGATTTCTGCATTCTTGCACCGCTCCGGCACACCTTTGTCCTGGAGTTTCCCCGGGAGGACAAGACTCTTTCGGTATTTTGTCTGCACCTCTTTTTTGTCATCAGGCTCTATCTCGAGAAATACGATGTTGCTCATAGAATAGTGGAGGAGTTGCTTCTATCATACCACTTCGCGTTTAAACGATACCAATGCACCGCAGTTTGGCAGAAGCAATTGCTGACTTGTACAAACGCTACGCGGTACAAGAGGAGAGAGTTTCCATTTTCAGGAACAGTATCCTTGTAATTGCAACTTGGCATCATCATGCAATAGCCTTTCTTTGTGAAGGGATTCTTGGTGGAGGAGATCCTTCTGCACTGCCGTATTCATGCCTTCTGTATAAATTTGTTATATGCAAGACACTTGAATACTCAGCTTGGCAAACTATGCTGCTACCGTACGTTTCCCGCTCTTCCTATGCGCCTCACCCGCATTCTGGTCCTGAGTTGCATTGTTCTCCTCCTCCCCATGCAGGGGGTGCACGCCCAGAGCAGTTTCTTTGATGTGTTTTTTGACCTTGATTCTCAGCCGGGGCAACCCGATCTCCCGCCATTCAGCGAGATTTCCCCTCCGTCGCCGGATACGTCTCAGGTCGGGAGTTTCTTCGATATCTTCTCTCAGATTGATATTCCAGAGCTTACGGAATGTAATCCCTGTGATGTGCTGAAGGCAGAACTCGAGGCAGCACAGGAAGAAGCTGTGGAGCTTGATGGTGCTCTTCGCGATGTGTATTTCTCTCTCGATGGAGCGTCTCAGGAGCGAATGCGGCTGGGACAATTCCTCCGGGAGGCGGAACTTCTTCTCAGCGATCTCACCGATCCCCGCAGCTGGGTGGAGTCTGGCGGGAAGCGCATCGATACGTCTGATCTGCGTGTCATGGAAGCATACAATGCAGAGCTGTGGGAGTCCTATAAGTCTGGTTTCATGACGGCGGAGGAGTATCAGCAGCGTCTCACCCAGGGGTTAACTAATGAGGAGCGTACAGCAAGGAAACAGGAGATGATCAAGAATGTCCGCAAGCAGGTGAAGGATCTGAAAAAGCAGCTCGAGGAGGCGAAGGAGAAAGAAGGGGATCTTGCAGCGCAGGCGGATGAACTTGAGGGACTGCTCGCTGCGGTGCGGGGACGCATCGAGGACCTTCTGCGGAAGCTTGAAGAATGTCTGCAACGGTGTGTGGAGGGGCCGGTGAACATTGTCGAGGATTTCGGCATGGGGCAGGTGGAGGGGCCGAGCCTGCTTGAGCGTCTCTTTGGCTGGCTGTTCGGCGGTGAGCCGGAACCGCCGGCAGATACGCCTGCGGATGATCTTGGCTTTCCACCGCTGGGTGTTCCATTGCCGCCGGCATTATTCCCCCCCGGCTTTCTGGATTCGCTGTCCATTCCTCCCCCGTCAGGTCCCCTTGAGGGCTTCAGTCCCGGGATTGTCCTGCCCCCGTTCCCGCTTGTCCTGCCGGAGTGTGCCGAGTGTGATGAACTTCTCCAGATGATTCAGGAGATCGAGGATGAGCTCCAGGCTGTCGGGAAAGATTTGGATACTCTGAACGACGAACTTCTGGAGGCTCTGCTCGATGAGCACGATGCAGAACGGAGGCGGGATGATGTGCAAAAACGCCTCGAGGCATTTACGAATCCGCGGTCATCGGCTCAGTCAGGCGGTCATAGCATCACTTCCGCCGATCTTGAGGTCATGCGGGACTACAACCGCAGCCTCTGGCAGCAGTACCGCAGCGGAGACCTTACCGCACAGGAACTTGAGCAGAAGTGGGAGGAAGGTCTCTCGGATGCCGAGCGTGAGCAGCTCAAGGAAAAAATGAAAGAGCAGCTTGAGCAGGAGCTTGCGGATGCACAGAGGGAACTGGACGAGGTCAGTACGCATGCAGAAGATCTTCTGCAGCTTTTCAACGACACACTCGAAGCGGCGAACGGTCTCCTTGAGGAGTTGCAGAGACTGCAGGAGGAATATGATGCATGCATTCAAGAGTGCATCGATGAGGAAGAGATAAAGGTCGGTGGATTTGGAGTATTCCTTCCTCTGCCGGATGATTTCCAGGATGGATCAGAGTCCGGTATCGGTGGCACGGCGACGTTCAGCAATGGGGTTGTCATACAACCGGGACAGCCGCTTGATGTGAATGATCTTCTCAAAAAATCAGACCAATTTGATCCGCAGACGGGAGAGCTGGATTTGGGGGGCCTGAAGTACAGGTTCGATGCCGGGAACAATCTGGTTCCCAGCGGAGAGGAGAATGCCGCTCCTGTCATTCCATCAGACGGCGTAGAGGACAGAGGTTTCTTCTGTAGGATATTCGGGCTCTTCTGCCCGGAGGAGGCCGAGCTCCCTCTGCCGGCATTCGGTGATTACGTTGATTGTGTGGCACAGAAATCTCAGGAGCCTTCCTGCATGCCATTCGATGCGAATGAGGATGGTGCAGTGGATCTTGC
>DATDVK010000111.1:0-18665 GCA_035290085.1 Candidatus Peribacteraceae bacterium
CCCCCGCCAGCCGCAGTTCCATCCTCGGCCTTGGTATCGCATTTCTCTTTTCCACGGTGTGGATGCACGGACGTGCGCGGGTCCTGAGCAGGAAACAGTGGGCGCTGCTCGCCGTCTGTGCCCTCATTCTGGCCGCACTGGGGACACACTACATGCTCAAGCGGTTCTCCGTTCCCACAGAGTCTGAGCGTTCCGTCGATTCCCGGCTCCTCATTTGGACCGGTGGCATGCAGATGCTTGCTGAGCGCCCGCAGGGGTATGGGCTCGAGACAGTGGGCATTCTCTCCGCTCGCTTTATGAGTGACGACATCCTGCAGTTTGAGTCGCTGACTACGCGCATTGATCGTGCACACAGCAAGCCGCTCGATCTTCTCCTCACGCTCGGTCCGCTCGGCTTCCTCGCTTACTACGGTCTCCTCATCGGTCTTTTGATCCAACTCTGGTGCAGGAGGAAAGAGGAGATGCAACGGTACTATCTTGCAGGTTTTCTCTCCCTACTCGGTGCGAGTATTGCTCTTCTCTTCGGGTTCGATGTCCTCGCCACTGCCTCGTTCTTCTGGCTCATTGTCGGGATGATGTTGGGGGCGGTTCTTCCAGAGCGAGAGTCATTGCAGAAATGGGATCGTCCTGTGCTTCTCGTTCTTTCACTCTTCCTCGTTGTTCTGCTCGTCACAGCCGGGAAGTGGACGCGTGCACAGATTATGATGGAGAGGGCGGAACAGTGGTTTTCTTCAGGGAATCTTGTCCGGTCCGTTGCGGGATATGCAGAAGCAGCCAATACGTTCCGCTTCGACCGGCAGATGCTCACACAGGCCGTGGAAACAA
The DNA here is from genome assembly GCA_035290085.1 of Candidatus Peribacteraceae bacterium. Classification (GTDB taxonomy): domain Bacteria; phylum Patescibacteriota; class Gracilibacteria; order Peribacterales; family Peribacteraceae; genus GWB1-54-5. The sequence continues at coordinate 826 of DATDVK010000111.1, forward strand.
ATCTCTTCACGCTGGAGAATGCAGCGAACGAAGAGACAGTTTCAGGACTGAAAGTACTCATTGAGCTCCAGCTGAGGCGGCTGGAAGCCCTCACGGGAGGGGAAGATGGCATGGTGCTGTTACTCTGGGCATGGGGGAGGGCGATAGAAGGGGATGAGGAAAGTGTGGATCTTCTCCTTGCGCAGGCGAGCGAGAAGAAGCCTGCAGGCGTTGTGCACTTCCGCATTGCACTCCACTGCTACGAGCTTCTTCAGAATCAAGAGAAGAAAGAGCAGATCTACGAAGAACTCATGCAGGTGCTGCCACCAAGCTGGAAAGACCCTGAGTCGCCGTACGGCAGGATTCTCTGGAAGGAGCATCCGTGGCTCTCGGAGGTGCTGCAGTATGCGCAAAATTCTCCATAAAGAGCGGGTGGTATTTTCGTGCATCATCTGTTCGTGATCACCTCATCCAGTGCCGCATTTTCCACCAGGTGGTGAGCAGCGAGACCCCGATGATCAGGAGGAACGTCGCAACGAGAAACGCAAGCAGATCGGGGTTCGTGAAGATGGCAACGGAGAAGAGGATGCAGAGGAGGCCATTGAAGAGCAATCCGGAGCCGGCTGAATGTGCCTGCTGTTGTGATACGTATGCGATGGAGCGCCGAAAGAGGTGAAACATAGAAGGCAGTGTACCACTTTTTCTTTTTTCGCGTTTTCACATGGTATCCTTTTCCCAAATGCAGGGTGTTTCCGCACATGTTTGTGGCTACTACGAGAGTCCTATCGGGCTTCTCCTTGTCCGCGGGTCGGGACGTGGCATTTTCAGTGTCCTGTTTGTGGAGGAAGAGAGGGAAGATGCAGGTCTCCATGAGATTCTCCAGCCCTGCATGGATCAGCTCCATGCGTATTTTTCGGGAGCGCAGCACAATTTCCATTCCCTGCCCCTCACAATCCAGAGTACGGATTTCCAGCTTCAGGTCTGGGAGTATCTCATCACCATTCCCTACGGGAAAACAAGAACATACAGTGAAGTGGCTGCAAGTATTGGTCATCCCAAAGCGATCCGGGCAGTGGGTTCTGCAGTCGGCCGCAATCCGCTCTCACTGCTCATTCCCTGCCATAGGGTTGTTCCTGCCTCCGGAGAGGTGGGGGAGTATGCACATGGTGCATGGAGAAAGGAGTGGCTTCTGAGACATGAAAAGGACACTATCAGGAGCAGAACGTGAAAGGTAAATGGTGTTTGGAATATGGAATGTTGAATGTGGTATGTGGGGTATTCAACCTATTCCTTTGATCATTCAAGCACTGAGAATTTCCGACATACGATATTCGATATCCCACATTCCATATTCGCAACCCAGGGCTTTTCCATATACGGACCTCTGTGGGAATTACAAAAAAGACCAGAATGGCTGGTCCTTTTTGTTTGTGTGTGTGACCTTCTGACTATCAATAGCTAGTCTAGGGACGCTACTGAGTCAGTGAAGTAGGTCAGTGAGGGGAGGAGCCCTCAACCCGCTGCCGAGCTCTGGTCTCTTGTTTCTCCTCGTGACCGACGAAGTCCCCGTACCGGCTCTTTTAAACTGTGCACGAGGGCGACAGAGAACACTGGGGAGCAAGGGGGTGCATGCCACCAGCTCTCCTCTATTGCGGCGGCACGAACATTGCACAGCAGAGAGAATGGTAATCACGGACACATGCGGGGGAAGACAAGGACTTCTGTGCCCAACATAGATAGTTGGGAGAAGTATGTGCTTCAGCATGTGCATGATCACCATTCTCTCTACAGGGTTGGCGGTGTGAAGGAGCAGTGTGTGTCCAGTCGGACGGAGCTCGTTGGCCCGTCCGACTGGACACTTGTTTGTTTGTGTGTATCTCTTGAGACCGCAAGGGTCACTAGGCTGACGTGTCGGCCGAAGCCGTGGATTGCTCGTTGTCAGCGCTGAAGGATCGAGGGTGCCCTCTGTACTGAGGGCGTAGGCTGATGGCCTTGATTTGCGTTCCGTTTTTCGGAGCAAATCAGAGCATCGTACTCATGGGGGGTCAGTCGTGCAAGAAAGAGCCCTAGCCAAAGCCAAATACTGTTTCTTGAATATATTTTTTGTACAATAGGATTGTTGTTTTTTGGCTTACAATAGGGCTCGAAAGAAATTCATAGCTTATACAATGTCTGTGCGGAGATGGCGAGGAGACTGCAAAAAATCACCTTCTGCAGCTGGGTGTAGGTATCTGGCTACTGGGGATTCCTGTCTGGCTATTCTCTCAGGCAAGTGCCATGACCATTTCCTCCACATCAAACTGCTCAATGTACTGCTTCAGTCTCTTGTAGATTTCTGCGCGTGTGCCGACGTCTATGTCCCGGTTTGCATAGTAGGCAAGTCCCTGCTCAATACGCTCCAGCTCATCGCGCAAATGTATGAACGGTCCTTCGTATCCTGTCACAATGTGATCGGGGAGAACTTGGAACGTGGAGAAGAGCCCGTTCATGTGGTGCACAAAGTCCCGTATGCGTGCGATGGAGATGCGCTCTCCGTCGATGATATATTGTTTGATTTGTTCGAAACAGGTGCGTACCTCCTGGAATTTCCCGATGACATGCATCTGCACTACCGCGTCTTTGGCACCATGCTGGTTGCGTGCTCTTAAGGCGGATCCGAGTGCACTCCACTTCTCCCGCAGTTTTCCGGCGTACACACTGAACGGACGCAGCCGCACCCCGTTCAAATCATCCGGGTGGATGTGCATCCTACGCAGTACGCCGGTTGTTTGGGTCTCCACTTGCGGTTCGGAGAGCGGTTTCCCCCCAAAGAGAGCCAGACCATTGTCCAGAACAGGCGCATTCTGCTCCACGTGATTGCGGAATTGCCGCATGCAGCGTTCGTGCCGCGTGATGTGTGACTCCAGGACCATCTGGTCCTGTTTATTGTATCCTCCTTTCGGGTACATCTCTTCGAAACGGCTTTGCAGGCGGTTGATAACAGCGACCATCTTGCTGAGAGAAGCACTGATTCTCTGCTTATGCTTCTCCGGCCCCAACTCCGTGAGGCCGGCGAGGAGATCGTCTGCCCGCACTTTGTACTTGTTCTCGCAGGCTGCGAGCAACTCATGTCCCTGCGCAATCAGTGTGCGGGCTTCCGAGAGCATGCGATCCTTCTCTTCTTCCAGCGTCTCTTTCTTCCACTCACGGTCTATCTGCACATTCAGCAGCTGCAGTTTTGCCTGCAGATTGCCCAGCTGGTCGATTTCTCTGTTGTACTCTTTTGCTTCGTGGAGCGTTTTCCTGTGTGCGGCGTACACGCTCCTGAAATGCTGCACAGAGAGCTGCCGTGGGGGTTCCGTTGCCGCTCTGGCCTGCTCTCTCCCGTTCTCCTCTTCCCGGGTGTAGAGGATGGTACCTGCGAGCTCCTTCCCTGGTCCTGTGACGTCAGGGTAGCGCGCATTCACTGTGGCAGAAGATTGCTGGATGGCGAGGATGCGGTGGTGTCCTCTCTGGAGTGGCACCGTCGATTCCCAGATCTTCTTTAGGCGTACGATAGCTGCCGGTTCCGCTTTCTTCTTGAGCCTCTCGTACGGATCGCCCCGGTCTGATTCCTCAAACTCTGTAAGGCCGAGGTCTTCTGCTAGTTTCTCCGGAATGCGGTCCGGGCTCACGAGGCACGGTTCCAGGCTTATGATGTTGAAATCCGGGTTGCCAGTGAATTCCACACGGTTTCCCTTATGAACCCTGAACGGAGGGACGATGAACTGGTGGGGGTGGCAGAATGCCTGCTGGAACCGCTTGAAGCGCGAGTTCGGCACGGCGTCCCAAATACGTTGCCGTAGCTCGTCTCCTTCCAGCGTGGAGTCCGGATGGGTCGCCGTATCCCGCAGGCGGACGAACTGACTGTGCCACTGTTCAATGCCGTACGCTTCCCTTTGGTTTTGGGTGGAAGCGAGGTCTTCCAAATGGGCACGGTCACTGAGGAGCTGTTGTACCCTCCGCCGCTGATAGGCGGTGAGAGCGCTGAAATCTCTATCGGGAGCGTAATTGACGCGTACGAGTGCATTCTCATTGCGCTCGCGCAATTCTTCGAACGTAACAGTCTTCAGAGGGGACATAGGGGTGTCATTGTTGACTTCCAGGATTGTTCTGTCAAAGCATTGCCTGCTGTTGCACCTGTGTGGGGCTGCTCCAGCCGGTTCTAAAGTATTCTCATGAGAAGAAGAAGGATCACCGCGGAGTACGTTCCTGCCAGTACATCATCCATCATCACCGAGAGCGGGGTGTTCCTCCGGTCTATCGCGCCGATCCCGAGGGGCTTGAGAATGTCGAAAAAGCGGAAGAGAGCCAAAGCAATGACCGGTGTGTACCATACGAAACGGATCATCATCATGACGGGCAGGAGTGCCACCATCATGCCCACCATTTCATCCAACACGATAAACGGCTGGTCCACATTGTCTTTGGGAGCCCGGGGGCAGTGGGGGATGGCAGCAACGCCAAATCCCATGAGTACCAGGGTAATACAACCGTACAGGAGGAAGCGTGCTGGCTGAGAGGAGGGGAGGAGAGGGTATACCTGCAGGATAATGGGGATACTCAGGATGCTCGCGAGCGTTCCCTCGATGCCGGAGATGAACCCCACTCCAAACAGGCTCAGAAAGAAGGTGGTCAGCCGTTTCATGGGGTTATACTAAGACTAATTCTCCCAAAGGAATACTTGAATGCTTGAATACTTGGGCAGACCATGCCCCGTACTCCATACTCTCCGCCCACACCCCATGATGCAGCACGTCCTCCTCATCTTCCTCAGCGTCCTCTTCGTAAGCTTTGTGTCGCTTGCAGGCGTTGTGTTGCTCCTGCTGCATGACCGCGCACTCAAGAAGATATTTCTGTATTTTGTGAGTTTCTCCACGGGTGCCCTGCTTGGGAATGTCTTCCTCCATTTTCTCCCGGAAATTGCCGAGCATGCGCGCCGCTTCCCGGATGCGATGATTGTTGTGCTCCTTGGCATTCTTGGCTCCTTCATTGTTGAAAAATTCATCCACTGGCGGCACTGCCATGACCTTGACTGCAGGGCAGATATCCATCCCGCGGGGACGCTCGTTCTCATCGGCGATGCTTCGCACAACGTTTTGGATGGCATCCTCATCGCTACGAGCTACCTTGTGAGCATTCCCTTGGGCATTTCAACTACCATTGCAGTGCTCCTCCACGAGATTCCGCAGGAGATAGGGGATTTTGTCGTGCTTCTGCACAGCGGTTTTTCCAAAGGGAGAGCGCTCTTTTTTAACCTTCTCTCAGCGCTCACGGCACTCATTGGGGCGGTGTTTGTTCTCCTGCTGAACACACACGTGGGAAACATTGAACAGGTGCTGCTCCCGCTTGCCGCAGGAAACTTCCTCTACATTGCGGGAGTGGATCTCATTCCCGAGCTCCATAAAGAAACCCACCCTCGGAAGGCGTTCATTCAGCTGCTTTCCATGATTGCGGGTATCGCACTCATGTATGTTCTGGCGATGGGAGACGTACACTAGTTGAGAAGACAGAAGACAGAAGTCAGTAGGCAGTAGAGTGACACTGTCTTCTGTCCACTGCCTTCTGTTTTCTCTAAATAATCGGTTCTTCGAACTTCTCCTCCACCATAGCGAGTTCTTCTTTGGAGGGAGGTTTTGCCGCCGCTTCATCCCATTTCTGCAATACCTCTTCTACTTCTGCTTTGGGCCGGCAGTACTTCCTGCGTGATTGTTCTATGATGCGTGCAGTGTTGTCCTGCGTCACGGCCGGTACGTCCAGCGTCCTCCCGGAGAACGGCTCGCGGATTTCGCCCTTCACGGACATTTTAATGTAGAACTCGCGCACGCCGAGATTGATGATGTCGCGCTCTTTGAAGATGGGGGAAAACTCTTCCGCCATGACCGATGCGTCTTCCGCGCCGACCCGGAAGCTGATCATGGAGCCGACGTTGCCAAAGACCGTCTGGCGGATCTTCTGGCTGAGCTGCCCCATGTACTGGTGTGCAATGGTGAGATTGAGGTGGTATTTCCTCGCCTCCGACATAATCTCGTAGAACGTGTCTGTGGCGAAATTTTGGAACTCATCCACGTAGAAGTAGAAGTCCGGCCGCTGCTCTTCGGGCGTATCGGCGCGGCTCATGGCTGCCTGGTAGATCTTCGTGATGATCATGGCGCCCATGAGCTGCGAGTTTTCCTCTCCCAGAAGCCCTTTACTTACCTTCATGAGAAGGATTTTGCGGTTATCCATAATATCCCGGATGCTGAAACGTGTGAGAGGCTGCCCCACGACGTTGCGCATCATATTCGTTGCCACGAATTGCCCTACTTTATTCAGGAGAGGGGTGATGGCATCTGCGTCGAACTTCTCGGACCATGCGGCGAACTCCGAGACCCAGAAGCTCTTCACTACGTTGTCTTCTATGCGAGCCACGATTTTCTGGCGGTAGTTCTTATCAGAGAGCATTTTTAAGATCGAGAGCACCGTTGTATCCGGGCTGTCGAGAAGGGCGAGGATGGTGTAGCGCAGCACGTGTTCCAGGCGGTCGGACCAGTTGGTCCCGAAGAGTTTTTTGAAGATGTCCAAGATGCCAATGGTGAGCTGCATCTTGTAGGCAGGATCCACTCTCTCCAGCGGATTGAACGCAATGGGGAAACCGGTGTCAGCGGGATCGAAGACAATCACGTCGTTCACGCGTTCCGGCGGGACAAAGCGGAGGATGGCATCCACAAGGTCGCCGTGCGGATCCAGTACAGCGACACCGTGCCCGGCCTGGAGGTCGTGATTCACAAGGAGCTCTAAGAGCTTGCTCTTCCCCACGCCGGATTTTCCGACGATATACAGATGTCTCCTGCGGTCTTCACGCCGTATGCCGAACGGGACGAAGTTATTGTGGTAATTCGTAATGCCGAATGCGCTCACATTCTCCTCCTTCGCGTGTGGCAGATCCTGAGGGGGATCAGACTTCCGCGCGAGCACGTGAACGATGTGCGGAACCAAATCGGCATTGGGAAAGTAGTAGAGCGTTGCAACCTCTTTGGCGCTCAGGATGAAATCCGTTCCATGTTTGCGGCTCTGGTACTGTTTCACAAAGGCGGGGCTTGTGGTGATCTTACTTGCCTGGAACCCGTTGATATCCGTGTCGTTGAAGTGGTAGAAGCTGTTGGCGATGGCCTTCAGCTTCTGGCGTGCCTCTGTCTCGTTCCTGCCAACATACGCGCAGCGGATGCTCACGCGGAAAGGTTTCGTTTTCTCCTTCTCCTTTGCCATATCAAACCGCACCTGGTTGATGCCTTTCAATCCTTCCTTGCGCATGCGATCTCGGATGGAGAAGAACTTTTTGAGACGCACGAAGATGAAGCGCCAGTTGCGGAGGAAGTGAAACCGGGCGGTGTCATCGTGGGGTTCCACGATAATCTGTACCCATACCTGCTCCCCGCTCTGGATCTTTGAGATGACAGAGAAGAGCCGGGACATACTGTCTTCCTCAAACTGCTCGTATGTGCGGATGGGGTACACGTCCTTCTCCCGGAGCTTGATCTGTGCGCCTGCCACCACTTGTTTCTCCGGGTCGAATTGCAGGGTGTAATCCTGTGTTTCGGAGATTTCCGCTTCCGGGAACAGGGAGTAGAGGAGGCCTTCAATCGTTTTTTTGAAGTTTTCCTCCACCGTGATGTAGAAGTAGGTGTACTGCTCGTACCCGAAGTACTCGAACGCAAAACGCACCCCCGTGACCGTATTGCGCAGACTGATGAGCAGTTCCTGGAATTTTGGTTCCATCTTCTCTTTCCCCTCTATGCCTTGGGGGATGATGATGTGGAGGTGACGCAGGTCTGCCATTGGGGAGACATTCTACAGGAAAATGGCTATTCGTAAACGAATTCCGCGATGAAGAAGACAGAAGTCAGAAGTCAGTAGGCAGTAATTCTCAACTGCCTTTTGCCTACTGTCTTCTGCCTTCTCGTCAATACACCTCCTTCAGATAGCATTCTTCGCAATAGATCGTTTCAGGACGATCAGGTGCATACGTGCTCTGCACGGCTGTTCCGCACTTCGCGCATTTGCGATCCCAGAGCCTGCGGGGGTTCCTGAAGTGCATTCTGTCCGTATGACGGCATTCCTGGCATCTGTGGGGAATGGGGAGAGCCTGCCTGCGGTAGAAATCCAGCTCCTGTGGGATGATCCGGAAATTTTTGTTGCAGTCGCTGCAGCAGAAAATTTCCTGCGTGATGCTGTCTGCTGCGTCCGCGATGCTGTCCGGAAACACAGCTGTTTGCGGTTTTCTGTCCTTTGCGTCGGAGTCCCTCCACAGAAATCCCTGCTTCAGCGCTTCTTCTTTACTGAGAGGAAAATATTCAAATGCAAGGGATTCGTTGTATCCGAATGGGGCGTACCGTGATGGGAAGTACAAGCCCCATTCCCCGGTCGATTGCATGTGTGCGATAATCTTCGGCACAAGTGCTTCATACTCCTCTTTGCTGTACTGCTTATTGAAGATGCAGTGCTTCTTGTGCGTGAGCCCCGTGCAGGCGAAGCAGTCCTCGCTGTGGTAGCAGAAGTCGCAGTACAGCATCCGCTTGCTGTGAAAGATGAAGAGACAGTACGCACTGCCATACACTTCTATGGTTCCCAGTGTTTCGTAACAGAGCTCCGGTTTGATGTACATGTTGGAGCAGTCGTAGTTATCCTTCACCTGCACGCCCACCTGCACGTACCGGCAGTCTTCACTCTCATTCACATCGTAGCAATCGAGGCAGTTCTTGGAGTGCTCTACATAGTCGCCGGTACAGTTTTGGCAGCTCACGATGTTGGCGTATTTGCGGACCATCTTGCTGATCGTCTTCCGGTAGAGATCCCGCATTTTCTCCGTGAGGGGATAGCTCCCGCGGAAATCCTTCAGTCGCTTTTCATACTCTTCCTTGCTCAGAGGCTCATTCATGAAGTGGTACTCCTTCTGGGAGAGGTTCGTGCACAGGCAACAGTTTGTGCAGGACTTGAGATTGCTGGAGAACATGCAGTCCGAGCAATTGGTACTGAAGGAGACGTACTGGCAGTTGTAGCATTCATAGCAGCTGAAGCACTCGTAGCAGAGCTCGGAATTGTAGAGATAGCTGCAGTCCACGGAGTCCTTGCAGCTCTGCAGGAGCTTGCCGTAGTAACAGTCCTCGCAGTATTCCGAGGAGTTAATGAGGTAGCAGTTCCTGCAGAAGCCCGTTCCCGTTGTAAACCCCGAATTTTCGTTGCTGATGGAAATGAGCGCTTGCCGCGGGACTTCCTGCAGGAGCTCTGCGAACTGGTCGAAGAACGGGCGGGTGAAATCAAAGTTCCTCCCGTACTCCATAGGATCCCACGCGTCGCTCTGCCACTCTTCCTGGGAGTAGATTTTAAAGGGCTTGTCTCCCCAGGGGGGATCCTGCGCATACACGGAGATGATGTCCTTTCCGGAGAAGGAGGAGCGAACTTTGTACATATTCCGTTCGTTCCTCTGGCAGGTACGCAATTGGCACCGGCAGTCCGGGCAGTAGACGGGGAGAGGAGGGTGCACTTCTGTGTTCCCGAACTTGAATACGATCTTCTGCAGGAAGTCTTCCTCGTCCTTGTGGATCTCGAAGTGTGCTTTGCAGCGTTTACAGATGCGTTCCATAGGAAGAACAGGGAAACTATGCAAATTCATTATTAAAAATGCGATATGTTTATAAATATTTTAATAAAGCTTGTAAACTGTTCTTCACAAAGAACAACAGAATTGCTATACTACTCTCATCAATAACTCCTCAGTTCTGCATGTCATGGTGAGGTGGCCGACTGATCCTTCGAGGCTCACTCTGCCTTCGGCTCCGCTCGCACCTCAGGATGACAGTCGGCCCTCGAACCATCATGCGGGTTCGTCGGGATGAAATTGCACTATTACTTATGCTTACCCACTACCTCGCCAAACTGGATTTTACAGAGAAAGAGCGTGCCATCTATCTGGTTCTCGCGGAACTTGGCGTGCAACCGGCATCGGTCATTGCCCGCCGGTGCGACCTTGACCGCATCACAACCTACAAACATCTCAAGAAACTCGCTGAACGTGGATTTGTGAAAACGTACTTCCGGGAAGGTGTGCAGTGTTTCGGGATAGAGAGTTTCGATGCCATTGAGGAGTATCTCAAAAACGGAGCGGAGAAGTATGAGGCACTCATGAAGCAATTCCCGACGGCGCTGAACATCCTCCAGTCCATGCGGAGCCAGGAGGACATCATTCCCAAGCTCCAGATGTTCGAAGGTGAAGCAGGCATCAAGAGCCTCTTCCGCGACATGTTGCATGAGCTCACATCCAGTGAGCTGAAGCAACTCCGGATGCTCAGCTCCAACACCTTTGAGGAGCGGGTGGAGGATGAGCCGCTCAGCAAAACCGTGCGGGCATTCTTCGAAGATTTGCGGAAACGAAAGATTCAAGTGGAACTGTTTGAGGCAACCGGCGGCCTCGTACCGGAACACCTGAAGAAGGTTCCTCCTGCGGAGCTCGATCTCTCCCGGCTTCCCATTGCGCGGGGGACGAGCAACATATTTGTTGCAGGACATGCAGTCTACCTTGCGACATACAAAGGCGGTCAGGTGGGCCTGAAAATCAAGCAGGCGGAATTGAGCCAGATCTTCCACTTCATTTTTGATTTACTGGGGAGGGAGCAGTGGGGAAGAAGGCAGAAGACAGAAGGCAGAAGTCAGTAGGCAGTTTTTGAGAACCTTTGGGAAACATCATGTTATTCAGACCTTCCAGTAGGAAGTACTGTCTTCTGTTTTCTGCCTACTGACTTCTCGTCAGTACACCTCCTTCAGGTAACATTCTTCACAATAAATAATCTCGGGACGGTCAGACGCGTATGAAGTCCAGATCTCTTCCCCGCATCTCGCGCAGGTCCTCTTCCAGAGCCTGTAGGGATTCTTGAATGCGTAGCGGTCAGTGTGGCGCTGGTCCGGGTGGCGGCGGGGGAGCGGCAACCGGTGGTCCCTGTAGAACTGCAGTTCCTGCTTGATGATTTTGAAAGGCTTTCCGGTTACTTCGCAGAGAATGGCCCAGTGGAGCACGTCATCCGGGGTATCATTCACATCGTCGGGCAACTGATCTGCTCTGATCGTGCGATCGGCTTCCACCGGTGCCTCGAAGTCATCCCACTGCCATCCGCGCGCCAGTACCTCTTTTTTCCCCAGAGGGAAGAAGGTTTGTGCCATGGTTTCGTTATAGCCGAATGAAGAGATGGTGGGAGGGAAGAACTCCCCCCACTCACCTGTGTGCTGCATGTGCTCAATAATTTTCTGTGCGAGTTGCTCATATTCTTCATTACTGTACTGCTTATTGAAGATGCAGTTGCTCCTGTGCCGCAGGCCGATGCAACCGAACAGATTCCGGCTCTGCCGGCTGCAGTAGATGGAATAGAGCACATTATCGCATCCTTCCGAAACGTAGTAGCAGCCGAGCAGATTCCGCACCCGGATGCCGGCAACGCAGCAGTTGTAGCTGAGTTCCATTGCATCACCCCAAATATGAATATCACAGCAGTCTTTGGCACCGACAAGGCAATCGGTGCAGTACCGGCAATCCTGCATTCTATAGCAGTCGAAGCAGTACGATGAATCCTTGGACTGGTAGACATTGTCTCCCGTCACGTCAATGTTCTGCTCGCATCGTACGGCTTTGACAGGTTGAGTGAGAAAGAAGGCATCGGACTTCTGCTTCATCTCCCGGACTGCGCGAGAGGATGAAGTTTGAAACTTTTGCATAAATGCTCCGTATTCTTCTTTTGTCTTCTGTTCATTGAAAATGCAGTATTTTTTCTGCCGCAGATTTGCACATCCAAAGCAATATTTGCATCCGATACAGTCTCTCAAAAACCAGCAATCACTGCAGTTAATGCAGTACCGGGCATACTGACAATTGTAGCAATTCTCGCAATGAATGCACTCGTAACACAGCTCGCAGTCGGTCAAAACTACAAAATCCAGGCAGGACTTTATGCCGGCAAAAGTGTGTCCGTACAGGCACTCTTCGGCACGTTCACCATCGAAAATAAGGTAGCAGTTTTTCAGTGCCAGGTTGTCATTGGTAAATTCGCTGTTCACGTTATCGCTCAATATCGCGAGCGAAAGAAGCGGCACGGTTTCCATCAGCGCACGGAACTGATCACAGAATGGTCTGCCAAAATCAAAATCCATTCCATACTCCAGTGGGTCCCATCCATCGCCATACCATGCACGGCGCTCATACACCGTGAATGGTTTGTCTGGTGAATAGATTGAGACAATGGGTTTTCCGGTAAGATCACACTTCCGGCGATACAAAGACCGGGAATTATAGAAAGCCAGCCGCCTCTGCAGACGGCAGCGGAAACACATGGTCGGGGGAGGGAGTGCGTATTTCTTTCCGCCGACGACCGGAGAAACCTTGTCGAGCAGCGCGAGATCTTCGTCGGTGATGTCGAAGGCCGAATCGCACTGAGCGCATGTCTTCAGCATTGGAGCGACATTGTACAACTAACTCAGTGATTCCTGGTAGCAGGGTTCGCAGTATATTTGCTCGGGCCGGCCTGGTTGGTAACTCGTACGAATGGCTGCACCGCACTTGTCACATTTCCTATTGTGGAGGATGCGCTTGTTCCGCATGGCGAGCTGGTTTCTGTACCGCTTGAAGAAGCTGGTACGGGGGAGCGGTACGTGCAGTTTCTTATGAAATTCCAGTTCCTGCGGGATAACTTTGTACTGCCTCCCGGATTCCTCGCAGGTCAGGATCTTTCCGCATATATCTTCGGGGGTGTCATCTATGCTGTCCGGAAGTTCCGCAGGCTCTCCCGTTTTCTGCTCCTTCTTCTCCACATCATCAAACCACTGCCAGCCCCTGCATTTCACCTCATCTTTTGTGAGAGGGTAGTAATCCTGCGCGATGGTTTCGTTGTAGGCGAATGTGGAAATGGAGACAGGGAAGAACTCGCCCCACTCTCCGGTGCCGCGCATGTGTTCCACAATCTTGGGTACCAGCTCCTCGTACTCCTCTTTGCTGTGCTGCTTATTGAGAATGCAGTATTTCTTTCGGCGCAGGCCCACACATCCGAAGCAGTGGTTTGAGTGGTGGCAGAGTGAGCAGTAGAGCATGTCGCTCATATTGGCGAGCGTGTGGTTGCAGAAGCAGCAACTGTTGATCTCATAGCCTGCCACGGAGCATTCGTACAACCGTTCTCCTTCACCGCACTCGTGGATGTCCATGCAGGTCTTCAGTGGCATGAAGCCCTGATAGACGTGTCTGCAGTCCCACAAGTCTTCGCTGTCGAAACAGTTGAAGGCATTTTTGCAGTTCACCAGGTAATCGCCTTCCACATCTTCATTCTGTACGCCGTGCATATACTTCTGCGGGAATTCAAGCTTCAGTTTCTCGAACCGTCCTCTTGCGGATTCCACCGCCGAGTGGCTGCCCAGCATTGCGCGGAGCTTTCCGAATTCTTCTTTGCCGACGGGCTTATTCTCCACCCAGTACTCTTTATTCTTGATGTTGCTGCACATCAGACAGTTCTTGCATCCCGTGCAATTTTTGAGGAAGACCGAGTCGGCACAGTTATCGCAGTCTTGCAGGTACGCAGAGCCGTAACACTTCACGCAGTCGACGCACTCGTAACAGAGTTCCGACTTGCGGGTCCTGTAGCACCCGACGCAATTGACACAGTGGTTTAGGCTGTAGCTGTAGAAGCAGTCCCGGTTCTCATCACTGTCAAATATCAGGTAACAGTCCTTGTTCTTCCCGGCGTAGTTTGTGTAGTCGCAGTTCTCATCGAATTCGTATCCGGTCATCAGATTTGGTCGTGGTACCTCATCTATCAGTTCCTTGAGTTGCTCAAAGAACGGTCGGGAGAAGTCGTACTTTCTCTGGTACTTATGTGCATCCCATTTGTCGCTGTACCAGACTTCCTGGTCGTACACCGTGTATGGGGCAGAGGGGTGCGTATTGGAGATGATGGGTGCTCCGGAAAGATCGCATGTTCTCTCGTAGAGGTTTACGTGGTTCACATGTGCCTGTCTTCGTTGCAGTCTGCAGTCCGGGCACATGGTCGGGGAGGGGAGGCTCAGCTTCACTCCTCCGATGACGGGAGAGAGCTCATCGAGCATTTGCAGATCCTCATTGTGAACGCCGAACGCTGCCGAGCACTGTGCGCATGTTTGTTGCATACTTATGGTGTGTGAAGGAGAAGAAGTCCTGCAATACACAGGAAGATACCGAGCATATTGGCTATGTTCAAATACTCGCGGAAAAAGATGGTGCCGATGGGTATGAGTAGCAGGATGACCACCACATTGCACACGGTGACGCCGGTGCTCATGTTCCAGCCGTTCCTGTACGAGAGTAGGAATCCTGTTTCCATGACGAAGACGGAAAGCCCTATGCCATACACTGCCCAGTTGGCGTATCTGGAGGTTCGAAGTGCCGTTGCGGGATCTCCTGTGAGGAACAGGAGTACAAGGCCGAAGAGCAGCCCCGTTCCGTACGCCATGATGATGGCGACAATCGGATGTACTCCGGCAGGAACCGACTTCTGGAAGATATGGTAGGTGAAGTAGCCGAGAATGGTGAGAGCCATGGAGCTCTGGAGCGGATTCACAGGAGCATATTGACGGAGGTATCTAAAATTGTCTAATGTATTTATACAAATAGTATAGGCTTATATTAGGTCTCTATTTACATTAGAAGATAAATTGTCTACAATTATAGACAACATCCTTCGGGGGTCTGCATGTCATGGTGAGGTGGCCGACTTATCCTTCGAGGCTCCCCCTCGCTGCGCTCGGGGTCGCACCTCAGGATGACAGTCGGCCCTCGCCCTTCGGCTCCGCTCAGGGTGACGCTCGGGATGACGTGCTTTGCACCTTTGCATACTATGACCACCTCACCACATATCTCCGGCACGCAGGCAATCCGCCCGCTCCTCAGGCAGCTGGGGCTGGAAGACAAGGAGATCGAAATATATCTCGCGTTGCTGCCGCTCAAGATGGCGCGTGCGAGTACCGTCGCGAAAGCAGCACGCCAGTCGCGCAGCCATACGTACCTCATTCTTCGGGAGCTCAAAGAGAGGGGACTTGTGTCCGAAATTGAGCGCGGGAAGATCATCCACTTTGTGGCGGAGTCACCGAAGCGGCTACTCGGGTACCTGGAGGATCGTGTGCAGAAACTGGAAGATCTGCGCCCTCTGGTGGAAGGGGCATTGCCGCTGTTGGATAACATGAAGGCACCGCTCCCAAGTACGCCGCGGGTGACGACCCTCAGCGGTCTCAGCGGGATGCGCCAGGTGTACCGCGAGATCCTCGTACAGGAGTTTGTTGGCATCTACAACCCGGAGGTCTCCTACAAAACATTTGGAGGAAACATTGTTACCATTCTCTTCGGGGAAGATGCAATCATCCGGGGTCGTGATTTACTTGTGGATAACGAAGGGTCGAGGAGATACCTCAAAGAGGTTCCAATGCATGAGGGCTACGATGTCCGTCTCCTTCCAAAAGGAATCAGCTTCGATACCGACACGGTCGTCTTTGGCAATACGGTTGCTCTCTTTGCCTTCGATGACGAGAAAACTATTGTGCGCATAGAGAACAAGCACCTGGCAGATACGTTCCGGGCATGGTTTATGGTGATGTGGAGGGCGGCAGGAAAGAAGTCAGAAGTCAGAAGCCAGTGTAGTGGTACTGCCCACTGACTTCTGGTCAGTACACCTCCTTCAAGTAACACTCCTCGCAGAACACCGTCTCCCGCCTTCGCGCTCTGCGCTTCGGCGGGCAAACAGGTCTCTTGGGCGCGCTTGCTGGCCGAAGCGGCCGCCTAGGTTCAATACACAACTTCCAGATAACATTGTTCACAGTACACAACTTCCGGCCGCGAAGGCTGGCCTGCCCCTCCGTAGCGATCCTCACTACTCAGTACACAGCAGCTAAATAACACTCCTCACAGTACACGGTCTCGGATCGCGTAGGGGGGTACGTCGTCTGTATCTCCTCCCCGCACTTTCCGCATGTTCTCTGCCAAAGCTTCCGCGGATTTCTGAGCGCGAGCCTTCTCTTGTGCCGCTCATCCGGGTGAAGGTGAGGGAGGGGAAGCCGCATCTCACGATAGAACGCCAGTTCCTGCCGGATGATCTTGAAAGGTCTGCCGGTCATTTCGCATCGTATGGCCCAGTGCAGCACATCGTCGGGAATATCCTCGATGGCGGCAGGCAGCTCTTTGGCGGCAATCACCTTCTGCACCTCAGGCATGTCGTCTTTCACATCCTGCCATCGGTATCCCCTTGCCAGTGCCTGATCCCTCGTGAGGGGGAAGTACTCCTGGGCAACAGTCTCGTTGTAGCAGAAAGGAGAGAGGGCGATGGGAGGGAATTCTCCCCATTCACCTGTTTTCTTCATGTGTTTGATGATCTTTGGCACAAGTTCTTCGTATGCTTCCTTCGTGTATGGCTTATTCAGGATGCAGTAGTCCTTATCGCGCATCCCGGAACAGCCAAAGAGGTATTTGCTGTTGATGCAGTAGTCGGAGCAGTACACCTCGTAAGAATGGCGGCAGAAGTTGGAGAAGAACGTGTTCTTCGCCCCGTACATGCCGAGGTACTCATAGCAGAGCTCATTCTCTTCCGTGTAGTTGTTGTCGTGGCAATCCTTCAGATCCACCACCTGCATGCAGTACGCGCAGTCTTCGCAACGGTCCACATAGAAAGACTGGAACGTGTTCTTGGAGTTGTAGATGTGCGTGCCGCTCACGTTCTGCACGTTGGTACTTGGCATGTAGTGGCGGACAATGCCGAGTTTGATACTCTCCAGTTGTTTCCTGAGTTTCTCTGTCTGTGCCGCGTTGCAGAGGTCGATCTTCCTCTCCCTTTCCTCATATTCACTTTTGGAGAATGGTGTATTCCCGATGTAGTACTGCTTGTTCCGGAGCCCTGCGCAGGCGATGCACTCGCTGCATCCCTGCATGTCGTAGCAGAAGAGGAGGTGATCTGAGCCGTAGCAGTCCTGGCAGAAGAGGCACCGGTAGAGCTTCCTGCAGTCCGAGCACTCGTAGTTGAGTTCGCACTCACGGGTGACGAGGTTGTCGACGCAGTTTTTGGAGTAGTACGCCGACCCGTAGAGACAATCTTCAGAGTAGACGGATCCGAACGTCAGGTAGCAGCTTTTACAATCGCCGACGAAGTTACAGAAGTCACAGTTCTCCGAGTTCACCAGGTACAGGCTGATGCGCGGAACGCTGCGCTGCAGTTCGGCAAACTGCTCGAAGAACGGTCTTCCGAAGTCAATGCCCCTTCCATAGTCAGCTCCGTGCCATTTGTTCCCCCACCAGCATTCCGGGCAGAACACCGTGAAGGGTTTGTCCGGAGAGTACATCGAAAGAATGTTTCTCTTGCACATAGCACAGTTCCGTCTGTGCAAATTGCGCTCATTGCGGATTGCGTAGCGGCGCTGCTGACGGCATTGCGGACAGTGTGTCGGTGGTGGGACAGGGTAGTTCTTTCCGTAGCCTGCCCTGAGCTCAGTCGAAGGGAACACAGGCGAGATTTTGCTGTAGTACGCGAGATCGTCATCGGTGATTTCGAACGATGCCGAGCAGTGGGCACAGGTCTTGTGCATGAGTTTTGAAGTATACAACGGCAAGCGGAAAGCGATAAGCGGTAAGCAGCTTACCGCTGCCCGCCCCCTGCTTACCGCTTCAATACACCTCAGAAAGGTAACAAGCTTCGCAATACACAGTCTCAGGTCTTTCCGGAGCGTACGTCGTCTGCATCTCCTTCCCGCACTTTGGACACTTCCTCTGCCACAGTTTCCGGGGATTCCTGCATGCCATCCTTCGTCGGTACCGCTCGTCC
>DATDVK010000112.1:0-11657 GCA_035290085.1 Candidatus Peribacteraceae bacterium
GACATTGCCGATACTCACTCCCGTCTCATCTTCGTAGGTGAGATCGCCATCGAAGATGACACGGGAATTGTTGCCGGACCTCGTGAAGGTGGAACCGGCTGCAATGCGGACATTGCCGGATATATTGAGGGTATTGGTTCCTTGCACAAATGTTCCAAGCACTGTGAGAGGTCCGTTGATATCAATTGCAGAACTTCCTGCGTTAAACGTCGCACTGGCAGGAACGTAGAACTCCGGCGTTGTCACTGCACCGCCAGGCACGAAATCCGTACTCGGCCACACGTAGAGTTTCTTCGCGCTTGCAACCGTCAGAGCTCCTGCAGAAACAGCATAGATGGCAGTGACATCTGCATCGGGCGTGCCACCCATGTCGTCTGCGATGACCAGATCTGTATTTGCAATGGCTGCCGAGCCTGATTCTGAACGCACAATGAGATGATCCTTGTACAGATGGGTCCCCGTCATGGAGATTCCCGAACTCAAAACGACTGCCACACCATCCTCTGTCTCATCTTGTATATAGAGAGTCACGATGGTCCCGCCGGTCATATTGGCACCGGAGAGCGAGAACTGTCCTCCTGCATCGGTGAGATCTGTATCCGCAATGGCACCGCCGTTGTAGCTGATGGAGACCTTCTTCCCGGAAAGTTCCGTCGTCCTGTCATGGCTGTACAGCGTGCCAACCACCGTTTCCGTACTGAAGCTCCAGTTGGTATTATTGCCGCTGTCAGCACCATTGGCACACACGAGCGTCTCCCCATTGCTTGCATCGGACCGCTGGACATTCAGGAATTTGAGGTTCTGCGAACCCCCCGCATCCAATGTCAGTAATGCGGCTACCGCACTGTTACTGGCCCGGAGCAGAAGCATGTTGATGGCATTCGCACCACTGAGTGTGAGCGCACCACTCACAGTCGTCTCCGAGGTGGATTGGAAGGTGAGCGTCTGCTGGGAGGTGACATTCTTCGTGAGATTGAAGAAGGCCGTGGAACCGGAAAGTGTCTGGTCGAGGCCATCGAGAATAATAGAACCCGAGTTGTGTCTGAAAGTCGCATTTGCCCCTTTCGTCCAGTTCCCCGCAACGGTCATTGTCCGCCGCAGCGGCGCTGTGAATGTCCCCGCTGAAAACTGGATATTTCCATTGATATCCAGTGACCCGGTCGCAGTATAGGTAGCTCCGGTCCCATTGAGGGCCAGATTGTAGAAAGAACCCGAAGAAGTGATGTCATAGCTGCCGGAGGTGCCGTCGAACCGGACGGTAGACGTGCCTGAAATGAAATCGCCGGTACCCGATGCAATCCAGGAACCGCTCACCACGATCACCGAATTGTCCGTATCGTTATCCGTGGCATCGAGTGTGCCATGGATGAAGAGGCCACCCGTGCCAACGAAGAGGTTATGACCCGAGAGGACGAGAGTGTCTCCCGTGCCAATCGTGAGCTTGTGGACACTCATGGAACCGGAAAGTGTGATGGTATCCGGGCTCGTTCCCACCTGCACGGCACCGAGTTTCACTCCAGCTTCATCCTCGTACACAAGATCGCCATCCAGCGTGAAGATGCCGTTGTTATACGGAGCAGTGAACGCTGTGCCGTTCGCAATGCGCACATTCCCCGACACGTTCAGGTTCTGGCCGTTCTGGTTGAACGTTCCTGCTGAGATGGTCAATGTGCCATTCACGTCCATGGCGTCCTGCAGTGTCCAGGAACCGCCATTGGCGCTGAGCGTGAGGTTGTTGTAGGCACGTCCAGCGCTGGTGATGGTTTCAGATCCCGTAGAAGTGAAGGAAATAACGCCATTGCCCGATGCAGTCCCTCCTGTTGCATCCCATGACCCGGTCACACCGATGCTGTTATTCTGGTAATTCAGCGTCCCGTTGATATCGAAATCATGCGCAACAATAGTCCCCTGCGGCCGGAATGTGTCTCCGCTCCAGATGAAGAGTTCCTTCGCAGAAGCGAGAGTAATCGCGGAGGGCGTGGCTGCCGAGATGATATTTGTAATATCCGTATCTGTATCCCCCGCTTTGTCATCTGCAATGGCAATATACGCATTAGTAATTGCCACCGATCCGGACTCTGAGCGCAGAATCAAGCGGTCTTCATAGAGAGAAATACCGGTCATGGAACTCCCCGAACCAAGCAAGATGGTGACTGCATGGTCGGCACTGTTGTTCACGAAAAGTGTGATGATGGTACCGCCGGTCATGACCCCACCGGAGAGGCTGAACTGGCCGCCGGCGCCTACAGCCACCTGCTCGGTGATGGTTCCTCCGTTGTAGCTGATGGCAACGGTTGCGCTTGTGATCGGCGTCGTCCCCTCGTTACTGTAGAGCGTTCCGGTGACTACCGGCGAAGTGAACGTCCAGTTCTCATTGTGCTTCTTATCGGCACATTGCTGCGTACAGTTGAGTGTTTTGGCCCTGTCCACAACAGAACAGCTGGCACTGTTGTCCTGTACACGCAGGCGCTTGATGTCCTGGAAGGCGTTGGAATAGCCGAAGAGCACCAGCTTCGCGAGAGTCCCGGACTGGCTGGACTTGAGCTCCATGGTGGAACCGGTGGCACCCTGGATAATGAGGGATCCGCTCACTGCCTGCCGCATCCCGGCTGCAAGTGTAAGCGTGTCCCGCACGGTTGCGATTTTGCGCAGGTGATAGAAGACCGTGTTCCCTGTCATGCTCTGGCCCGTACCGTCGAGGATAACTGTGCTGGTGCCTTTGACGAATGAACCGCTGGACGTGTTGATCCACGCGCCCGAGAGCGTCACCGTGTTCGCTCCGGCATTGAGTGTCCCCTGGAGGACAACGCCGCTTCCTACATTCACATTTGCTCCCGGGGTATAGGTCGTCCGCTCCCATACGAACAGATCTTTTCCTGACTTCACATTGAGCACTCCGCTGTCCACCGTGTACATCTCATTGATACTCGCTCCGCCGTTGGTGGCGGCAGCGATCCTTCCGTTGGTCATGGCTACCGCACCGGAATCTGAGCGCACGATGAGATCATTCTTGTAGATGTGGAGATTGGTGATGGAAGACCCCGATGCCACCGTGACAGTGGCGCCCTTCTCCGGCTCTCCTGTGATGTACACGGCAAGAATCGTCCCCCCCGTCATTACCACATTGGAAAACGAGTACACACCGTTCGCGTCAGTTTCTGCAGTGGTCTGTGCAGTACCATTCTTGACAAGCTGGATGGTCTTTAAGGCCCCGATATCATTGGTTCCGTTGTCGGTGTACACCGTCCCTGAAACGGTCCCTGTTGCGTCGTTTGCTAGCTGCCAAGTACGCCGTTCCTCGTACAGAGTGCCATCCTGTGCTGCCAAGCGGAGTGGCCCCACGAGATAGAACTCCGGTGATGTATCCGGTGCATCGTACTGGTAACTCAGCGTCACACTCTCGCCCGCATCCCAGGACCCCTGCCAACGCATTGCCACACCTTCCTCCCCCACCGTCACCGCGCCCCCATCACTCACATCTTGAACTGTAAATCCTGCCGGCAGCGTGTCCGTAATCGTGCCTGCAAAACGTTCTGCGAAGTGCACCTCAATCGTCATGGGAGAGAGGGCAGCGGGCCACAGACGGGTCGCGGCAGTACGCTCGACAATGATTGCTGGTGCGGTTTCCACTTCGATTTTCGTCCGTGCCGTCCGTGTGCCGTTCGCCGTAGTGGCCTGCAGCGTGAGCTCGTACGTTCCCACCTGGCTCAGGCGGAAATACGTCTCGTAGTCAGGATCTATGAGTCCCGCCTCGTAGAGCGCACACGTGTCGGATACCGTGATGGATTCGTCTTCCGTCGAGAACACAACGGTGCTGCCATTGGGCTCTTTCACAACCAATCGCACCACTGCATCGCAGACCATTTTTCCGGCGTCATCCAACACTCCGATTGCGATGTTTGCCACCTGATCTGGCCTGTACACGTCCTGGTTCTGGTTGAGGGCGAGGACACCCCACGTGAAGTCACGCGTAAGAACCTGCTCCTCACCGCTCAGAGGATCTTTCAACGTTGTCGTTACCGTGTACTTTCCCGGCCTGAGTGCATTTTGCTTCTCAATGACAAGCACAGTAGAACCATTCTTCTCCTCGAAATGGTACTCCGGATCGATGGTTGCGCCCGCAGAATCAGTCACCGATACCGTGATGAGTTCCTCGACAGTATCTTCCGATTCCACTTCTGTAATTTCAGGCTCCATTGCGGCTTCGTATGCAGAATTCTGGACTCCAGCATCTTCGGCAAGGGCCTCGGAAAGGACCGTAATTGTCTCTGCATCCACTACTTCGCGCACAGCATCCATCACCTTCTGCATGTCCACTGCTCTGTCTTCCATTACCTCCGAAACTGCGGTTTCAACGATTTTCTGCTTTGCCGTTTCCGTCGTTTCTAGGTCCACCACAACACTGACGATTTCCTTTGCCTGCTCAGCTACTTTCTTGGCACCTTCCTCCGAACTCAGCCTCTCCACAACCTCCTGTTCCACGGCTTCCAGAGTGGATGCCCGTGTCCGCGTTGCATCCGGCACAAGCACCTGCTGGAGGGCTCCCGCCCTGAGGGTGTTTTCCATGAGGCGGCTCGCAATTTTTTCCTTCACCTCCGAATCATTCACGATAGTTTCTGCCACGACTGTTTCTACGTCATTCTGGTCTATCATTGCACCGAGAATCGCTGTAACTGCATCCTCCTCTGCAAGAGGATCCTGCCCTTCCCCTCCGGCATCGGCAGTATTCTCTGCATTCTGCACAATGACGAACTCGGGTTCCTCGCCCATGGTAAACGTGTCCTGCTCCTCCACGTATTCCAGAACAAGCTCTGCAGCAGATGCCACCTCCTGGCCTGCATCGGCCTCCACAAACTGGAACGCCGCATCACTCTCCACGAAACCGACAACCGTGGCCGCAGAAACGAGCTGCCACTGCCGATCTTCACGGAAACGCAGCTGCCTCTCCACCGTGCCTTCTGCCACTGCTTCTGGAACAAAGAGCCGGAAGATGCTGTCCCAGAGAGCGGAAACTGGTTCGGTATCCTGCTCGACCGATTCCGCATCGCTACCTGTGGCCTCCCCCTCTGCTGGCATAGTTTCCTCTCCCTGCAGAGGCACTTCTTCGCTCGTCTGAGAGGATGAGGAGGAAGATGAGAAGATGCCCTCCATTGGCTGGTTGGATTCCTCTTGCGGGAACTGGGCCTCTTCGCTGCTCTGCTCACTCTCGGACGAAGACGAGCTAAATTCCGTCTTCGTCTCCGGTATTTCTGCAACGTCCACTACTGTCCCTTCCGCTTCCACAGGACCAAAGAGCCATATCTGCGCTTCGCCATGCAGGATCTTGTACGTGTAGCGCAACTCGTAGGAGCGCCCTGCATCCCATTGCTTCTTCCAGGAGAGAACACCGCCACTCACTTCCGCCTCAGGATCACTGGAAAGAATCTCCAGATCTGCAGGCACTGTTTCCGTCACTTCTCCAACGAATGTATGCGATGGCGTGAGCACGAGAACCATTTCCCCCTGCTGCCCGTATGCGGTAGCACTCGCACCTCTGCGGCTTACAGTCACTGGCACCGCTTCTTCCGAAACAATAATGGATTGCGCTGCGAAGCGCTCTCCGTCTGCGGTCTGCGCACGCACGGCAATGGTGTACGTCCCAGGCTGCTGCACGGGCAATGCTGCAGTGAATACGGGAAGTGCACCCTCGTGACACTCTGTGGGGGAATGCAGTATTTCCTCTCCGTATAACTCTTCAGTTCCATCCGGCAGCGTGACCTGTATGCCGAAAGATGCCTCGCAGAAAGGATTGCCGCTGTCACTGAGAACAGAGAGTGCCACCTGCACGGAATCGCCCGGCAGGTACTGCGAACGATCTGTGTTGAGCGTGATAAGACCCCACTGTACTTCCGTATCCAGAAGCACCGTGTCCTGCACTTCACCCTCTGTTTCCCGGAAGATACTCTGGAGCTTGCGCGAAGCCCCGCGGGTGCCATCGAGGAGCGCAGTCATGTTGTAGAGACCCGGCGAGAAATTGGAACCAGGCTGTACTGTTACGGTGTACTCGCCCTGTGTCTCTGCCACCTCTAATCGCGGGAAAAGCACCTCACCATCCGGACGGTTCATTTCCACCCGTAAGCGTCTGGAAAGCTCTTCTGCACTCTGGATTTCCGCGCTCTTCACCAGAGTGAATGTGGGATAGATGTGCACAGGTTCCTGTAGGGAACCGACGCTCACGAGTGCTGCGGGTTCCGTTGCCTCAGGCAATGCTTCCTCCTGTTGCTCCTCCGAAACCTGCGATTCCTCCGAAGAACTGGAGCTCTGCTCCTCCTCCAACACAGGAGAAACAGAAGACAACGTACTATCCTCACCCTGCCCTTCACTGCCAAATGAGCTGCTTGTATCCTCCGTCCCTGCGTCGTCAACCCCCGCACTGCTGACCCCTTCAGGAGAAAATGACTCCAGAGAAACACTGCTTGCCGCGCTGCTCCTGGATGCAGCGTTGCCCGAAATCTCCGGCTGCTCAATGCCCTCAGCGAACACTCTCGGTGAAATAAGGTTGGTCGCAAAAAGGCTCACGAGCAGAGCTCGGGCAATAATTTTCCGAGACCTCGTCGTGAGGTCTTCCTCTGCACCCAGAGATGCTGGCACGCAATTTGGAGTTTGTGTGTATAAAATCCAGTTATTTTACCAGATTTACTCACTTTGAACAATGCTCAAGACACTAAAATAATCTGCATGACAAGTGCACCTCACCACAGGGAAAATCCCCTGAAAATCCGGGAGGAATGTAAAGCAGTTCTTCGGCTTACTACTGCGCTCCCCCAAACTTCTTCCTGCCACGCAGGGCACCGCTCAACCCCAACGCGACAGCTGCCACCGATAGACCAACACCAGAACGTGGCAGTTTTGGCAAATTAGCTGCGACAGATTCTGTTTGTCCTCCCACACTTGCAAGTGTGGATGCAGCCGGAGGTGTATACCCCATCTGCACGTCGGAAGAAGAGGGAACAGTACTGGTGAATCTCTCACGCTGCGAACGACGGAGCTCCACGTTCTGTAACGCGGCATCGACAGGATCAGATTCCTGCACTTGCACCTCCTCTGGCTCTGACACGACAGGATTTTCCTCTGTCCCGAATCGTCTGTTCGTGTACTGCTCTGCCAAGTTTCGTGTCTTCTCAGCAAGCTGCAACTGTAGTTGCTCCTGCTCCCTCGAAGGAGCCGAGGGGCGCTCGGTATTCTCACGCACGTACGCATCGGCAGTAGGTGCAAAAAGAATGCTCCCCAGAGCGAATGCGGATGCTGTGAGCGCAACAATGCCCTTCTTCCTTTTGACCATAGCAAGAGGTGGTATGTGTGTATTCAGCATTATTATAGCAAAATCCTTTCTTCCAGCCAAGGGCAAGCTTCCAGCAGTCGTGTATACAATCCCCTGCAATGAGAAAATTGGCACGCTGTTGGCCGCTTGTCGATATTGCAGTATTCACCTGTATCCTGCTGCTCTACGGCACCGCAGTGTGCTACCTGCAACCAATCATTCTCCCCAGTACCTTCATCGCACAGGAAATGGAGAAGCCGATCGCCATACACAAGCCTCCTTTTCCCAAAGCACACAAAGGAAACATTAACCTGAATCTCCATGTCCAGATGCGGTGGATTCGCCCTTCCACTCTGCGCATCGAAGTCTACGATTGCATCCTGAGTCTCGACATTAACAATAAAAAAATTTGGGACAAAGGCTTAACGAAATGCCACAGCACAAACGAAGGTTACGTGCTGAAAGATACGACTATGCTGAGACGGGGTGCAAACACCATGCAAATCACAGCACTCAGTTGGGGGGAAAGCGGAATCCGCATCACAGTCCCTCATACCGATCCGCTGATGCTCGCGCTCCATCTCACACTGCTCAGTGTCATTGGGTTCTACTGCTGGAAGGGAATGCGAAATACTTCCCTCTGGCAAAAGAACCGGGATCTTATGGGAGTCTTCTTCATTGGGGCACTCCTCCGCAGCATCTACCTGCTCTCCACAAGTATCTGGGAACGGTCCTACGACTGGCCACAGCACTGGGATTACATCCTCTACGTGCTGCAGCATTGGAGAATCCCGCTCGCCTCCGAAGGGTGGCAGTACTACCAGCCTCCGCTCTACTACTTCATCAATGCTCTCGCACTGTCGCCGGCAACGCTGTTCCATGATGAATACCTGCTTATGCGTCTCGCACAGGTGCTCTCCCTTGCCATGAGTATCGCCGCGCTGGGCGCAGGAATATGGATTGGCACGCTGCTCTTTTCTGAAAGAGAGAAAGACAAAAGACTGCTCTTTGCAGCTGGAATAGCCTTTCTCCCAGGTCTTGTATTCCACGCTTCCCGCGTGAACAACGACACACTCCTGCCCCTCATCTCCTTCCTCTTCTTCGGGTTCCTGTACCGTTGGTGGATACGGGGTTCGGAGCGAGACCTCCTCATTGCCTCAGTGTGCGCCGCCTGCGGGCTCCTCACGAAATCCAGCGCCCTGCCGCTCGCGGCGCTGCTCTTCCTCTGCATCCTCACCCGCCAGTGGCGGAACTGGCGCGCTTCTCTTAGAAATGCTCTGCTCTGCTTCTCCATCCTATTTGCAATGACAGGATGGCACTACACTCTCCGGTTCATTGTGGAGAGGAACATACATATTGTTGGCAATATCGGCACCAACAACCCGGAGCTCTACATCGACACTATCGAAGCCAAGAACTTCTATACATTCCGCCCGATCGCAGTGCTCAGGCAACCGTACAATAATCCATGGACTGACAGTAGCGGACGACGCTTCTTCTGGGAACATCTGACGAAATCTTCCCTCGCAGGAGAGTGGGGGCTCGGCAGGGATCTCTACACCATAATGCAGTTCCTGCTCATGCTGCTGATGCTCTTCGCTGTCCTCGGTACCGCAGGGCTCATCCGCACCATCCGGCACCAGTTCCATGCGGGTTTGCCTGTTCTCGCGACGGGAGTTGTGCTCATCGGTTCCATGATGGCCCTCGTGATGCAAAAACCCGTGGGAGGATTCCAGGATTTCCGCTACATACCGCTCTTCGCTGTGCCAGTACTGTACTGCATACTTCAGGGAATAGACATACTCCCAAGGCGCATACGCAATGTCCCAGCGCTTCTCCTCCTCTCCTTCTACACACTCTGCGTAGCGTTTTTTATCGTACTTCTGGCACACTAGCTTCACATGAAGGCCCGCGGGCAATCACAGGAAAAGCAGCACAAGCCCTGCGAGCTTACGATCCTCCTCCCGTGTCTCAATGAATCTGAAACACTTCCCCAGTGTATTGAGGAAGCACGGCAGTTTCTCCTGAAAGAGAACATAGCAGGAGAAATTTTGGTTGCCGATAACGGCAGTGAAGACGGCTCTGTACAGGTTGTACACTCCTGCGGTGCGCGGGCAATCTCTGTACCAGAACCCGGCTACGGCAGCGCTCTCCGCGGCGGCACAGAGGCTGCGAACGGAACGTTCACCATCATGGGTGATGCGGACGGCAGCTATGACTTCTCCTCCCTCAAAGGCTTCCTGGAGGAACTGCGGAAAGGATGTGATCTTGTGATCGGCAACAGATTTGCGGGCGGTATAGAACCTGGTGCCATGCCCTTTCTGCACAGATACATCGGAAATCCTGCACTCTCGGGAATCGGCAGACTCTTCTTCCACTCTACGCTGCACGACTTCCACTGTGGGCTGCGGGGATTCCGCACCGAGGCAATCCGATCACTCCACCTGCAAACAAAAGGTATGGAATTCGCAAGCGAGATGATCGTGCGTGCTTCCCTCGCAGGCTTACGGGTGTGTGAAGTGCCCACGGTGCTCCGGAAAGACAGGCGCAGCAGAGGGCCGCACCTCCGTACCCTGCAGGATGGCTGGCGGCACCTGCGATTCCTCTTCCTCTTCAGCCCCTCCTGGCTCTTCCTCTACCCGGGCATCATGCTGGTGCTTCTCGGCATTGCAGGGAGTCTCTGGCTGCTCCCGGGACAGCAGTACATATTCGACATCCATACGCTGCTCTACTGCGCGTCGGCGATCTTCGTCGGCGTGCAGGCAGTGAGCTTTGCCGTGATCACCCGCATCTACGCAGGGAAAAAGGGTTTCCTGCCACCTCACCCGCTCCAGCACAGACTGCGCAATTTCCCGCTCCTGGAAACAGGGCTGCTTCTGGGTGCCGCCGCCCTACTCGGGGGCATTGTTCTCACTGTGTACGCCTTTCACTTCTGGCAACAGCGCACGTTCGGAGACTTGAATCCGCAGAGCATGCTGCGGCTTGTGGTACCTTCTGTCAGTCTCATCGTGATCGGCATGCAGATCATGCTCAATGTGCTGCTGCTCTCAATACTGGATATTGAGTGAACAGATTCTTTCTGCACAATTACTTGACTTTTCAGTCAAAATAAATACAATGCTTTTGCGAGTGGCGTTGTGCACAACTCCGCTCGGAAGATACCCCATAGATCGATCCTAGGTCCGAAGGGGCTTCTTTTTAAATCCAGCTCTTTTCTTACCCTGCCACTATTACTGGGACAATGCCGGAAAAGCGATGATTGACAATACTTACTCCATGTTTACATTATCGCTATGTCACTTTCCCTGATCCCGGAAATCAAAGCATGGGTACAGAAGAGGAAGGGCGGTCACACAAAGCATGCTGAGTACCTCGTGGAGAGAATCCGTAGAGATCACCTGCAACCGGAAGTCATTGCTGACTTGGGCTGCGGAACCATGACAGTGACACGGAGGATTGCCGAGCTGCTCCGGGATGCGGACGTGTACGGGTTCGACGTGAAGGATCACGCTGCAAAACGTGATGATGATCCTGCGAACCTGCATTACTCCGTCATAGAGCCATTCACATTTGGGCAGCAGGAACCGAAGGCCGACATCGTGAACCTCGGCGGCGTCATTCATCATGTTGACCAAAAAGACGATCTGCGGTTTCTGCAGGACGTGCATGCCGGCATGACTGAGAGCCCCGACAGCCGTCTGTTTATTCATGAGCACACACTCTCGGCGAATCCGTGGCGGCGGCGCATGGAAACCGTGTGCCTCAGCACAGTGGAATTTCTCATCAACGAGGCCGCAGAGAGCATGCTGACACAGTACAACTTCTACACGAGAGAACGCCTGCTCGCCCTCTTAGACAGAGCGGGCTTTGAGGTGCTGGACCATGAGGATGTGGGAACGAGGCTCGTAACACTCCCCTCTCTCAATACCAATACCGTGTACTGGTGCAGGAAGAAGTAGAAATTTTGTCCTTCATTTATGGAGAAATCATTATTCTGTGCTTGTTCCAGGCTGAACTTGATAGAGTAAACATATTATGGTATAATTACCATACAAATTCCTTTCTACACACAATGCAAGTTCAACAGTCTCACAGGAATATCTCCTGGCTTTTTGGAACATTCACCGTTGCATCACTGTTTCTCTTCGTCACTCTCCTGAAAGGAAATGTTCAAGGGACGATTATTGGTACTCCCACAGGCACCAAACCCGTCGTGGACCTCTGGCTCTCCAATGTTTCAGTGGACGAAAACGAAGACATCCATTACTCCCTCCAGAACATCGGCAATACGACTGTTACCGCTTCCTCTGTTTCTGTGTGGTTCGAGTGGGAGGACTCCGCAGGCACAAGCCATTTG
>DATDVK010000113.1:0-4178 GCA_035290085.1 Candidatus Peribacteraceae bacterium
TTTCATTGGGAAGAAGCTGCAGGGGCCGCTCGAGGGATTGCGGTCTTTACGGGTCTGGCCGTTCCGTATCATCTACTCTGTCAATAAGAAGGTTGTGATGGTAACGGTTGTTGCGATTGGGAACAGGAAGGATGTGTATAAAAAATCCTGATGCGTTTGATGAAGAAGTTCTGTTCATCTGTGGCCAGGATCCTCAAGATTCTCTTCACCGGAGGGAAGTACGGGTCTTCCGTTCCCAGCAAACACTCACACAACTACTCAAAATCTCAGGAACAGAAGAGGAAGGATTTCGGGAAGTTCGGAGGCCGGCCCTGCAAAATCTGCGGTGCGAGGGTCCCGGGGAATAAGCACTACTGCGGGGCGTGCTATTACAAGTATGTGAAGCAGTCATAGTGATGAAGATGGTGATCGGCGGAGTATCTCCTACTCCTCTCTTCCCGATACGAGGATGACATGTTTTGAGAGGAGGCACTGCATTCAGAATGACAATGTTTTCTGCTCTTCTCTGCTTACAGGAAGCGTATGCGGTGTTAGACTCCCTCCCTTATGCGGAAAAACTGGCTTGAAGGCAGTTGCGTTATTGTCACCGGCAGCACGCACGGCATCGGCCGGACGCTCGCGAAGCAGTGTGCAGAGCGCGGTGCGGACACAGTGGTGAACGGCAGGAACAGAGACACCGTGCAGGCAACGGTGGATACACTGCGCAGCAGGCAGCGCAGCGCGTTCGGTGTCGTCACGGATGTTACTGATCCCCTGCAGGCGGAGCAGCTTGTGCGGTACTCAATGCAGAAGTTTGGCCGGCTCGATGCTCTCTTCAATACTGTCGGCTCCTCCGGGATTCGGGGCTCTCTGCTGGACTGTTCTCCGGAAGGTATCAAAGCGCTCATAGAGCAGAATATTTTCAGCCTGATGAATGTCACGCGGGTGGCACTCCCCCACCTCCGGCGATCACATGGGCGGGTGGTGAACATGGGGTCGCTCGCTTCGCTCATCGCTCCGCCGAACTACGGGGGGTACGCGGTCGCGAAGTTCGGCGTGAGGGCGGCCACGGAGCAGCTGCGGATGGAACACCCGGACATGAGCTTCACTCTGGCGTGCCCGGGACCCATCCGTGACGATGCGAAGGAACGGGTGGCTGGTGGTGTCCCGCTCGAAGGGCTCGATCCTGAGCAGCTGGCAGCGGACATCCTGGATGCGGCTGGCAGAAGGAAACGGATGATCGTGCGTCCCAGGAGCGCGCGTGCGCTCGCTCTCCTCATGCAGGTGTGGCCTTCCCTCGGCGAGAGGATCCTCCGGCGCTTCTCGCACGCGCCGTCTACTCAGGCAGAGGAAGATACAGTGGTGTTGTAGGTATGAGTGTATTCGGTAAGAAATCTACGCTCGTTTTTTAGCGTGTCCGGTCCCCGCAGTGCTTTTTAGCACCGCAGAGACCGGACGACACAGTTGAGAAATCTTCGTTTCGTTCAGTTGGTCAGCAAGGCACAAGCGCTTAGTGCCCTGCGACCTGTCGGACATTCAGTTCGCCAGCCGCCACGTCGGCTCGATGTGTGTGCTCTTGACGCCCATGCAGCAGCGCTGCATGGCACTCACGAGCAGATAGCGGTGGCTCTCGATGTGGCTGCTCGGGATGTCCGTTCCAAGCTTGGGTTCGTGGGCGTACGCGGCTTCGCAGATGGCATCGGGAGCCATGCTGCCTTCCGCAATCCCACGTCCCAGATTCGAGAGCCAGGGGGCGTACCGTTCCGCGATTGCGGCCTCGAGTTTGCCTTCCTGCTGAAGCAGGGCGGCGGCCCGGAGGCCGTAGGCCAGCGTATCCATGCCGGCCGTGTGCGTCCTGAAGAGATCCTCCGGCATGAAGCTCTCACGCCGGGGCTTGGCGTCCCAGTTGATCACTCCGCGCCCAAGGCCGCCGTTCTTCAACACGACGATCATGATGCGCAGCGCGATCATCGGGTCGGCGAGGAAATCGTCCGTGTCCCAGCCGTTCCCGAAGGTGCCCTGGTTGCCGTCGATGCCGCCGAGCATTCCGAGATCGGCGGCCACGGTGAGTTCGTGCTCCATGGGCAGGTCCACAAGCTGCGCGTGGTTCACTTCGATGTTTCCTTTGAAGTGGGACGCGAGGCCCCACCGCCGCAGGAATCCGTAGACGACCATCATGCACATGTCGTACTGGGAGACCGTGGGCTCTTTTGGCTTCGGTTCAATCAGGAACTGCACCGTCGCCCCGATCTGCTTTTTGTACTGCACGGCCATCTGGAGGAACCTCGCGAGGTTCTTCTGTTCCAGGCCGAGCAGCAGGAGGAGCAGCTCGTTGTACCCTTCTCTGCCGCCCCAGAAGACGTGGTTACGGGCACCGATCTTCTTGCCCACTTCCAGCATCTTCCTCGTCTGCGCGAAGGCGTGCGCCCACACGATGGGATGCGTGCCGGTGGCGGCGCCCTTGCAGTACATCGGGTGGGAGAAGAGGTTCTGCGTCACCCACCCGCAGCGAATGCCGGTGAGCTTCTGCAGTTCCAGGATCAGGGGCACGATCCGGTCGATGTTGGCGTGGAATTCTTTCAGGTCTTTCCCGTAGGGGACGATGTCGGTGTCGTGGAAACACCAGAACTCGATCCCCTGCATCCACATGAAGTAGAACGCCACTCGAAGCCGGTTCTCCGCATTCTCCATGGTGTCCGGGCCTTCCCACGGACGGACAGCGGTACCCGGGCCGAACATGTCCGCAAGCAACCCACGCATCGTGTGCCAGTAGGCCATGGCCATGGGCAGATGCTTATACATGGGTTTGCCGAGGATTTTCTCACCCGGGTTGTAGCAGGAGAAGGCGAATGGCTCCTTGCATCCGATCCCCTGGAAGGTGATCGGTTGCCTCTTCAGGAATGGGAAGGGGTCTTCTTTGAGACCGAAGTCTCGGAAAGTCAGTACTCGTGGAACTTGCGCCATGAGTCACCAAGTCCTTTCACAGTGGAGCACAGTGCTCCGGTTTCAAGAATCAGCAACCCGCACTCGGAAGAGAGCGGGCACCTGCGAATGCAGGATTTTCTTCACGATTTCTCAACTGTTTCTGCTGCTGCATCCCGAAGGACACAAGAGCAGATTTCTTACAGAATCGGTGGTGTGAACGAGCGGATTCCCCCACGCGTAAAAATCATGAGCCTGTCTGCTTAGGAGCGTAGAGAAAGGGGAAAATGGTATGGAATTTTGCTTTCTTTGTCCAATTTGTGTTTCTCTTTTCTGGCCGAAACGGTCATCGTTGATTATTAGGGATCGGAGGGCAGAGACAAGCTCTGCCCCCCTCTCCCCTCCTTCGTCCCACCCAACGAAGGATTATTCTCCGCTCGGTCCGCAGTAGTCGGCATCGGCGAAGCCGTAGTACCGGCCGATGTCCTCCATGGACCAGCCGTCCGGCCAGTGCATGAGCACATCCGCCGGCGGGCTCTGTTTCGCGTGGCACAGGTACCACGCGATGATCGTTCCGTCGGAAAGTGTGATGGTCCGCAGGGCTTCGTAGGGTTCCGCATCCTTTTTCAGAAATTGCGGGACCCACTGGTTCCCGGCTTTCTGCCAGGCTTCCTGGATCGCTTCGAGTGTCGTGCCTCCCTGGCACAGCACCTCGATGGTCAGGTTGCCCTGGGGCTTGCGGATCCGGAAGTTGCCGAAGACGGCCCCCTCGTCTGCGACGAGCGTCAGGATGTGGGGCGAGTCTGCCTGCTGGAGCGTGAGATTCTTCAGGGACATGGAATGGTCCTCCGTTCAAGGTGGTGTAGGGAGGGGAAACTGGCCTCCCTCAAGAAACAAAGAAAGGTCAGGTGACTCCCTACGTCAGTGGTGCTGGAAAAAGAACAAGGGAGGGAGTATCTGCGTGCGCCTGGAGACTGTCAAACAATCTTCACTTTCCCCTGTGAGGAAGTCAGATGGCAGAAGTCAGAAGTCAGTATAAAAAAACTGCCTACTGCCTTCTCATCCGTCATCCCCTCACAAATGTTTCAAGCTGCGGGGCCAGCCGCTGCCTCACATGCGTGATGAAACGCCCCTTTGCTTCTGCCGGATCTTGGATGTTTGGTGGGTCGTACCTCACTACGATGTCCGGGAGCAGGCGCATCCCCTCTTTCCGGACTGCCGTCTTCCCTCCGCGGAACTTTCCCGGGAGATGCATGCCACTCACGGTGCTTCCGACG
>DATDVK010000114.1:0-15421 GCA_035290085.1 Candidatus Peribacteraceae bacterium
TGCAAAAAGACCGAAGATGATGAGGATAGTTCCGAATGCGACAGTATGTTTCCGGGACCAGAGCAGAGAGACGAGTGCGAGCATCCAGAAAGCGCCTGTCACTTGCAGGTATCTGGAGAGTGCGGGAGCTTGCCATTCCACAATGAACTCCTTGGTTTGATCGGAGAAAAGGTTCTGGACATACGTGAGGTTACCAATGCCATTGGGTGAGAACAACAAGGTAACGAGTGCTCCTGCAATCGCGAGCAGGTAGATCCAGGATCTCCGGATGGTTTGAGGAAGAGGGGAGTGATTACGTACGTCCTCCACAAGGAATTCGAGAAATGCCGCACCAATGAGTGCCACGGTTACGAGTGCGGCTGCGCCATGCATGTTGACCCAGAGTACTTGCACTGCCCAGATTGGCAGAAGATATTTGATCAAACATTTTGTACAAGTTTTATCCTTTAAACTAGGGCTCTCTATGAAATTGATGATGAAAAATAACTGTAGGGAAAAACAGAGGAATGTCCAGAGTTGCGGACGATCGAGAAGGAAGGGGCGCAGCAAGATAAGTGCCAGGAGAACGACGAAGACGTTGGGCCAGATGCTTCGTCTATCGATCAGGAGCAGTACTGTGAATGTGAGTGCCACAAGGAGAAAGCGCAGGAAGATCACGCCGCTTGCTCCACCGAAGTCATAGAACAGGGAGAGAATCACTTCCGCGAGCCAGCTCTGCGTCGCGAGGTAGGGGAGTCCTTCCCGGGTGTACGCAAACGGATCCGTGTATATCCATCCCGTGAACCGCAGCACCTGCCCCGCTCTCATGTGCCACCAGAAATCAATGGAAATGATTTTATAGAGGAGGAGCCAGCCAATTACTGCAACAGTGATGAGGAATGCTGCTATGTTGAGCTGTTTGCGATGTTCCAGCATGGGGGGAGTATATCGTATTTTGTAGGTTATTTACTTGGTGAAACTTCCTCACGATCTGGGCATTGTGCTGTGCTGTCTTCCAGTATAGTGAGAGCAATGGGAATATCAGTGCCAGATGCAAACAGTGTCGCAGAGCTCATCGACGGATGGGTTGATCCCGACACACACAGGGATCCTTCCGTGCGGTGCGAGGCGCTCCTTGCCTCCCTAACCCTCCCGGATGATTTGCGGGATGTGGAGTGGGTGGATCCTGTGTATCGAGACAGCATCAAAGGTCTTATTGCGCGGGAGGCCAGGCGACGGGGAGTTGCTTTACCGAGATCCGATTTGTTTGAGTGCTGAGAGCGCGCGCTCATTCCCGGGATCGTACCGGAGCACTATTTCAAACTGTTCTCTGGCTTCTTCCATGCGCCTCCGCTCGTAGTAGGCAATGCCGAGATTGATGCGCGCCGCAACGAAGGAAGGTTCGTAGCGTATTGCCATTTCGTAGTTCTCCATTGCCTGCCGTGGTTTGTCGATTTTTCTGTACGCAACCCCGAGGTTGTAGTAGGCCTGTGCAAAGTAGGGAGTAGTGGCAATTGCTTTCTGATACTGTTCTATTGCCTGTTCCGGTTGGTTCATTTGCATGTACAGAGCTCCAAGGTTGAGATACACCTCCGAGTAGGTGGGGTCTATTGCAATGGCGTGCTGGTACTCCTGGAGTGCTTCACCTCGCTTCCCGAGTTCTGCGTAGAGAATGCCAAGGCCGAAGTGTGCATTTTTACTCTCCGGATCGAGTTCCATCGCGCGGTCATACTGGGCAAGTGCTTCCTCCATTTTCCCCTGTTTCCGAAGTGCTGCTCCGTAGTTGCTGCGTGTGCGCGGGTGGTCACGGATAGCGATGGCTTTCTCGAAGTGTTCGATTGCCTGTGCAATGTCATCCTGCCTGCGGTACGCATTTCCGAGGTTGTTGTGTGCCACATGTGAATCCGGGTAATGGTCTATGACGTTCCGGAAGAGTGTTTCCGTTCCTGCCCATGTCTGGGACTGCGCATGTGCCATCCATGCGAAGAGGAGCACGAGCACACCGATTCCACTATTCAAGAAAACCTGCGGGAGACGTCTTGAAAGGAGAGAGAAACCAAGTGCAATCAGAAACAAGATCCCAATGGAACCTGCGTAGGCGTAGCGGTCTGAGGCGAAGTACAGGTCCATTTCCCCTTTTGCGAAGTTGAGGAACGTCGGTGAAATAGTGACGAGGAAAAAGAGCACACCAAAGAAGATCACACGGGTTTTTTTCAGTGAGAGGAATGCGATGAGGATGAGAATCAACACACTGATTGCAGGCCAGAGGAAGTCGGGGTTTGTCATTCCGATCTTCCCAACGTACGGGTACAGCACAGCAAGCTCTGTCGGCCAGACGATCTTCTCGAGGTAGAACACTGTGCTCTTGCAGGCCATGAGCATTTTCTCGAGCAGTGTGGCGCGCTGGAGGATGGCTGTTTTTCCGAAGATGGCTATGATGCCAAACACTATGCTGAGAACGAAGAAGGGGATTTTCTCTGAGAGCGCTTTCCGGTCAATCTTCCGTCCCTCAAGCACATCGAGGAGGAGGAGCAGCACCGGGAGAGTTGCAACGGTTACTTTCGCCATCAGTGCAAGAAGGAACGCGAAGATACTGCGCTTCAGATAGCGCCCCGTGCTGCGGTACCGGAGGTACCCGATGAGTGTGAGCAGGAAGAAGAATGTTGAGAGCACATCTTTGCGTGCGCTTGCCCATGCTACTGCTTCGGTGTGGAGAGGATGAACGGCGAAGAGAAAACCGCACGCAAGACCAACCCATTGTCGTTTGGAGAGGAGGAAGATGAACCATGCAACAAGAATGGCGTTCGCGGTATGGAAGAGGAGGTTACTGAGGTGATAGATCACGGGGTTTGTTCCTCCGATGAGGAAGTCAATTTGATATGTGAGGAATGTAAGGGGGATGTATAGTTCCGGGTCGTAGGAAGTGAAGATTCTCTTGAGTGTTGTAGGGGTGATCGCCCACACGGCAGGATTATCGTAGATGAGCAGTCCGTCATCCCAACGCACGAACGGGTGGAAGAGTGATTGGTAGTACACGGTGAATGTCAGCAGGAAGAATATCCCGACAATCAAGCAGACTCTGTGCCGGCTGGGCCTGTCTGAATGGATGTCGTTCATCCGGGCGGGGAGGAGAGTGGTTTCTTCCACGCGCGCACTCTACCACTCCTGCAGGTCGCGACTGTACATTTTGTTCGTCTTAGAGCGCTACGCCCACAATGTTTCTCAGTGCGATTCCAACTCCATAGGCGATGCATGCCCCCAGCGCACCCACTCCCATGATCTCGAGCGGTCCGCGGAAGAGACGTTCCTGTGTCAAAATGCTTCGTGTGAGACCGAGGACATAGAGGGAGGCGATAGTGGTGGCAATGGCGATGGGGAAGCGCAGGGCAAGGTCGAGGGGGAGGATGTAGGAGACGAGGGGGATGCTTCCAAAGCAGACGAAGGAGCAGAATGTCACAATCGCATGCTCCAAAGGTTTGTTGTAGGACTCTCTGGCCATTCCGTGTTCAGAGAGCATCATGATGTCTGCCCACAATTCTTCATTCGAGATAATGGTATCTGTCATTTGTTCCAGTTCTTTCTGTGGCACCCCTTTCGATTCCAGGTACGACAGGATTTCTGCTCGCTCGATCTCCGGGTCGTTCGCAATTTCCTGCTTCTCTTCTCTGCGGAGACGTTTGTATTGGTCAAATTCAGACTTGAGTGAGAGGTAGGCACCTGTTGCCATGGACGCGCCGTCGGCCAGAAGATTGGCAACTCCGAGAATAATGACAACATAGCGTGGCATGCCGGCTCCCACTGTTCCTGCGACAACGGCGAACGTCGTTACAATACCGTCGTTGCCTCCGTAGACAATGCCGCGGATAAATTCCCCGATACGGGTTCCGTGGTGGGCATGTTCCTGGTGTTCTCTCAGTGCAAGCTTCAGGTTCCTTCTCTCAGTCATATTGCTTACTGTAGCAGAAGAAAAACACGAATGCTAAATGTGTCTTTTAGCCCCTCTCAAGGGATCAATTTGAACAAAATATTTGTTCAATTAACGTGTACGGACCACTGGTGTGGCTCTGCGGACAGCAAGCCAGAGGCCGAGAGCGCTCAGGGAAACAATCAGCCAGATGCCAGGGCCTGTCTCTGGTTGCCTCAATGGTTTCTGGGTGCTCCTTCCCAGTGCTGGAAGGGGATCTTCCACAACTTGGGCTCGTACCGGAGGTGTTTCTTCATCCCCGAATACCGAGGCAATGGGGTTTCCTTCGCTATCGAAGGGGAACTCTCGGTTGCTTCCGACTGTGTATGGATTTTGCGGGATGTTCATGTCTGTTGTTGGGGATGTGTTTTCTGCAGTGGGATTCCCCGTTTCCTCTTGGGATTCCTCGTCGAGTGCGAGTTGGCGCTGGATGGATTCCAGCAGAGATTGTTGCGCGAAAGAGAACGCATCCACGGAATTGGTGTCTCCTGTGTCAGGCAGGAGGTTCAATGTGTCTGGACTGAGAGGAGGAGTCGCTGCGGGAACTGGCCCGTTGCTTCCCACAGTAATTGTGCCCCTCAGGTTTGGATCAGTGGGGGAATAGTATGTGTACGTTCCTTCGGCAGTGTCGGCAGAGATTGTGAAACTTGCTCTGTCATTCTGGAACATTGTCGGGGTATTGAGGCATCCCCCGCCCGGGCTGCAGAGAGTATCAGAAATAATGTACTGCGGGACTTGGTTCTCGTTGGTCCATGCAATTTGTCCTCCTGGTGCCACTGCAATGTCCGGGGGGTTAAATCCATTTCCGGTGATCCGGACTTCAGTGGCGCCGGAGAGCTGTCCGGTTAAATTCTGCACACCCTGGTAAAAGAGTGTGGTGCAGCCCACGACGAGGAGTATGCCCATCACAGCAGCAGGTTTCCGCGAAACACTCGTTGTATGCACAGGAATGTGTTTCTCTTCTTTCCTCTGCGCTTCGTGCACAGGGACTATTTCCTCATCGTCAGTTGTATGCCAATCCGGGTGGATATCACTACTCATGTGATGGATGTTGCGTGGTAACGATCATCTGTCTCCTCGAGGCAACGAAGGTGCCAACGATGGCACAGACCACAAAGAGCAATGCAATGGTTGAGGAGGAACCAGTTTCTCCGGGAACAGTGATAGCTCCCTTTCCTGTGAGGTCTCCGATGGGGTTTTCTGTTACTACTTCCATGGTGGCATCTTCCACGAGGGGAGAAGTCGAGGTCTCGGCGTTTCCTACTTCTACGGCCACTTCCTGGCTGAAGGCGCTTTCCTCTTCCTCTGTACTTACGGCGCGTATTGCGAAGTAGTACGTTGTGCCGATGGGCAGGTTGCGGATCACCACGCTCTTCATGCTTCCATCTATCGTTTTGCGCTGAATATAGCGTCCGGTCGTTGTGCCGAAGTAGATGTTGTATGCTTTCAGTGAAGAGGAATTGAGTTCATCCCAGGCAAGGAAGACAGAGCTTCCCTCCGTTGTCGCTCGCAGGTTTCGCACCTGCAGGAGTGCGAAAGCTGTTCTCGTTGCAGGGGTGGATGGCTCATCTGTACCTGAAGACTCTTCAGCTGCGGTGCAGATTCCGTTCTGACAGTTGTTACTCTCACAGTCATCGGCAACCATACAGCTGCCTCCGTTTGGTTCAGGGGGTGTAGGAGGAGCTTCAACTGTCAGTGGTTCGTGTTCGGGGGATTCTTGAGGTGTCTCATCTGCTGGAGGTGTTTGCTGCGTATTCACGTCCTGGAAGAAATCTTCCGGATTCGGGAAATTTCCTGGAGTGGGCTGGTCCTGCGCGGGAGGCTGGTCGGATGTGGGAGGAGGATTCTCCTGCACGAAGATCACGTGCAGGCCGCCTGGCTCCTCTCCCAGGATGTATGCATCGTTGCCGTTTTCCTTTGTGTACAGAGAAGTATGGCCGCCCTGCTGGATGTCGTAGAAGCTGATGAATGTTCCGGAGGGCGGAGCAATTTTTGCACGGAGCTGGATTTGTGCCACAGAGACGATTGCATTGGCATTCGCTCCTGGTGCGTCATTGCTCGCTTCAATCATGATGTAACCATTCATGTGGTCGAAGTCGGATTCTCCGGGTGTGATGAGCGGAAAGTTTGGGGATAGTGCAATAGAGACGCCTTCGAAGACGTTCGTATCGTACGCAATCCAGGAACGAACGTGTTGAATAGA
Organism: Candidatus Peribacteraceae bacterium; assembly: GCA_035290085.1. Classification (GTDB taxonomy): domain Bacteria; phylum Patescibacteriota; class Gracilibacteria; order Peribacterales; family Peribacteraceae; genus GWB1-54-5. The sequence continues at coordinate 6,147 of DATDVK010000114.1, forward strand.
TTGGTGGGACGGGTTCTGTACCGCGACATCAAAATTTAGAACGTCACCAATGTTGAAAGGAATCGTTTTCAGGGTCTGAGGATCTTCTACATCAAAGCGTGGGCACTGGCTCCCTGGTGCTGGCCCCACCATTCCTTCCACATCCGGCACGGGTCCAAAAACAGTGTCGCCATCCTCCGTGTGGAGGTCGCAGTGCGGCCGGAAGAACACGGTTGCATCTTGGGAGGCAGCGAAGACTTCCGGTGTCCCAATGAGGATGGAGGCGACCAGAAGCACAGTGATGGTGCCACAGAAGGTCTGCCTGTCATGGCGCTTTTGTGAGTGCATGGGACGGAAGCGGGTACAGCTAACGAGGAGAGAGTTCTCGTAGGATGCGGATGGCATCGTCGACTGTCAGGGTACCGTCCCCATTGGGGTCGGCCCTGAGCTGCTCCGGGGTGGCCTGCGTGTACCCCCGAGCAATTTCCAGGATCACGATGGCGTCCCGGACAGTCATCTCTCCGCTGCCGTCCACATCGCCAGAAAGCTGGATGCTTCCAGCCTCAATAAGGGAAATGGGTTGTACCTCACCAGCCGACCGAATGCCGAGCGAGAATGAGGCGACAATTGCCAGTGCCCCCAGTGAGAGGATGTGGAGGTTTTGCCGCGAGAAGATGGAGCGGTTATGTGTGTGCATTTCCTATTAGTATAAAAGAAAAATGGTATTTCCACAACGGTCAGGAAATTGACTATTATTAAGAAAGTTATTGCAGTATTCTTTTGGTGCATCTGTGCTGTTCTCCGGGTGCGCTACAATGCTTCTACCGTGACCCAGGTACATCTCCTCCTTGGCCCGAATGCCTATACCCTTGCGCAGGAGCGTCTTCGGTGGACGCAGATGTTTCGAGAGAAGCATGGCAGTGAGAATCTCGCTGTGTTCGACGGGGGCAAGATCACGTTTCGGGAGCTGAGGGACGAGGTCACTGTTGCGCCGTTTATTGCAGCGAAGCGCTTGATTGTGGTTGAAGGTGTGCCGAAGGGGAAAAGGGGAGAAGTATCTTTCATTGTGGATGAGATGCATCCAGATGTTGTGCTGCTCTTTACTCTCGAAGCAGAGATCGGCAAAAATGCAAAGTTCACCATTGCCCAAAAAGAGCTCAAAGAGCTCGCTTCTTGCACGGAGTTCCCACTGCTCTCCGGCAGGCAACTGAGGCAATGGATAGAGGAGTTCCTTGCAACGCTGGGGGGTGCAGCTTCACCTGCAGCATTGCAGCTTCTCTCAGATATGATTGGCGAAGATCAGCAATTGCTCGCCCAAGAGCTCAGGAAAATTTCGCTCTATACCCATGGGAGGAGAGTGGAAGCGGAAGATGTACGTACCATGGTGGCCTGCAGTGCTGAGCGTGAAGTATGGAAGCTGATGGACTACCTTGGGGATGGCCGCATTGGCGAAGCCCTGCGGTATGTGCATGAACTTCTCGATAGGGGGTTCAGTCCGCAGGCGCTGTGGAATACTTTTCTGTGGATGCTTGCACTCCTCGTGGAGGTGGTAGCATGTGTGGAAGATGGAGAGACGGATCCCCGGACCATTGCGCGGGATCTCCATGTGCATGGGGCGGGAGTGCGGGCTATCCTGCCCTCCGCCCGCAAGATGGATCGTACATTCCTTGCACGCATTTTGCGTAACGCACTTGCGGCAGACAGAGGACTCAAAACAGGTATGTTCAAGGCGACGAACGAAGCGCCGGAGGAACTACTCGCTCTCATAGACCGATCAATTCTTTCCTTTGCCTAAGCACTCTCAATTTGCTTGAGCAGTTCTTCTGCCTGCTCTTCATCCTGTGTGCTGTGTGTGGCCTCGTCGCTCTGGAGTTGTGTGCGGCGGCCTCTCCTCTCTACTTCAGTGCGGCGGATGAGTTCTTCCTGTCCCATCTGTTCAATCTGCTTGGAATATTTTTTGTCGATTGCAGCAAGTTGCTCTTTCTCATTCTGCAAAATGCCCCGGAGGTTCTCTATCTGATCCGGGGTCATGATGGGGAGAATATTAATCCAGTATTGCCGCTCCTCGTCGTTCATGCTCTCTGACTGGAGGATGAGTTCTATGAGCTCAGGGAACTTCTGCCGGATGTCGTCCGGAATGATCAAACCACTCTGTGCCTGTGTTCCTGCGGGAGGTTCAGCCATGCATGGAAAGACTACGTTGTTTCAAAGGTGCTCACAAGCATATCTGCTTATGCGACCTTCAGTATTTCGTACCGCATCGATCCTGCAGGAGTTTCGATGGTGGTCGTATCCCCCTTCTTCTTCCCGAGGAAAGATTTACCAATGGGAGATTCATTGCTGATTTTGCACTCAATCGGGTCTGCTTCCGTTGAACCGACAATGGTGTAGACTTCCGGGTCGCCCCGCTCGGTTTTGTTGCGCACTGTTACTGTGGAACCGATCTCCACCTCCTTGCCGATCTTCATATCTATTTTCTTCTCAGAGATGATTTTGGCGTTCTTGATCTTTCTCTCAAGTTCAAGAATCCGCCCTTCCACGAATGCCTGTTCATTCTTCGCTTCTTCGTACTCAGAGTTCTCAGAGAGGTCTCCGTAGGAAATTGCTTCCTTCAGGCGCTGTGCGACTTCCTGACGGCGAACCTTCTTTAAGTAGTCGAGCTCTTCTTTCAGTTTCTTCAGGCCTTCTTTCGTTACAAGGGTTTGATCTTCATCACTATCTGTGGTGCTATCGTCATTCTGCAGATCATCGGCCATAGTGTTCTTAAGGGGAATGTGCCGGGGCATTTTACTGTACTGAAGGGTGTTTTCGCAAGAATCTAGCGAAGAATTGTGGTTTTGCTTTGGGAAGGGGAAACTTTCTTTCCCCTCATTCCTCTGTTTCTTCTCCTACATGTGTTCGAGGAGATCCGGCCATTGCAGGAGAGGGAGTTTCTCCGGGGCCTCCTGTGCGATTGCCTCAGTCAGGCGTTTTGCGAGCTGGATGTTCGTGATCAGAGGGATGCCCTGGTCGGTAGTCATCCGGCGGATGAAGTATCCATCTGTCTGCTCATCTCCGGTGGAATGGGTCGGGATATTGATCACAAGGTCAATGCGCTTGTTCTGGAGGTATTCAGAGATGTTTGGGCTGCGGGGCTCCGATACCTTATGGAGCAGCGCTGAGGGGATCCCGCGTGACTTGAGGAAGTTATGGGTGTTTTCTGTCGCGAAGAACGAGTAGCCCTGCTGATAGAGCAGCTGGACGGAGGGAAGAACTTCCACCTTATCTTCTAATTTTCCGATGGTGAGGAGGATGTTCTTCTTCGGGATGGTGAACCCTACAGCGAGCATGGAAATGAGCAGAGCCTGTTCGGCATTGTCTCCGAAACATGCCACTTCCCCGGTGCTGGCCATTTCCACACCAAGGCGCGGATCGGCGCCCTTGAGACGACTGAAACTAAATTGTGCCGCTTTGACAGCGACGTGATTGAGATCAATGGTCTGATACCGCTTATCCGTTGGTGCTTTCCCAAGCAAAGCCTGTGTGGCGAGTGTGATGAAATTCACTCCTGTGACTTTGCTCGCGAATGGGAAGCTGCGGCTTGCCCGGAGATTGCACTCAATCACTTTCAGGCGATTGTGCTTTGCAAGGAGTTGGATGTTGAATGGACCTGAAATGGAGAGTTCTTTAGCAATTTTCTTTGCAATAATCTTTACACATCGCAGAGTTTCCAGAGTGACACGCTGCGGAGGCATGACCATCGTCGCATCCCCGGAATGCACGCCTGCATGTTCAACGTGCTCAGAGACTGCGTACACGAGCACGTCACCGTTCTGTGAAACGCCATCGAACTCAATTTCCTTTGCCGCCACTTCGAACTTGGAAATCACAATAGGTGCCTCCTTATTGATGAATGCTGAACCGCGGATATACGCCTGAAGATCCTGTTCCGAGTGCACCACAGCCATCGAGGCACCGGAGAGAACATAGCTCGGTCGGACAATGACCGGATACCCGACCTCTTTGGCGAATGTGGCGGCGGAAGACAGTTCGACAAATTCTTTCCACTCCGGCTGGTCTATACCGAGTGTATCAAGCAAAGAACTGAATTTATTGCGGTCTTCGGCTCTGTCGATGTTGTCCGGGTGTGTGCCGAGAATGAAGATGTTCTTCTTGGCCAGTTTGGGGGCGAGGGAGTTTGGAATCTGTCCTCCCATGGAAACGACAATGCTCTTGGGGGAGACGAGGTCAACAATGTCCCGCACACGCTCCTCACTCAGTTCCTCGAAGAAGAGAACGTCACATTCGTCGTAGTCTGTACTGACAGTTTCAGGATTGCTGTTGATCATAATCACCTCAAATTGCTCCCTCTGGAGTTCATGCACTGCCTGCACGCAGCACCAGTCAAACTCTACGGAGGAGCCAATGGAGTACGGGCCTCCCCCGAGGACGATAACCCGTTCCTGGTGCCCTGGGGCATCGAAAGCAATATCAGATTCTGCTCCGTGGTAGGTGAGGTAGAGATAGTTCGTTTGGGCGGGGAATTCGCCAGCGAGTGTGTCGATCTGTTTTACGACTGGGGTGATCTTGTCCCTGAGACGCTGTTCCCGCACTTCTTCCGTTTCAGCCCCTGCCAGCTGTGCGATGCTGGCATCAGAAAATCCCATTTTCTTCGCCTGGAGGAGGAGGTCTCTCTCCGGAACAGATCTTTTCCCTTCCAGCAGTTTGGCAGTGCGCATGCATGCCTGAATGCGCTCGAGGAACCAGCGGTCAATGCCTGTGGCAATAGCGGCTTCTTCAACGCTCCACTCGCCGTACAGCGCTTTTGCGACGGCAAACAGTCTTCGTGGAGTGGGGCGCTTCACTTCTTTCGTCAGGTCTTTGAGCTCAAAGGGGTGCGAAGCGAGGCCTTCTGCTCCGATATTAAGCATCCGGATGGCTTTCTGGAGTGCTTCCTCAAACGTGCGACCCAAAGCCATTACCTCTCCCACGGATTTCATTTCGCTTGTGACACTGTCCGAGACGAAGCGGAATTTCTGGAGATCCCACCGCGGCATTTTGACTGCCACGTAGTCAAGGGAAGGTTCAAAGTCTGCGCACGTGCTTAGTGTGATTGCATTCTTGAGTTCCGGCAGAGTGTGGCCGAGTCCCAACTTGGCTGCGATAAAAGCGAGAGGGTAACCGGTTGCCTTCGACGCCAGTGCGGAGCTGCGGCTCAGCCGGGCATTTACCTCTATGACGCGGTACTCCCTGCTGTGCGGGTTGAGTGCGTACTGGATGTTGCATTCGCCGATGATTTGCAGATGTCGTATCACCTGGAGTGCTGCAGTGCGCAGCATCTGATAATCGAAATTGTCCAGCGTCTGACTCGGTGCAATCACAATGGATTCACCCGTGTGAATGCCTAGCGGGTCTACATTCTCCATGTTGCAGACGGTAATGCAGTTGTCCGCGCAGTCTCGCACCACTTCATACTCGATTTCCTTCCACCCTGTCAGATCTTCTTCTACGAGAACCTGAGGCGATTCGACAAATGTTTTCTGTGCAATGTCCTTGAGTTCCTTCTCGTTGAATGCCCGGCCGCTCCCTTTCCCACCAAGTGCGAATGCTCCGCGCACGATGATAGGATACCCAATCTCTTCTGCAGCCTTGAGAGCTTCGTCAACCGACTCACAGGCTTTCGATTTGGGAACAGGAATGCCGATGGTTTGCAGTTCTGCGTTGAAGAGTGCGCGGTCTTCTGTTTTGTTGATGCTCTCTACGGGAGTGCCCAGTACCTGGATGTTATATTTTTTGAGTATGCCAGATTTCTCGAGCTGCAAACCGCAGTTTAGTGCGGTTTGTCCTCCGAAGCTGAGGGCGATGGCTTGGGGTTTCTCTTTTTCAATAATCCTGCTTACGAACATCGGGTTCACCGGGACGAAGTACACCGTATCGGCGAGGTCCCAGCTCGTCTGGTTTGTCGCAATGTTTGGGTTGACGAGGATGATGCGGTGCCCTTCTTCCTTGAAGGCTTTTATGGCTTGGCTTCCGGAGTAATCGAACTCACCGGCTTCTCCAATTTTCAGTGCGCCGGAACCCAGGAGAAGAATAGTGAGTTTGGGAAAAGAGTCTCTGTCGCCCGGGGAGGGCTCTCCAGAGCCTACAGCTTTCTTGGCTATCATGTTCCGGTGGAGAGTAGAGGAATTGGCTTTGACGCACAAGCGGTTCGGGGTGTATCTCACCAGCCTTCGTCACGTCGCTCGCGAGCGACGTGACTACGGCCGGCGGGATTGGTGATCCTTCTCCTCCCGGAAGTGCCAGGGTATAGGTTCATGGGTAACTACAGGCGGAGAACTCATGCCGATTGTCAATTGTGGTTTGAGTGCACTCTGCATAGCCTTGCTTCATTCTTCCCCACCGTATGGTTCGTATTGTTGCTGCTTTGCTTCTCTGTTTTTTGCTCCCAGGAGGTTTTGCTATCGCAGCGGACGATTTTGATTACCTCATGGGGGATCTGCAGAAATTTGAAGAAGACATTCAGGCAGGTGCGGAGGTACAGTCATCTGCAGAGGCTGAGCATGGCTATCAGCTTTCCGATGAGTTATTTCCTGAGGGGGGAGAGAGCAGGAACAGCTCCTTGAAAGATGCCGCGTTCCAAGAATTTGTGAGTGTCCATATCGACGGTGTGCCGGTGGAACTTACAGATGTTCCCGGTGATGCATGGTTTGCCCCCTATGTCCGTGATGTTGCAGAGCGGGGCATTGTTTCCGGGTACCGCGGTGCCGATGGCTTGCCCATGGGGCTCTTTGGCCCGCAGGATAGTGTCACTGTCGAGCAGCTCGCGAAGATGGCCATCGAGGCGACTGGCCACATACTTCTGGATTGCTCCGAAGGGGAACTGCGCAATGAGAGCGCGAGAGGAAGCTGGTCTGAACAGTACATCCGCTGTGCTGAGCATTTGCAATGGGCGGTGTACAGCGATGGGTCGGTTGATGTGAAGCGTCCTGCAACCAGGTCGGAAGTTATTGTGACAGTCCTTCAGGCTTTTGGAATTCTCTTCGAACGTGCTCTCGGTACGGTTTTCACTGATGTCACAACCTCGACGGAGTTCAGTGGTGCTATAGAGCGTGCTGCTACGGATAATATTGTTTCCGGCTACGCAGACAGCCAGGGCAATCTCACAGGAGAGTTTGGTCCGAAGGATCCTGTGAACCGTGCGGCCATGGCGAAAATTCTCTCACTTGCTCTGCAGGTGTACGGGGAGTGAGGGGAGGATTGGAAGCGGTCTCGGCTCATATATTGCCTTTGCCCCTGTTGTTTTGTATGTGTATGTTTTGGGCCCTTCGATTCGTCCGCTTACGGCGGACTCACTCAGGGTCATTCAACTTCGCTCATGCTACCTGAGTGATGAGATCGTGGTTCACCATGAGCGAAGCAAACGAAGTGAGCGAAGTCGAATGGTGCCGCTGGCTGGATTTGAACCAGCACGCCCGTAAAGAACGGGCGGGGGATTTTAAGTCCCCTGTGTCTACCATTCCACCACAGCGGCAAGCAGGAGTATTCATGGGAAAAGAGCAGATGGCAGGGTGATTCACCCTCCGTAGTTTCGCTCATGGGGAGTGGAATGAAAAGAGATGCGAAACGAAGGCGGGCCACCACAGCGGCAAGGAGCTATGAAGAGTATAGCAGTTTAGATCGGGAGTGATTCCACGTTGATTTTCGGCAGAGGTTTCGCGTGCTGCTGTCCCACGACCAGACTTGTTCCTGTGAGGGGATCTACTTCCTCTGCAAAGAGAATTAATCTTCGTAAGGTCGTGCCAACCGGCGTACATGTCATGAGTGTTGCCGTGCGCCTGTTCACAGGCTGGTCGAGCACGTTGACATTGGTGGGTTTCACTTCCTCTTCGTTGCGGATGATGTAGAGGTACTTATCCCCGCCGTAGTACACCCAGAACTCGTCTCCGACATTGAGCTCATGGAGTCGTGCAAAAACGTTTTTGTACTTTCCCGGGGCCCAGGGGTAGTAGGAGCTATGGCCGGTCACGAAGAAGTTGCCAGCCTGGCCTGGGCGGGCTGTCCCGGGATAGTGCACAACTCCGAGCTGCAGTGCATCCTGGATATCCTTCTCCAGCCCCTCCCAGTTTTCAGAGAGGAGTGCCTGGTAGGAGGGGGTAACCAGCGGAATATTCAAATCAAGTTTGGGGATAATCATTCTGTTTTCCGGGGGGCCAACGCCGGGGAGCAGGGCGAGGAGATCGCCGTTATTCGATCCTGCAGTTGCGAGCGTGGGACTGCGGAGCAGCTTCTCTTTCAGTGCGGACTGCGTTGCGGAGACGCGGGAATTTGCAGAATGAATATAATTGACAGGATTGAAGTATGACTGAGTGATTTGCCAGAAGCTCTGGTAGTTTAGTGAGACGAAGAGAAAGACGAAGAGTGCGGCAAATGTCCCTCCGAATCGTACGGTATCGAGCACGAAGAGTGTGAGCCTGCTGTACTGTTTGGCGCTCTGTTTGCGTGGGTTTATAATCCAAACGGGTTGTGTGAGAAAGGACCACAGGATTCCCAGGCTTTTTCCGAGAGTACGGTATGTAGCAGTACTGTTTCTCTGCATTCTGCGGATGCTCCAGCGGTATTGGGAAGCACCCTCCTCCGTAAACCCATGAAACACATTGCGCATTTTCGTGCGGGCATCTTGCCAGATGCTTGCGGGTTGGTTCCTGCGTCTCGTGAGTCTGCTGCTCCTGGGAGGCTCTGCAGATCCTGCGTTTTCGTCATCAATTGAAGTCCATGTTCCCTCCTCGAGTACATGTTCACTGGAGTGGCTCCCAGAGTCGTCAGAAGGGAGAATGATGTTTCCATCTTCGTCGTACTTCGCGCCGTGCTGGTTCGGGAAGTCAAAAATCACAGTATTATAGCAGAGAATGCGGCGTTGTGCACGTGCTCTCGAGGAGAACTGTACCAGGAAATCAGTTGGCTGAAAATTCTATGAAGAGGCTAATTGCAGGGCTGGAACAAATTATGAGGGAGGGAAAATTATTGTTCCTCCCCCCATTACTTCCTGGTCTTTGTAAAGGACAAGAGCTTGTCCGGGTGCTATGCCTCGCTGAGGAGTATCGAATGTGAATGTGCCCTCTTTTCCACGGTAGAGGAGTGATCCCGGATGGTTTTCTCCTGTTGAATGTACCTTGGCAAATAATTTCACTTCTTCGCTTTCTCTAGGGCTCCTTGAGATCCAAGACAGGGAAGATATTTGTACTGATTTCCCGTGATCTTCCCCATCCTCTGCAACGAAGAGTGTATTCGTGTGAGGTTCCACCCGTGAGACGTGGAGT
>DATDVK010000115.1:0-9998 GCA_035290085.1 Candidatus Peribacteraceae bacterium
CCGCAGCCTTCGCCGCTTTCTCGTCCTTGAAGTACAGGCGGTTCTCTTCCTTGATCTTCTTTCCCTGTGCGCTGTTCAATGGATAGTACTTCTTGCCCGATTTGGAGGCGACGAACTCTGCATCTTTCACTGAGGGCACCTCCTCCTCGCTGAAGAGCGTCTGTGGTTCACTTTTGCCCTCCGGTGCCTTTTCCTTTCCTTGCTTTGTGGCCTTCTTCTTCGTGCTCTTCTTTTCCTCCACCTCCTCTTCCTTCACTTTCTCTTTTTCAATTTTCTTTTCCTTTCCTTCCTTACCGGCTTCTTTCTCTGCTTTTTTCTTCGCCTCTTCCTCTGCCTGTTCCCTCTTGATGCGTTCGAGAGTCTCCTTATCAATCGGCTTAATGGCCTTGATGGAGAGGCCGATGCGGCGCTCATCAATATCGATGTTAATCACCTGTGCGTCGACTTTCTGGCCGATGGTCAACACCTCGGAAGGGTCTGTCACTTTGTGATGTGCGAGTTCCGTGAGGTGGACCAGACCGTTGATATCCTTCTCCAGTTTCAGGAATGCTCCGTAGTCTGCGAAGCGCACGACAGTGCCCTGTACCCTCTTGCCGACAGGGTAGCGTTCTGCGATTTCTTCCCATGGGTCGCGTGTGAGTTGCTTGATACTGAGAGAGAGCTTATCGCTGTCTATGCCGATAATCTTCACTTGCACTTTGTCGCCCACTTCAGCGTATTCGGACGGATTCTTCACATGTCCCCAGGCAATTTCGGAAATGTGCACCAAGCCTTCAAGCCCCTCGAATGCAACGAAGAGACCAAACTTCACTACACCGGTGACAATACCTTCCTTTAGTTCGCCGACCTTGAGCGATTCGAGTGCTTTGGAGCGCTCTTCTGCGAGTGCTTCGCGCTCGGAAACCACAATCTTTCCTGCTTCTTCATCCATCGTGATTATTTTTACGGTGAACGTGTGGCCAATGTATTTCCCGAGCCGCTGCATGATTTCGCTGGTATCCGCGTTATTGACGCGGGGGTAGTGCATGGGTGCGAGCTGACTGACGGGCAGGAACGTGCGGATGCCATCGATGTTCGCGAGGAGCCCTCCTTTGTTTGCCTCCTGTGCGATGAATGACATTGTTTTGCTGTTTTCGATGATCTCGTGGAAGCGTTCCCATGCTTTCTGCTGGCTGGCCATCCGCAGGCTCAGAACATACATTCCTTCGTTGTTCTCCTCTTCCAGTACCATGGCAGAAACGTTGTCGCCGATGTTGAGTTCCCGGAAAGTGTTGAATGAGTCTCGGAGCTCTCTTCCTGAAATAATGCCGGTGACGGTGCCGCCAATGTCCAGGAGTAATTTGTTCTTTCCGCGGAACACCACAGTGCCTTCTATGAGCTGCCCCGGACGGACACGCACGATAGGTGGTGCTTCCCTGAGCAGTTTTTCCATGATGGAGTTCTTTTTTGCGTTGGTTGTACTCATACAGAAACAGTGGTGCAAGTGGGAAGAAATAGGTGAGGTGGGCCAAGCAGTCCTTGCACGAGCAACTTGCTCAGTTCAGCAGTACTTTCTCAGAGAGGGTGGTGATCTGTCAAGAAATCCTGAAAGAGAATATTAGGAATGAGAATAATAGGACGTTCCTAGTATTCTCCTACCACACCAGCGGTGCTGTGTTGATGGACCCGCCAAGCTTCTGCTCCTGGCTTGTATGCGGGTTGTAGTACTGGTAGTACAGCTCGATGAGTTCACTCGTTGTCAGGCGGCGCGTAATGAGTCCGACGTTGTTCAGTCCCGATTCTACGAGATTCATGCGATCTTTGAGTTTGTTGTGCTTTTCTACGAAGAGGCGATAGCGCTGCACAGCTTTTGCTTCTGTGTCATCCAGTCCCATCCACTCAAAAAACTTTGCGAGTGAAGATTTTGTTTCCTGTGAATCGTCCAGCGGGATCACCACGAAGAAGGATTTTGTCATGATGTCTGCGACCTCACAGATTTTCTCAATGAAGTTGGCATAGGCGATTGTCTGGTTGCGCAGCAGATCATTCTCCTGTTTGCGGGCTATTTCCCGTATCTGGATGATGTATGGATCTATGTTCACTTTCCGTGATCGTACGCAAACCTGCAGAGGGAAAGTCAGTGTATTGATGAATGCCTGATACCCGGCAATGATTCCCTGCTGTTCGGTTTCACTCTTCAGGTTAAAGTTCAGGGCTTCGACGGAGAGGACGGCACGCAGGCCTCCGTTTTTCAGGATGACCGTATCATTGCGGATCTCAGCAATGGGGAGGAAGCGTTGTGCTGCAGCTTTGGGGTTTCCCTTCCGCTGCCGTACGGTGTCTGGTGCTTCACCGCCTGTGGTGTCTTGCTTCTTCTTAGGCATTGTTCTTTGTGGGGGTAGGTTGCTCTGTTGCGTTTCCGACTGTTATGAATTCCTCCTCTTCTTCCTCTTCCTCTATGGGAGTCTGTTGCCTGGGAATCGTCTTTCCTGCCACAGGGCCGCTGTCGAGCACACTGCTCAGTTTATGGATTTCGTCATACTCTTCCTGCGTGTGTGAGAAGCTGCTTTTTTCCTTCACATTCCTTGGTACGAATTCTTTCGGTTTCATACTCAGGCCTTTGCGCGGCTGCCAGTAGCGCGCGGTTGGTTTCTCCGATTTTTCTGCCATGAGAAGCAGGAATCGGAAGAGGCTTATACCGCCGATTCTCAGGAAGGCAAATGCCACCATGATGAGGAGTGGTACCCACGAAAGTATTCCCGAGATGAGAGAGAGCTTTCCTGCCTGCTTCACGAGGGCGTAGATGACGTAGCTTACGCCCCCTCCGGCGAGCGTGAGGAAGATCTGGCGTAGTGTGATCGGTCCGATAATGCGGTCCTCCACGTAGACGTTCTGCGGAATTTTGATGGGGTCAAGCGCCATGGTATGCGGAAATCTAGCAATTATACCACAAAATGGCTTTTATTCCAAGATTCTTCCATCCTGCATGGCAGAGCGTTTGCTTGTTTGCTTGTTCCGCGTTCTGAACGAGCGCACGAGCCAACGAGCGCACGAACAACGGAAATTCCCGGCTCTGATCAGGCAGCTTTTTCGGGGGCAGCAGCAGCCTGCTTGCTCTCCTGTACAGCTTCTTCCTTTGGTGCGGGTTTGCCCGGGAGGAACTCCAGTTTGTCTTTTCCCTTCCTCACAATACGAATCGTATCGCCGGGCTGGAAGATCTCTTTGAGGATGTGCTCAGCTACTTCATCTTCCACGCGTTCCTGTATCACGCGGCGGACAGGTCGGGCTCCGTATTCCGGATCGAACCCCTCCTGTGCAAGGAAGTAGATAACATTCTGGTCGACATCCAGTGTGTAGCCCTGCTGTTTCAAGCGTTCTTCGAAACGGGTGAGATGCAGCTTCACGATTTTGCGGATGTGTTCCTGGTGGAGTGCGTTGAAAACAATGGTGTGGTCAATGCGGTTGAGGAACTCCGGTCGCAGATTATCCTTAAGTTCCTGGATGACTTCTGCGCATTTTTCCTCGTAGGCGTGATCGTCTTTCCCGGATTCGTTCTCAAGCTGGAATCCTATCTTCCCTGCCTGTTTTGTAAGTTTCGCCGCACCGATGTTGCTTGTCATGACGATAATCGTATTCGTGAAGTCCACCTTCTTTCCCTGGCCGTCTGTGAGTATGCCGTCTTCCAGAATTTGCAGGAGAATGTTGAAGAATTCCGGATGTGCTTTCTCGACTTCGTCGAAGAGAACAACAGAGTACGGTTTGCGACGCACTGCTTCCGTGAGTTGCCCGCCCTCCTCATATCCCACGTATCCTGCCGTTGTTCCTGTGAGACGAGAGACGTTGTGACGTTCCATGAACTCAGACATGTCGATCTTGATGAGGGCGTCTTCACGGTTGAATACTTCCTCCGCGATCGTGCGCACGAGTTCAGTTTTTCCCACGCCGGTCGGGCCGAGGAAGAGGAAAGAGCCAATGGGCCTGCGCTGATCACCAATGCCAACGCGTGAGCGGCGAATGGCACGAGCCACCTTCCGTATCGCCTCGTCCTGCCCCACCACGCGCTTGCGGAGAACCATCTCGAGGTTCTGGAGTCGCCTCTTCTCAGTTTTCAGGAGTCTGGTTACGGGGATCCCGGTCATTCTTCCGACGGTGTGTGCAATGTCGTCTTCTGTGATCTGGAGGGGAGTACGCCGGTCCCCGTCCTGCATGGAACGGAGATGGTCGAGCTCCTCCTGCAGGTTCTGCTGTTCCTGCTTGAGCTTGAGTGCCACGTGGTATTTCTGCTCCTTCACCGCATCCTGCTGCTTCTCTATGAGTTTCTCAAGTTTGTCTTCTGTTTTTTTGATCTCCGGTGACTGGTCGGGGTTGAGGAGGCTTTTCCCTGCGGCCGTTTCATCGAGGACGTCGATGGCTTTGTCTGGCAGGTAGCGGTCTGTGAGGTATCTTTTGCTCAGATGCACGGCCGCTTCCAGCGCCCCATCTGTGATGGAGAGGCTATGGAATTCCTCAAATCCTGACCGAATGCCGCTCAGTATTTTTATGGAATCTCCGACACTCGGTTCTTCTATGAGGATGGATTGGAAGCGTCGTTCCAGTGCCCGGTCCTTCTCGATGGTTTTGTACTCATCGGTTGTGGTTGCTCCAATGACTTGGAGGGATCCGCGGCTGAGAGCGGGTTTGAGGATATTTGCTGCATCGAGTGATCCTTCTGCAGAACCGGCCCCCACGACGGTGTGCATTTCATCAATGAAGAGGATGATTTCGTTCTCGCATTGCACAGCTTCTTTGATGATGTCGTCGAACCGCTGTTCAAACTCGCCTCGGTACTTTGTGCCTGCGACGAGAGAACCCATATTCAGAATGAGTACCCGCTTGTTCCTGAGAGAGCTTGGGACTTTGCCCTGGGCAATACGCTGTGCCAGCCCCTCGACCATGGCAGTTTTTCCCACGCCAGGCTCACCGATGAGTACCGGGTTATTTTTTGTTTTGCGGTTCAGGATGTGGATAATGCGCTCAATCTCTTCATCACGTCCGATGATAGGGTCGGTTTTCCCTTCCTTCACTTTCTTGATGAGGTCATCCGTGAAGTAGTCAAGCACGGGTGTTTTACTCTTGCCGTCCGTCTTCCGGCGTTTCAGCTCTTCCGGTTCCATGCCCGGCATGGCACCCTGCATGCCAACGATGGCACCCTGCAATCCCTGGAAGAAGGATTCGAGAGACTGCTCCATATTTTTACTCTGCTGCTTGAATTGGTTGATTTGGCCGAACATTTCCTCGACGTGCGATTTCAGGTCTTCCGGGTCCACCTGCATCTGCTCGAGCAGCATGGTTGCGGCATTCTTCTCAGTAGAGACGAGTGCATGGAGGAGATGTTCCGTTCCAACATTAGCATGACGGAATTTATGTGCCGTAATAACGCTCTGCTCGATGACATTGTGCAGGTAGGTGGAGAGTCCATGTTTGACATGTTTTCCCTCCACATCCTGGGATTTCATAGCTTTGAGCAGGATGCGCACGTTCTCGAGAGTAACCCCGGCACCCGTGAAAATGGAAAAACCCAGCGATTTTGGGATGCTGAGGAGCCCCAGGAGCAAGTGCTCTGTTCCAATGTAACTGCTCTTCATGTTCTTTGCTTCCTGTTCCGCAATCTGCAGAGCAAGTTTTGCATTGGGCGTGAAGCGATCAAAAGGGTGCATACACGGAGAGGGGAACATTAGCACTCTACCATAGGGAGTGCTGATTCGTCGATGAGATCGTACCAATTTATCACAACTCTCCTTTCCTGTGGAGTGACAGAAAGGAGAAAAACCATGGAAGATACTATGTAAACTATAGATTACTTGTTGGGGTTTGGGTTAGGATGTTTGGTTTTGAGCGAAGAACTTTGAGCTTTCAGCAAATCACAAATTTCCAAAGTTACAAAGGCAAAACTCCAAGCATCTTTTCATCCCCTATTCCTATCCCTAACCCAAACCCTCATTTTTCCATTTCATGCACCCGCCAGTCCTCGAGGAAAATGGAGATGATGGTCGTTGTAGGAATGGCGAGCATAATGCCCAGTACAGGGTGGATGGTATCCGGAAAGCTGATGCCTACCATCATGGCAAAGATGATGGCAACGGGGGAGAGGCCGACAGCCCTCCGCATAATCAGAGGAACGAGGAGGTTGTTTTCACACCACTGAATAACGTAGTAGATGCCGACGAGAATGAGTCCCCAGATGAATCCTCCCTGTGTCAGTCCTATGAGCACTGCTGGTATGGCGGCTATGAACGGACCCACTGCAGGGATGAATTCACAGAAGCCCGCGAGTACTGCGAGCGTGAGTGCGTACGGCATGCGCAGAATAAGGAGGGCTGTGAGTGTGAGGAGGAAAATGCTGAAGCAGAGCACGAGCTGGCCCCGGGCCCATTGGGCGATTTTTCTGTGCACTGCTTCCGATTTTCCTGTGGCGTACAAGCGGTACCGGTGCGGGAAGAAGCTCAGGAACCATCGGATGAGTTTTTCTTTCTCCAACTGCAT
Source organism: Candidatus Peribacteraceae bacterium (assembly GCA_035290085.1). Lineage (GTDB taxonomy): Bacteria > Patescibacteriota > Gracilibacteria > Peribacterales > Peribacteraceae > GWB1-54-5. The sequence continues at coordinate 6,502 of DATDVK010000115.1, forward strand.
GAAGAAGGCGAGGACAAGTACGATGATCAGGCTCACAAAGAAATCCACGACTGAGCCTGCAAGCTGCACCACGAAGGTGACTGACTGATGGGCGGCAGAGGAGAGATTCTGCCCAAGTTGCTGCAGCGCGTCGGTGAATTTCATGATAGAAAGGTCCTGCAATGTCGTTTGCACCAAGACTGTCAGTTCGTCGTTGACTGTTTCTGAGACGAGAGGCAGAGAGATTTCTGGGTGGGAGAGGAACGCATTAATTTTTACACTCATGAGCAAGGCGATTTCCTGGATCTGTGTTGCGATGATTGGAATGAAGGAGACGACGAGGAAGAAGAGCATGAACAGGGCGGCAAAATATTGGAGGAGCACGGCGATCCCGCGCGGGATGCCGATTTTCTGCAGAGCCTCCACACCGGGATCGATCACGGCTGCCACGAACATGGCCAAAAACAGGATGATGATCTTGTCGCGGGTCTGGATGACAAGCCACGTACCGCCGAAAATTGCCAGAATGAGGAACGCAGCTTTCACAACGCTCTTGCCAGAGATATACACCAATAGCGCATCGTGTTCCGCCTTCGGCAGCTTGGCAGACGCAAGATGCGACCTCTCACCAGATTTGCGTGCGCACTCGAGGATTTTCTGCGCTTTTTCGCCGATGATGCGCAGGGAGGTGAAATGGGCTTTTTCTTCCTTCTTCTTCGGTGGCATAGTCAAGGAGGGGGAGGAGGAGATCTAGACACGGCATCGTTTGTCGGTGAACATCATTGCTGCGATAACGGCTGCGCAAAGCGAGTGAAAGTTTAATTGGAAACGGCGCCGTGTCTAGTAGCCGAATGCGAGGGATCTCACGACGAAATCAACAATGAACCAGGAACAGGCGCACAGAATGAAACCGATGATGGCGACTCTGAGTCGCGTGAACCCCTCGCTCCGGTCGCGCCCCATTGCCTTGGCGAGAGCAATTTGGTACCCCGAGATGATGATCATAATGAGGGCGAATGCGCCAGTGAGCCCGAAGACGAACTTAATGATGTGTGCAAGGAACGCGGGAACACAGGCGGCTGTCAGCATCCCCGACGCAAAATCACATCCGGGGATATTGGTGATAATGGAAGTTTGGGCTGCTGCTGTGATTGGCAGGAGGAGCGAAGGAAGCGCAGTGGAAATCTGGCACAGTACTTTAGGTCGCATAGGGCTCTATTGTGCGGGAAAAGAACCTTCTATGGATACGGTTGCAGTGCTTTTGGCTCGCGTTTCACTGGAAAGTGTGTTCTTCTATGTGTTGTTTCCCTCATTTCCATGCGCTTTTCCTGGCAGGAGATCCGGCGGCCCATTGTTGCGCTCGCGCCTATGGCGGGGGTGACGGATGCGTCGTACCGCCAGCTCATTAAGCGCATGACGCCGGAAGCAGTCGTATACACGGAGTTTCTGAGTACTGATGCCATTCACTACGGAGCGAAGAAAACCATGAGTATGCTGCATTTCGATCCGGTGCTTGAGAGGCCGTTCATTGTCCAGATCTTCGGCAAAGAGCCCGCGCACTTTCTCTCCGCCGCCAAAGTGATAGAGGAGCTCGGTGCTGATGGCATAGACATCAACATGGGGTGTCCTGCGGCAAGGGTGACATCTTCCTGCCATGGCTCAGCGCTCATGCGCAATCCGGAACTCGCCTGTGCACTCGTTGCTGCTACCAAGGAGGCAGTCTCCATTCCTGTGAGTGTGAAAACACGTCTGGGGTGGGATTCGCCAGAAACACTGATTCCCTTCTGTACGAAGCTCGTAGAAGCCGGAGCCGATGCGCTTGCTGTCCATGGCCGGACGTACACGCAGAAGTTCAGCGGTGCCGCGGACTGGGAGCCGATCTACGAGCTGAAGAAGTCCGTAGGTGTTCCGGTCATTGGCAATGGAGATATCTTCACGGCGCAGGATGCCGTGGAGAACATCGGGAATCTGGATGGTGTGATGGTTGGGCGGGGAACATTTGGCAACCCCTGGCTCCTGCGGGATATTGTCGACGCATTTGCCACAGGGGAGATCCGCAGTACGCTGGATCGGATGAGTTTTACGGAGAAGATCCCCTTCATCATCGAACATTGCGAGCTTGCTGCAGAAGTGAAGGGGGAGCGGCGCGGCATGCTCGAGATGCGCAAGCATCTGGCGAGCTACGTGAAAGGTATCGAAGGCGCCCGCGAACTGCGGTCACGTCTTGTACGTGTAGAGAGCATTGCGGATGTGCAGACTTGTTTGGAACCGTACTTACGAGAGAAGGCAGAAGACAGAAGCCAGAAGACAGTACTGCCTTCTGCTTTCTGATCTCTATCTTCTCAAAATGTCACTTTGATGCCCGGGCCCATGCTCGGCGCAATGGTGACAGAGAGAATGTATACCCCCTTAATGCCGGAGGGTTGAGCTTCTTTGATGGCTTGGAGGATGGTAGTGAGGTTCTCTTCCAGCTTCGCAGGGCCGAAGGAAATTTTCCCGAAGACTGTGTGGATGATTCCCTGCTTATCCATCTTGCACTCGATGCGCCCCTTCTGGAGTTCTCCGATGGTCTTTGTGACATTCGTCGTCACCGTGCCCGCTTTCGGATTGGGCATGAGACCTTTCTGCCCCAACGTTTTGGCGATCTTGCCAAGGCTTTTCATGAGAGTCGGGTCTGCCACAGCAATATCGAATTCAATCTTTCCTCCTTCGATCTCCTTTACGAGATCTGCGTTTCCTGCGAGGACTGCTCCGGCTTTCTTGGCTTCCTCGATTTTTTCATCCGGAACGAATGCGGCAATACGTACTTTTTTTCCTGTGCCGTGGGGGAGAGCGACTGTCGTACGGACGAGCTGGTCTGCCTGGGTCATATCCGCACCAATGCGGATATGGACTTCGGCAGTTGCATCGAACTTTGCAGTGCTCACTTTCGTGAGCAATTCGACTGCTTCCGGGACAGGGTAGCTCTTTTTCTCGACAAGCTGCGCCTTTTCAGCGTAGTTCTTGCCCCGCTTCCGCGAGAGTGCTGTTGGTTGTGCCATAGGAGTAAGGGGAACGTGGTGCAAATGTCCCAAACCTGTCGGGGGACTCCCACGGCGGGTAGCCTAGCTACCGCTCCTTCTTTTGCAATGGTTTTTTCTACCTTTTTCTTCGCTTTGCAGCTATCGCATTTTTCTTCGCTGGTTGCAGGCTTGAAGAGTTCACTGTGATACTTTGGAACACACTCTGGTTCGAACCCGCGTCTGAGCGTGTACACCAAGCCAGCAGCAAGCCGTAGAGAATCATCACCAGCGGCATAATCCACCAGCCAGCATCTTCTGGTATGCCGTTCATGAGGGTGGTGATGAGCGAGAGGACCCATAGCAGGACGATGGCGTACCCAATGATTTTGAACATGATTAGGAAAATTGCACCCGGGACTGCGCGGGAAGCTTCATCGATCGCATGGACAGCGTTATCGTGCCAGAGGAAGAGAATACCTCCAGCTGCGAAGATGACGAGTAACGTGAAGTACGTTG
>DATDVK010000116.1:0-6679 GCA_035290085.1 Candidatus Peribacteraceae bacterium
GGTTCTTCCGGAGGTAGCTCAGGAGGTTCTTCCGGAGGTAGCTCAGGAGGTTCTTCCGGAGGTAGCTCAGGAGGTTCTTCCGGAGGTAGCTCAGGAGGTTCTTCCGGCGGTAGCTCCGGTGGTTCCTCAGGTGGAGGTTCCTCTGGCGGCGGCAGCTCCGGTGGATCTTCCATCTCTTCCTCCTTCTCCTTCTCGTTCTCCGAGTCCTTCCCATCGTCGGGTCAGAGTTCCGGCCAGTCCTCCTCCTTCTCCTTCTCATTCTCCGAGTCCTTCCCATCATCCGGTCAATCCTCCGGCCAGAGTTCCGGCCAATCCTCTGGTCTCTCTTCCGGTCAGTCCTCCTTCTCGTTCTCCTGGCCTTCCTCCGGTCAATCCTCCGGCCAGTCCTCCGGCCAGTCCTCTGGTCTCTCTTCCGGTCAGTCCTCCTTCTCGTTCTCCTTCTCCTCCTCACAAGGACGTTGCGGAGACGGCGTCCTCACTCCGCCGGAGCAGTGCGAATTCGACAACCACTGCCGCAGCGGACAGAACTGCAGCAATTCCTGCCAGTGCGTCGTGGGTGGCTCCTGTGGGGATGGTGTGCTGGATCCAGGTGAGCAGTGTGAGGAGAGCATCGCCTGTGCAGGTGCAGGCATCTGCAATGAGAATGCCTGCAGCTGTTCCACCTCCCTCTCCTGCGGTGATGGCACTGTCCAGCCGCCGGAGGAGTGTGACAACGGTCCGAACAACTCCGACATGACACCCGGAGCCTGCCGCACCAATTGCCAGGCTGCTCAGTGCGGTGATGCAGTCATCGACTTCAGCACAGGAGGCCAGCATGAGGAGTGTGACCTCGGGAGCGGCAACTCCGACTCTGCCGCCAATACCTGCCGCAAGAACTGTCTCCTGCCGCGCTGCGGGGACAAGGTGGTGGACAGGAACGAGGAGTGTGATGACGGCAACACCTTCGATGGTGATGGCTGCACAGCCAACTGCAGTCTCCAGGACGGCTTCACGGCACGCTGCGGCAACGGGCGCCTCGAGCTTGGAGAGGAATGTGATGACAACAACAGGAACTCCGGAGACGGCTGCAGTAGTAACTGCTCCCTGGAAGGAGACAGCAGAGGTCCTGGTGGCAGCTGCGGTGATGACATGGTGACCGTGGGCGAGGAGTGCGATGACGGCAACACGCTCTCCGGAGACGGCTGCAACTCCGTCTGCCGCAGGGAGATCACGAGCGTTGCCGGTCTCAACCTCTGCGGAGACGGCATCATCGGTGCGGGTGAGGAGTGCGATGACGGCAACCGCCGTGACTTCGACGGCTGCACTGCCTCCTGTGAACTGGAAACAGGTTTCTGCGGAGATGGCGTTGTCCAGGAGCTGCTCGGTGAGCAGTGTGAGCCTTCCCTGCATTCCCCGAACCTCGCGTACGGTTGTGGCTCTGACTGCCGCCACATCTCCATTTTCTGCGGAGACAGCAAGGTGGATGCCGGTGAGCAGTGTGATGAAGGGGCAGGCAACTCCAATGCTCCCAATGCTTCCTGTCGCGGCAACTGCTCCCTTGCGTCCTGCGGAGACGGCACGCTCGATACCAACCAGGAGATCTGCGATGACGGCAACCGCCGTGCAGGAGATGGCTGTGACCGCTTCTGCCGTCCGGAAGTGCCTTCTGCTCCTGCTTCGGGCATCACCACACAGGTTGCAGGCCAGCAGTACTTCGCGACCCCACAGACCCCGGGACAGCAGATGATGATCGCTCAGCTCCCCGATGGCACACTGGTGCAGTTCCCGGCGCAGGGTACCCAGGGCACGGCAACCACAGCCGCTGCACTGGCACAGCTCCTCCCGGGACAGCTCACAGCAGCACAGCGGCAGCAACTCACGCAACAGGGTTTCCCGACCATGGCGAACCTCCAGCCGCTCCCGTACCAGCTCCCGCTCCCGCTCGCTGCCACCAGGCAGGCTCCCGTGGGAGACACCGGACCTGCAGCCCTGGCTGTGATGGCAGCAGGTGCCGCAGCAGGTGTGGGATGGGTGAGGAAGAAGAGGAGGAAGTGAGTGTGTTATCGACTGAAGTGGTGGAGCTGAGGGGACTCGAACCCCTTGCCTCTTCCATGCCATGGAAGCGCTCTACCAGATGAGCTACAGCCCCACGTGATCGTGAGTGAGCGTAAGCAATGCAGGCTCTTCGACTCACTCCGCTTCGCTTCGTTCGCTCAGAGTCATCCGACTCGCTCTGAAAGTTTTTCTCGTGGTTTACCATGAGCGAGCCCCGCGTACGCGGTGCGAGTCGAATGGTGCGCCCGACAGGATTTGAACCTGTGGTCTCAAGGTCCGCAACCTTGCGCTCTATCCGGGCTGAGCTACGGGCGCAAATGAACAAAACTCTTTTAAAGAGCCACGAAAGGGTAACACCTGGGAGAAAGACGAACAATCTGTTTACACCAGAAAGTTATGCGGCGTTCTGCAATCCTGCCCTCCGTATCTTCCAATCTTGCACTTTCTTGTACACACTCCCGAGCAATCCTTCTCCCAAGGCTATCTGCCGGTAGCCTTTGCCTCCCACAATCGTGCGCAGAAGACGGGCAACTGCGAAAGATTTGCTCTCATCTGCTTCGTTGATATCCGCATGATGCAGAATGGCGACATGCCGCAGGCACTCAGATATGCCCCCGGCTTTCACCGCATCCTTCGCAGCAAATTGCATGCGTTGTTGCAAAGGTCTGCAACTTGCCGGCAGAACAAGATGCGTGGTCTCCGGCGGGAGAGCAAGAGCTGCATCCGGCGGCTGGAGAGACCAGAACACCTCCATATATGAATTGCAGAGAGGCTGCGTAAGGAGCATGAGTTCCAATCCCTGCTCTCCGAGTGCTTCCTCTATCTGTACCAGATACGGCTGAGCATCCATCACTGTGCTCCGGGAAACATCGCGTAGCCTCTCTATGCGGTCGCGTATTGCCATCTGACGCAATGCAGCCGTCCTCTCAGGCCAGAGTTCTTCATCGTCCACTCTTGCAATCACATCTACCGCAGACTTTTCCCCCAGTATCTGCCGTATCCGCCCAGCAATGCTCACACTGGCAGGCCCATTGAATTCACGGTTCTTCCCTGCGGGAAGAGTGCAGGAAACATGGGAACCATATGCAATGCCGAGTGACTCCAGAGAACGGTCAATACTCTGCGGGTCTGCTCTATCGACTTTCTCAACAGACACATGGACAGGCGAAGTGTGAGGAAAACGCATGGGTATATATATTAAAATATATATTTAATTTATCAATATTTCCCCCTTCCGTTGTATTCCCCTCTTGCTAGGCTACAATGCTTGTATTCTCCTGCTTTCTGCACCATGAAAGTCACATTCATCCTCGGTTCCAAGTCAGACAGTGAGTACGCAAAAAAGATCTCTGACGTGCTTGATGAATTTTCCGTCCCCTCGGGAGTCATCGTCGCCTCTGCGCATAAGATTCCTGAGAAGGTAGTAGAAGAAGTGAAGAAGCTGAACGCAGATCCGCAGCCACAGGTCGTGATCACTGTGGTGGGGATGAGCAACGGCCTCGGAGGGGTGGTGGCCGGCAGCTGTGTTCACCCCGTCGTGAACTGCCCGCCGCTTGAGACACTGGAAGAGTACATGGTGGACCTGCACTCAAGCCTTCGGATGCCTTCCGACGTGCCGGTGATGACTGTGCTGAATCCGAAGAATGCCGCTCTGGCTGCAGTGAAGATTCTTGCGGAATCCAATGCCGAACTCCGCGAAAAAGTGGAAAAACGCATCGCAAAGGTAAAAGAAAAGTACTCATAAAGTTGGTTGCCCAAAGAACACCGCGGGAGGAAAATACCCCCCAATGCAAATTTTTACCCGGGGACCGGATCTCGATGAAGAAGGGGTACTCGCCACCATCCCCTTCGAAAGGCCCACGAGGGAACCGCGTGTAGACATGCGTGAATTCCGCCTGGATCTCTACAGAGCAATACAAGAAATTGACCATTACCTTGCATGCTGCCGCAGGGGCATGTGTGAGGACCTCCTCTCCGGCGAGCGCTATGCCACCGCTCACTACATTTCCATGGTCATCGCACTCCCTCGCTCCGTGCGCCACGAGCACCACGCACTCCAGGGCGAATTAGAAAGACGAGACCACCCTATCCCCCTCGAGGACATCCCGGGGACATGGGCCCTGCCTGTGCAGGATCTCTCTGTTTCCGCCAGCACACTGTTCCCTGCTCTCAACCCCGACAACGCCCCTGTTACAGCAGACGTGGATATTGATCCCATGCGGCTGCAGGAACTGGGGAGTGTACTTTCGGATGCAGTGGGCAATGCAGTCATAGGGCTGGAAGACGAGCCAGAAAAACCATCCAGCAAGTGGGTACTCCCCGGAGGAGGAGATCACGAGCCCAGCCCGCCCGCCATTGCGCTGACGGTTGGATGACTGCCGGAGCGGAGAAGGCAGAAGCCAGTCGTTCGAGATCCTGAGGGGTCCTCAGACCCTGAACGGGAAGTGAGTAGGCAGTTGCCACTGGCTGTTCACTGCCCTCTGACTTCTGCCTTCTGATACGGTTTCGCAACGAAAACGACAGAAACGTTCTTCTGTTGTATCCGAAATAGCGGCGTAGCGATATCGCTTCACCGCTATCAATGAAAATCTATAAAAAACGTACCTAGCGATTCAATCGCAAAGCCGTATGACTTCCGTTATCGTTGCTTTTCAATCCCTGACAACGGCAACTACGGCCCGATTTTGGAACACACCCAGATCAGACGTGGTATGCTCGCAGGTGATGACGCTCACCATTGACGAACTCCAGGAGAAACTCAAAACATGGGATGGCTGCGAACTCTGCAAGTCGGCAAACCCCGTCCTCGGAGAAGGAAACCCCAAGGCAGACATCATGTTTATAGGAGAAGCCCCGGGCCAGAAGGAAGACGAACTGAAGCGCCCTTTCGTAGGGCCGGCAGGGCAGTTTCTGGATGAACTGCTCGCATCCATCGGGCTCAAGCGCGGAGACGTGTACATCAGCAACGTGGTGAAGTACCGTCCGCCGAACAACCGTGACCCGACAGACGAGGAGAAGGAGCAGTGCATGCCGTGGGTGAAGCTGGAAATCGCCATCATCAAGCCGAAGGTGATTGTGCCGCTCGGGCGGCACGCACTCGGTCACTTCTTCCCGAAGTTGGGAATGACCCAGGCACACGGCAAACCTCAGAAGCTGACTGAAAGCATCACTGTGTTCCCCATTTACCATCCTGCCGCTGCGCTCCATAACGGCAGCCTCCGGCAGGCTCTCGAGGATGACTTCCAGGCGCTGAAAACCTTCCTGGACGGAAAACCATAACCCCTCCTCCCTGTGCAAAACCTCCTGTTCGGCATCAGTTTCTCGGCGCTGCTCTCTACAACATCGCTCCTGATTGTCATTCTGCGCGTGAGCCCCCTCACCGCTCCGGCACAAGCCATTCCGGCGTTCTTCGTCAGCTTGTTCCTGAGTGTGAGCACTGCGGGAGCCCTGGCGCTCTTCGGCCTCTGGAAAGCTCTGCCTGTGCACACGTGGGACATGGGAAAACTGCTCTCCATTTCCCTGCGACAGGGCATTTTTCTGGGATGTGCGACGGTGCTCCTCGTCCTCTTCCACCTCTTGGCACTCCTCAACTGGTGGGTGGGTCTGATGATCTTTGGGGTGTTCTTCTTCGTGGAATTGGCTCTGGGCCACTAGTTTCCTGCAGTGAAACTGTAGTATGCTCCTCCTCGATGGCAGAGAAATCTTCACGATGGGCGGAATTCCTCACGCAGATTGAAAAGGTCCAGAGCGCCGCTGAGCTCAGTGCCATTGAGCAACGGCTCTTCGGCCGCAAAGACGGAGCCATGACTCTCGCAATGAAAGAATTGCAGGAACTGGATGAGAGTGCACGCAAAAAGAAGGCCATGGAACTCAATGAGCAGAAGAAGAAACTCCTCGATGCTCTAGAGAACTGCAAGGCCACCCTGGCATCACCGCAAGATGGAACGCTCAGAAAAGAGGATGCACTCGATGCCACGCTGCATCTCCCCCGGAAAGAACAGGGGCACCTGCACCTCATTCCGGAGTTCTACGCCGAGGTGGAGGAGATATTCGGACGCATGGGATTCGATGTGATGTACAGCCCGGAGATGGAGACAGAAGACTTGAACTTCACCCAGCTCAACATCCCGGAGGATCACCCCGCTCGTGATACGCAGGACACGTTCTGGATGAAGATGAAAGGGAAAGAGAAGAAGGTTCTGCGCACGCACACTTCCCCCGGGCAGGTCCGGTACATGCGCTCTCACAAACCGCCGTTCCGGGCCATCTTCCCCGGTAAGGTGTACCGCAAGGACGCCGACGCCACGCACTCTCCCATGTTCCACCAGTTCGAAGGACTCATGATCGGCAGGAGCGTCACGCTTGCCAACATGAAAGCTGTGATGGAAACGGCCGTGCGGGAACTGATCTCGAAAGATGCGACTTTCCGCTGGCGGACGGGTTTCTTCCCTTTCACCGAGCCAAGCCTGGAAATGGACGTGCGCTGGCAGGGGGAAGACAAGACGAAGGAAGGTGATTGGCTGGAGATCGTAGGCTGCGGCATGGTGCATCCGAATGTCCTTCGAAACTGCAACATTGATCCCGATGAGTGGCAGGGATTCGCCTTCGGCTTTGGAGTAGACCGGATGGTGATGATCCGGCACCA